>JACQCH010000006.1 GCA_016201735.1 Candidatus Omnitrophota bacterium
GCCGAGACGGGATCCTTTGGCTTGTGGGGCATCCGCAGCGCACCTCCAGGGCGCAGTTATGTCCTGTTGGGGGGAGCCCCGCGGGTCTTCAGTATACCAATTCATGATTTGTGCTCGACGGTTAAGTTGATCGCCATGACCCTATGGGGGTGTCTTTGGACTTTCCTGGGAAGAGGTCTATACGCTCCTCAGGAAGGAGAGGCCTTTCCCGATTCTCCGGCCCGTATCCGATTTTGTTTCCCTGGACCGGCTCATCTGGTGGGTGGAAGGGGAAGGGGCTTCTGCGGGGAACATCGACAAAGGGAAGAACCGCCCGTTCGCGCAGACCGAGTCCCATGCTGCTCTGATGTGGCTGGCTGCACTCCGTTTGATTGACCACCTTGCCGCCGGAGGCGCTGAGGCACCCATCCCGGATGAAACGTTGCAAGAATGGATTCGGAAAGTGAGAGTGGAAGGGTCGTTTCGCGGTGAGCGGACTTACGCCTTCGTGGAGCGAACCAGGGTTTTGTTCACTGAAGTCCTCGAATCACTCCGGCAGGAGCGTTCACGCCGTGCCGGCCCCTCAGCGGGTCTGGAGGAAAGCCGAATGCAAAAGGTAACGCTGGCTAGAATTCTGGAGCGAGCGCAGATAGAACTGCCCGAGGCGACACGGCAAATCCAGCCGCTCCGGTTCATCGTGGATACCAGCAAGGGACAGCCGGAGGTGTTGCGCCTGCTTCAGGCGGCGGTCCTGTTGGAGATTGCCCAGGGGCTTCGTCTGGAGGCGGCCGCCGTGGCCACCCAAGAACAGTTGGACGAAGCCCTCAAAGAGTTTCCCAATCAGGACAGCCGGCTCCTTTTTGAGAGCCGGGTCGCGGCCTATGTTCCGGGAGATCCGGAGCGAACCTATGAAAAGGCGATGGAGAGAGCTAGGCGAGCGGTTCCCAATCTTCATCCGGAAGGGATTATCTCCAAGATCAACTCGCTGACCGTCGGCTGGTTCCTGGAAACAATCGAGATCCTCGGAGTTTGGAATCTTTCCCAAGGACTCAAGGACCAGATCAACTTCTACCTCACCGCCGCCTAAGCCACGCCAGTATAAACAAATATAAGACTCATTGACACGGATGGCCTGACTCTGTAGTATATAGAGGAAGTTCACGGTGCCAGGCACCAGTCCTCTCAGTCCCTCTAGATTGGAGAGAGGGAGAAACCGATTAGGTGATGAGGGGCGTGCCTGGCATCTTATTTATCCCGTATCTGTTTAGCTGTCTGAGACAGCGACGAGGTCGTCATTGCGAACAACCAACGGGAGTGAAGCAATCTCTCTTTAAAAACGAGATTGCGTCGTCGCTGTCGCTCCTCGCAATGACGGAAATACCTCTCAAACCGCTAAAATGACGGAAATACCTCTCAAACCGCTAAATAGATACTTTATCCCGAACCTGCGAAGCAGGTGAGGGATCTCATGACGAAGGGGTGTCCATGCAGAAAGAAGTGATGACGGTATCCGAGGTGGCCGAGTATCTGCGGGTCAACCCGCAGACGGTTTACCGGAAGGCCAAGGTGGGAGAGCTGCCGGCCGTGCGGATCGGCCGGGCGATCCGGTTCCGGCGGTCGGAACTGGATGCCTGGATGAAAGAGTCTTCCTCTATGTTGGTGGGTGCCGGTTCCCGCTGATGCGCAGCGACGCCATCAAAAAAGGGGTGGACCGGGCGCCGGCCCGGGCGATGCTCCGGGCGGTGGGCTTGAGCGATGAGGATTTCGGCAAGCCGCTCATCGGGGTGGCCAACACCTGGATCGAGGTGATGCCCTGCAACATCCATTTGCGGCGGCTCTCGGAACAGGTCAAGGCCGGGATCCGAGCCTCCGGCGGGGTGCCGATAGAGTTCAACACCATCTCGGTGTCGGACGGGATCTCGATGGGGACGGAGGGGATGAAATGCTCGCTGGTCAGCCGCGAAGTGGTGGCCGACTCGATCGAGCTGGTGGCGCGGGGCCACCTGTTCGATGGGGTGGTGGCCCTCTCCGGCTGCGACAAGACGATCCCGGGAACGGTGATGGCGCTGGCCCGGCTGAATGTGCCGGGGCTGATGATCTACGGCGGGTCGATCGCGGCGGGAAGGTTCCAGGGGCGGGACGTCACGATCCAGGATGTTTTTGAAGCGGTGGGGGCCTGCTCAGCGGGGAAGATGAGCGTTGCGGAGCTGACCGAGCTGGAGCGCCGGGCCTGCCCGGGGCCGGGGGCCTGCGGCGGGCAGTTTACCGCCAACACGATGAGCACGGCGATGGAGCTGTTGGGGATTTCGCCGATGGGATTTAACTCGATCCCGGCGATGGACCCGGAGAAGGACAAGGCCGCCTTTGAGGCGGGACAGTTGGTGATGAAGCTGGTGAAGGAAGGGCTGACCCCCCGGCAGATCTTGACGCGGGAGGCGTTTGAGAACGCCATCGCCGGAGTGGTGGCGACCGGCGGCTCCACCAACGGAGTCCTCCATCTTTTGGCGCTGGCACGGGAGGCCGGGGTGAAGCTTGCGATCGATGATTTCGACGGGGTGAGTGCTAGGACGCCGATCTGGGCCGACATGAAGCCGTGGGGACATTTCACCGCGCCGGACATGCATCGGGCCGGGGGGATCCGGCTGATCGCCAAGCGCCTGCTCGACGCCGGGCTCCTGAAAAAAAATGCCCGGACCGTGACCGGCCGGACGATCGGCGAGGAAGCGGCGACCGCTCGGGAGACGCCGGGCCAGCAGGTGGTGAAGCCCTTGGAGAAGCCGGTCAAGAAAAGCGGCGGCCTCGTGATCCTGCACGGGAATCTTTCACCGGAGGGATGCGTGCTCAAGGTGGCCGGCGAGGACCGGCTGCTGTTTAAGGGCCCGGCCCGGGTCTTTGACTGCGAGGAGGACGCCTTCGCCGCGGTGAAGGCCCGGAAGATCAAGAGGGGAGATGTCGTCGTGATCCGCTATGAGGGGCCCAAAGGAGGCCCGGGGATGCGGGAGATGCTGGCAGTGACGGCGGCGATCGTCGGCGAGGGGCTGGGCGACTCGGTCGCCCTGTTGACCGACGGCCGGTTCTCCGGGGCCACGCACGGCCTGATGGCCGGGCACGTGGCGCCGGAAGCGGCGGTCGGCGGGCCGATCGCGGCGGTGAAGAACGGAGATACCATTACTTTTGACGTGAAGAAACGGCGGCTCGACGTGAATCTTTCACCGGCGGAACTCAAACTCCGCCTGCGCAAGTGGAAGGCGCCCTCCCCCAGGTACAAAACCGGGGTGATGGCCCGATACGCGAAACTCGTCAGCTCAGCCAGCGAAGGAGCAATACTGCAATGAAGATGAAGGGCGCGCAGATTCTGATTGAATGTTTGAAGCGGGAAGGGGTTGACGTGATCTTCGGCTATCCCGGCGGGGCGAACCTGCCGATCTACGACGCGCTGTACGACGCGCCTCTCAAGCACATCCTGGTGCGGCACGAGCAGGGGGCGGCCCACATGGCCGACGGATACGCCCGGGCGACGGGAAGAGTGGGTGTCTGCCTGGCGACGTCGGGGCCGGGCGCCACGAACCTGGTGACGGGGCTGGCCACCGCTTTCATGGATTCGATCCCGGTTGTGGCGATCACCGGCCAGGTCCGCTCCTACTTAATCGGCAACGACGCCTTTCAGGAGGCGGACGTCTGCGGGATCACCCGCCCGATCACGAAACACAATTTTCTGGTCAAGGATGTGAATCTCCTCGCTCAGACGATCCGGGAGGCCTTTTACATCGCCGGGACCGGGAAGCCCGGCCCGGTGCTCGTCGACATCCCGGTCGATATCTCTCAGGCGGAGATTGAATTCGTCTGGCCGGAGAAGGTCGAGATCCGTGGCTACAAGCCGGAGCGGTTCATGGAAGGGCACCGGGGCCAGATCGACAAGGCGGCGAAGCTGATGGTCGAGGCGAAGAAGCCGGTCATCTACGTCGGCGGCGGGGCCATCATGTCGCAGGCCACGGAGGAGGTCCGGGAGCTGGTGGATTTGATCGGCGCTCCCATCACGACCACCTGCATGGCGCTGGGGATCTACCCGGAGGACAAACCCTGCTCCCTGCGGATGCTGGGGATGCACGGGGCCGCTTCCACCAACTACGCGGTCCAGTACTCCGACCTGTTGGTGAACATCGGTGCACGGTTCGACGACCGGGTGACGGGGAAGGTGGAGACCTTCTCGCCGAAATCGAAGAAGATCCACATCGACATCGACCCGGCCTCGATCGGAAAGAGCGTTCAGGTGGATGTGCCGATCGTCGGGGACGTGAAACGGGTCTTGAAGGAGCTGATCAAGGAGATCAAGGCGCTCAAGAAGAAGCCGGACTACAAAGAATGGTGGGACCAGATCCATGAGTGGCAGAAGAAGCATCCCCTTTCCTACTCGAAAAACGGCGCCAAGCTCAAGCCCCAGTACGTGCTGGAGGTCCTCTCCGACCTGACGAAGGGGGAGATCCTGATGACGACCGATGTCGGCCAGCATCAGATGTGGGCCTGCCAGTTTTACCGATGGACCCGGCCCCGGACCTACATCACCTCCGGGGGGTTGGGCACGATGGGCTACGGCCTGCCGGCCGCCATCGGGGCGCAGTTCGGCCGGCCCAAGGAACGGGTGATCTGCTTGAGCGGCGACGGATCGTTCGTGATGAACATCCAGGAGTTGGCCACGGCGGTGGACCACAAACTGCCGATCAAGACGATCATCCTCAACAATTTTTACCTGGGGATGGTCCGCCAATGGCAGGAGATGTTTTACAAGAAGCGGTTCTCCTACAGTGCGATCCGGCCGCCGGATTTCGCCAAGGTGGCGGAGGGGTTCGGTGCCCGGGGGGTCACGATCCGGAAAGCCGAGGAGGTTCGGCCGACCCTGGAGAAGATTTTAAAGGACAAGGAGTGCTGGGTGGTGGACTGCCTCTGCGATGAGGAGGAGAAGGTGTTCCCGATCATCCCGCCGGGCAAGGCGATCGATGAGATGATCATGGACATGGCGTGAACGAGCCGACGGGTCCTGCCGCGGTTCGCCCCGCGGGTGGGCCCCTCCGCCCGGTGTGGATCCTCCCACACGCGGGGCATCACCGCGTCACCCGTCGGCTTCTACGATTCGCGAAAGGTAGACTTTATGAGTAAGCATGTTCTGTCGGTGCTGGTGGAGAACAAGTTCGGGGTGCTGGCCCGGATCTCGAGTTTGATCGCGGGGCGCGGCTTCAACATCGACTCCCTGGCCGTCGGGGAGACTGAGGACCCAACCGCGTCCCGGATGACGATCGTGTTCGACGGGGATGAGAAGACGATCGAGCAGGTGAAGAAACAGCTCAACCGCTTGATCGACATCATCTCCATTCAGGATCTGACGAAGGAAGAGCACTTGGAGAGTGAACTGATCCTCTGCAAGGTTTCAGTGACGCCAAAGACCCAGCCGGAACTGGTGGAGATCGCTGAAACCCTGAAAGGGGAAGTCGCCGATGTCGGGACGAAAACCTTGACGATCCTGCTGGTCGGGGATCAGGCGAAAGTCAAAACGCTTTTGGAGCTGGTCAAACCATACGGAATCAAAGAAATCGTCCGGACCGGACGAATTGCCCTAACCCGAGATAACGGAGGGAAGTGACGTGGCGAAAATTTATTACGAGAAGGACGCGGATCTGAATGTTTTGAAGGGGAAACGAATCGCGATCTTAGGATACGGGATTCAGGGACGGGGTCACGCGCTGAACCTGCGGGATTCGGGGCTGGATGTCGTGGTCGCCCAGCGCCCGGGCGGGCCCCATTACACTCAAGCGGTCGAGGACGGATTTCAGCCCACCTCGGTCTCGGAGGCCTGCGCCCAGGCGCAGGTGATCATGATTCTCCTGCAGGACACCCTCCAGCCGGAGGTGTATCGGACTGGAATCGTCCAGCATTTAAAGCTGGGCAAGGCGCTGGCCTTCGCCCATGGGTTCAACATTCATTTCCATCAGATTGAGCCGCCGAAAGAGGTGGACGTGTTCCTCGTGGCTCCGAAGGGGCCGGGGTCGCTGGTCCGGCAGTTGTTCGTCGAGGGGGGAGGTGTCCCCAGTCTCGTGGCGGTCCATCAGGACGCGAGCGGCCGGGCCAAGGAGATCGCTCTGGCCTACGCGAAGGGGCTCGGCTCCACGAAGGCCGGCGTTCTGGAGACCACCTTCGCCGAGGAGACAGAGACCGACCTGTTCGGCGAGCAGACGGTTCTCTGCGGCGGCGCCACGGAGTTGATCAAGGCCGGATTCGATACGCTGACGCAGGCCGGCTACCAGCCGGAGCTGGCCTATTTCGAGTGCCTTCATGAGTTGAAGCTGATCGTCGACATGATTTACACCCAGGGGATCCAAGGGATGTGGGCCCGCGTCTCTGAGACGGCCCGGTACGGGGGATTGACCCGGGGATCCCGGGTGGTCAATCAGGAGACCCGGGCGGAGATGCGCCGGATCCTGGAAGAAATCCGCTCGGGCCGGTTCGCCAAGGAGTGGATCTCTGAAGGGCAAGCGGGGCGCCCGGTGTTCAAGGCGCTGATGGCTCAGGGGGACCGGCATCTGGTGGAGATCGTCGGCGCCCGGCTCCGGTCGATGATGCCCTGGATCGGCGGGGCTCCCGCGGCGAAAACCCAAGAACCCAAAGTGAAAAATCAGCCACGGAAAACCACAAAAAATGTCTGATCGAGTGATTATCTTTGATACCACGTTAAGAGACGGAGAGCAGTGTCCGGGGGCCTCGATGAATCCCCAGCAGAAGCTGGAGGTGGCCCGGCAGTTGGAGCGTCTGAAGGTGGATGTAATCGAGGCCGGATTCGCGGTTTCCTCTCCGGGAGATTTTGAAGGGGTGAACCTGATCGCCCGCCAGATCAAGGGGCTGGTGATTGCCAGTCTCGCTCGGGCGGTGCCGAAGGATATTGAAGCGGCGGGCAAGGCATTGAAGCCGGCCAAGCGGCGCCGGATCCACACCTTCGTGGCCACCTCCGAGATCCACATGAAATACAAACTGCGCAAGGCGGAGGAGGAGATCGTGCGGCTGGCCGTGGCGGCGGTGAAGCTGGCCCGCAAGTACACCGACGACGTGGAGTTCTCCGCGGAGGACGCAGCCCGCACCCAGCCGGAGTTCCTGTACCGGGTGTTCGAGGCGGTGATTGCCGCCGGCGCCACCACGGTGAATGTCCCCGATACCGTGGGATGGGCGATCCCCGCGCAGTTCGGGGAGCTGATCCGAGGGATCCGGGAGGAGGTGCTCAACATCCATAAGGCGGTCATCTCGGTCCACTGCCACAACGACCTGGGACTCTCGACGGCCAACAGCCTGGCCGCGGTTTTAAACGGCGCCCGGCAGGTGGAGTGCACGATCAACGGGATCGGCGAGCGGGCCGGGAACGCGAGCTTGGAAGAAGTCGTCATGGCCATGAAGGTGCGCAAGGATCTGTTCGGCGTCACCCACGGGGTCCGGACGGAGGAGATCTACCGGGCCAGCCGTTTGGTGTCGAAGCTGACCGGTTTCCTGGTTCAGCCGAACAAGGCGATCGTCGGCGGGAACGCCTTTTCCCACGAGTCGGGGATCCACCAGCACGGGGTGCTCATGCACCGGAAGACCTACGAGATCATGCACCCGAAAGAGGTCGGCTACGGGGAGTCGAAACTGGTTCTGGGCAAGCACTCGGGGCGGCACGCGTTCGTCGAGCGGCTGAAGGGCTTAGGGTTCGTGCTCGGTGAGAAACAAATGGAGCGGGCCTTCGATCGGTTCAAGGTTCTGGCCGACAAGAAGAAGGAGGTTTTCGACGACGACCTGTCCGCCCTGGTGGAGGATGAGATTTCCGAGGTGCCGGAGCGGTTCACCCTCGGGTATCTTCATGTCTCAAGCGGCACCGGGGTGATTCCCACGGCGACGATCCGGCTGAAAACTCCGGAAGGAAAAATCCTGCAGGGGGCCGCCAGCGGCGATGGGCCGGTGGACGCCTGCTACAACGCGATCGACCGGCTGATCCAGTTCAAGGGAAAGCTCCAGGATTACTCGATCCAGTCGGTCACCTCCGGGAAGGATGCCTTGGGAGAGGTGACGGTGAAGCTGGCCGTCAACGGCCGGGTCGAGCACGGCCGGGCCGCCTCGACGGACATCATCGAGGCCTCCGCGAAGGCGTACTTAAGCGCGATCAACCGGCTCCTGCATAAACGTTAATTGCCTACCGAGGAATATTTCAAACTGGGAATTCTCGGATGGCCGCTGGGCTATTCCCTGTCCCCTGGGATGCATGAACGGGCCCTGGCGGCGGCGGGTTTAAAAGGAGAGTACCGGGAATATCCGGTGAAGCCGGAAGATCTGTGGGGTTGGTTGGAGCAGGTTCCGACCCTGGGGCTTTCCGGTTTTAACGTCACGATGCCTTACAAGAAATCGGTCTTCGCCTGGATCGTGGGCCAGGGCAATGGAAAGTTGGGTCGCCCGGAGGCGTGGCTGCGGCTACCGGAAGCCGCACCACTTGTAATCTCTGAGTCGCCGGACGCCGCGATCGGCGCCGTCAATACCGTGGTGATGGATCGAGGCAAGCCGGTCGGCTACAACACCGATGGAGAAGGGTTCCTGCGGCCGCTCATCGAGCCGCCCCGGTCTCTGGACTTGACCGGCTGGCATGTCCTCCTCCTCGGAGCTGGAGGGGCGGCGGAGGCGGTCGCTATTTCACTGGCCCTGCAGACGAAGGTGGGGCGCCTGACGATCTGGAACCGCCATCCGGACCGGGCCAAGGTTCTGGCGGAAACCGTCAATCAATTGCGAAGGAACGATCGGTTCGCTCAAAGCGTCGATCGGGTGGATTCCCTTCCGGTTCAGGAGTGCCAGCTGGTGGTGAACGCCACTCCCGTCGGGATGAATGGGCCCGGGGAAAAACTGGTGGATTCGAAACAGCTGAAAGAGGGGCAATGGGTTTATGATCTGGTGTATGAGCCGCGGGAGACGCGGTTGATCCGGGCGGCGCGGGAACGAGGATGCCGGGTGATTACCGGAGATGAGATGCTGGCTGGCCAAGGGGTGGCTTCTTTCGAGCTCTGGACGGGTGTCAAGGGAATGCTGCCGGTGATGCAGGAGGCGCTGGATGAACATTTCCGCCGTCCTCGGTAGCGCCGTCTTTCTCTTGGGGCTGATGGTCGGCTCCTTCCTGAACGTCTGCATCTGGCGTCTGCCCGATGGGGAGCAGGTGGTCCGGGGACGTTCTCATTGCCGGGCCTGCCGGCAGACGATTCCCTGGTTCGACAATGTGCCGCTGTTGTCGTTTCTTTTGCTGCGGGGAAGATGCCGCTTCTGCCGATTGAGGATTTCCTGGATTTATCCGGCGGTGGAGCTGGCGGCCGGGCTTCTTTTTCTGGCTGTCCTGAACCGGTTCGGGCCGACATTCACGGCCCTCGCGGTCGGAATTTTTGGGGCGGCCCTCATCGTCATTTCGGTGGTGGACGCTCAAACGATGATGATCCCCGATGAGATCACGAAGCCCGGCCTGGGGGCGGCTCTCGGGGTGAGTTTCCTGGTTCCGAGTTTGCATGGAACGGCGAACCGGTGGGAATCCCTAGGTTTATCTTTTCTCGGAGCCCTCACGGGGTGGGGATTGATCTTTGGGATGGCCTTCGCGGGGAGACTGCTTTTCCGGAAGAAGCTTAAGGCGATGGGAGAAGAGGAAGCGGTGGGGGGCGGGGATCTGAAGTTGATGGCGATGGTCGGGGCTGGGATCGGTTCAGCCAAGGGCCTCTTGGTGGTTTTGTTTCTCGCCCCTTTGCTGGGGTCTCTGATCGGATTGACGATGAAGATTCGATTCCACCGGGATCTAATTCCCTACGGGCCGTTTCTCTCCCTTGGAACCTTGATCGCCCTCTTCTGGGGAGATTCGATCATCGGCTGGTATCGGGGACTTCTTATAGGGTATTGATGTCATCCTCGCGAAAGGGAGAATTGTCATGTTGCGATATTTGACTTCGGGTGAATCGCACGGGGTCTGCCTGGTGGCGATTTTGGAGGGGTTTCCGGCTGGCTTATCCTTGGAGCCGTCATTCATCAATGACGAACTGCGCCGCCGCCAGCTCGGATACGGCCGGGGGGCCCGGATGACTTCCGTTGAAGTGGACCGGGTGGAGATTCTCTCCGGGGTCCGGTTTGGAAAGACCATCGGTTCTCCGATCGCCTTGAAGATCAACAATAAGGATTCTTCCATCGATAAACTGCCGGTGGTGACGCGGCCCAGGCCCGGCCACGCCGATTTGGCCGGAGCCCTCAAATACGGCCTGCATGATGTCCGGAACATCTTGGAGAGAGCCTCCGCTCGGGAGACGGCCGCTCGGGTGGCGGTCGGAGCGGCGGCGAAACGGTTCCTCAAAGAGTTTGGGATCCAGATCTTCAGCCATGTGGTCCGGATGGGGGGAATCGATGCCGCGCTTAAAGGAATTTCCTTTGCGCAGATTCGCTCCCGGTCGGAGATCTCCCCCCTGCGCTGCGGGGACCGGCGCGCCGAGGCCCGGATGATCCGGCTGGTGGATAAGGCCAAGGCGGCCGGAGATACCGTCGGGGGAACCATCGAGATCGTCGCCCTCGGAGTTCCGGTCGGGTTAGGGTCTCATGTTCAGTTCGACCGGAAACTGGATGCCCGGATCGCCGGGGCCCTGATGTCGATCCAGGCGATTAAAGCGGTCGAGGCCGGCGAAGGAACGAAAGTTTCCCAGGTGCTGGGGTCCGAGCTGCACGATGAAATCTATTATTCAAAATCCCGCGGCTTTTACCGGAAGACCTCCCGGGCCGGCGGGTTCGAGGGTGGGATGACGAACGGGGAGCCGGTCCTGTTCCGGATTCACATGAAGCCCCTTTCCACCCTGCGCCGGCCTTTGATGAGTGTGGACATCAAAACCAAGAAGCCGTTCAAGGCGACGGTGGAGCGGTCCGATGTCTCGGCGGTTCCCTCGGCCGGAATCGTCGGGGAGGCGGTGATGGCCTTCGAGCTGGCCCGGGCGTTCCTGGAGAAGTTCGGCGGCGACAGCCTGCCGGAGGTCAAGCGGAACTTCCGCGGATTCTTGAAGCAGGTGGAGAACTTTTGAACAACATCATTTTGGTCGGATTCATGGGGACCGGCAAATCGGCGGTCGGGCGGCTCTTGAGCCGCCGGTTGAATCGGCCCTTTCTGGATCTGGATGAGCAGATCGCTAAGGAGGCCGGCCGGTCGATTCCGGAGATCTTCGCTTCCGAGGGAGAGGCCGGTTTTCGCAAGCGGGAGTCCGATGCGGTGGCGTGGTCCTCCGGTTTGAAGAACTATCTGATCGCCACCGGAGGCGGGGTGATGTTGGATGAGGGGAACGTTCAGCGGCTTAAAAAATCGGGAGTCTTGATCTGTTTGAGCGCCCGGCCCGACATCATCGTTCAGCGGACCTTAAGCACCTTGCCGTCCAGGCCCCTTTTAAGCAACGGGCCGGATCCGCGGGAGAAGGTGGAGGAGCTTTTGAATCTGCGCGCCCCTTTTTACGCCTTGGCCGACCGGACGGTGGACACCTCGGACCGTTCAGTGGAGCAGGTGGTCGAGGAAATTCTGAAAGAGATAGAAGAATGGAAATTCGAGAAACGCTGATCCAACAGAACTTAAGACGGTTCGGCACCCGGATCGGTTTAGATCATGCGTTGGCCGAGGAGATCCATCGGGCCGAGAAGGCCGGTGTCCGGATTGTAACGGCCGAGGATGAAATCTATCCGGAACTTCTCCGGACATTGCCGGATCCGCCGCCGGTTCTTTACGTGAAAGGGACCCTGCTGAAAGAGGACGAGGCGGCGGTTGCCCTGGTGGGAACGAGGCGCGCCACGGTTTACGGGTTGAACACAGCCCGGCATCTCGCCCGGGGGCTTGCCCAATGCGGGATCACGGTGGTCTCCGGTTTGGCCGAGGGGATCGACGGGGCCGGCCATGAAGGGGCTCTCGAGGCCAAGGGCCGGACGATCGCCGTGCTGGGTCACGGATTGAACCACCTGTTCCCGTCGTGCCACCGGAAGCTAGCGGAAAAGATTCAGGATTCCGGAGCGCTGGTCTCGGAATTCCCGATGGGCTATCCGCCGTTGAGGGAAAATTTTCCGATGCGGAATCGGGTGATCTCCGGCTTGAGCTTAGGAGTCCTGGTCGTCGAGGCCCCTCTGAAATCGGGCGCCCTGATCACTGCCCGGGAGGCGCTGGACCAGGGCCGGGAGGTTTTTGCCGTTCCGGGACCGGTCTCTTCCTCCCAGAGTCAGGGGACGCACCGGTTGATCAAGGATGGGGCGAAGCTGGTGGAAGATATCACCGACATCCTGGAGGAACTGGCTCCTCCGCTTAAGGAGCGGTTGAATCGGTGGAAGGGAGAGTCTCCCGTTCACCCTGAGCCCCCGATCGAGTCGGGGGCAGGTTTTGTCGGAGGGTTAGACAGCGAGGAGCTGAAGATCTACGAGGCGATTCCGGTCAGCGGGGCCTCGATGGCGGAATCTCTGAGCCGGCAGACCGCTTTAAGTCCCGGCAGGACCCTGTCTCTTCTCACCGAGCTGGAAATGAAAGGGTGGGTGAAGCAGTTCCCCGGCCGGGGATACAGCCGAAAGTGATGAGACACAAGATGATCGTCTCATCACTTCTGAGAGGGAAACCACTGCCTGGTTTCCCTCTCAGGACTCTCCCATCCGGCAAAAGCAATCGGTGCTGTTGGGGGAGATTTCCCATCTCCCCCAACACCCCCCTCTTCCAGGGGAGGTAAGGTGAAGGTGGTGGTCAACGGAGACCCGATGGAGTTGTCTGAGCAATGTAAAGTGATGGACCTGCTGACCCAGTTGAAGCTGAAACCGGAACTGGTCGTCGTGGAACTGAACCTGAACATTCTGAAACGGGAGGAGGCGGCGAGGACATTGTTGAAGGAAGGGGATCAGGTGGAGATTGTCCGGATCGTCGGGGGCGGAAGATGAAGAAGGCGGCAGTGAAAGAAGCATCCTCGAAAAAAACAGGAGCGCTGGTCATTGTCGAGTCGCCGACCAAGGCCAGGACCCTGGGCCGGTTCCTGGGTTCCGTCTACAAGGTGATCGCCTCGCAGGGGCACGTCATGGACCTTCCGGCCAGCCAGTTCGGGGTGGATCTGGAGAAGAACTTTGCTCCGAAATACATCGTGATCATGAAGAAGCGGAAGATCGTCAAAGAACTCAAATTGGAGGCGAAGAAATTCAAGGAGCTGTTCCTGGCGACCGATCCGGACCGGGAAGGGGAAGCGATCAGCGCCCACTTGGCGACGCTTCTCGGGGAGGGGAAGAAGGTTCACCGGGCGGTCTTCCATGAGATCACGCCGGAGGCGGTGCGGGCCGCCTTTGAGCATCCGAGGGAAATCAATGAGCATAAGGTGGAGGCCCAGCAGGCCCGCCGGATCCTGGACCGGATCCTCGGATACAGCTTGTCTCCTCTGCTCTGGAAGAATGTCGGGCGGGGCTTGAGCGCCGGCCGGGTCCAGTCGGTGGCGCTGCGGCTGATTGTCGACCGGGAGCGGCAGATCCGGGCCTTCGTTCCCCAGGAGTATTGGGAGATCACGGCGACCCTGGCGAAGCTTCACCCGGACCCGAAAGAGCCGGCCAGCTTCACGGCCGGATTGGAAACGGTCGACGGGAAAAAGGCGGAGCTGAAGGATGGGGAGACCGCGCATGCTCTGGTGAAAGAACTGGAGGGGGTTCCGTTTAAGGTCTCCGACGTCACTCGGAAGGAGACCCAGCGGCACCCATCGGCTCCTTTTACCACCAGCACGCTCCAGCAGGAAGGATTCAATAAATTGGGATTCACCGCCGCCCGGACCATGCGGATCGCCCAGCAGCTTTACGAAGGGATTGAATTGGGGAGCGAAGGGCCGGTCGGGCTCATCACCTACATGCGGACCGATTCGGTGCAGATCGCGGCGGAAGCCAAGGGGCAGGCCCGGAATTTCATCAAGGAAAATTTCGGCGCCGCCTATCTTCCGGAATCCCCCCGCGTTTATCGGTCCCGCCGGGGAGCCCAGGAAGCCCACGAAGCGATCCGGCCCACGTCGCTGAATCGGGCCCCGGATCAGATCAAAGGATTTCTCACTCCGGAACAGTTCAAATTGTACACCTTGATCTGGAACCGGTTCCTGGCGAGCCAGATGGCCTCCGCTAAGTTGGAGGTCACGATGATCGACATAACGGCGGGGCGTTGCGGCTTCCGGGCGGCCGGAACCAAGATCCTGTTTCCCGGATTTCTCAAGGTGTTCCGGCCGGAAGAGGAGGAAGAAGCCCCCGGTAAAGAGGAGAAAACAAAAACCGGCA
Source organism: Candidatus Omnitrophota bacterium (assembly GCA_016201735.1). GTDB lineage: Bacteria > Omnitrophota > Gorgyraeia > 1-14-0-20-64-10 > 1-14-0-20-64-10 > JACQCH01. Next base: position 14,293 of record JACQCH010000006.1, read on the forward strand.
CACAATTTTTGCCGACTCTGACGAAGGGGGAAACTCTCAAGGCGCTGGCCGTTGAGCCCAGCCAGCATTTCACGAAGCCGCCGGCCCGATACACGGAAGCCTCCCTGGTCCGAACGATGGAGGAGCTGGGGATCGGGCGGCCTTCCACCTACGCCCCCACCATTCAGACCCTCTCGACCCGGGGGTACGTGGCGCATCAGGGGCGAGCATTGGTTCCGGCGGAACTGGGAGAGACGGTCACGGATCTTTTGTCGAAACATTTCCCCAAGGTGCTCGACGTCCAGTTTACCGCCCGGATGGAGGAAGCGCTGGATGAAGTGGAGGAAGGCCAGCAGGAATGGGCGGTTTGCGTCCGGGAATTCTACGAGCCGTTCGCCGACGCCCTCAAGAGCGCGGCGACCGAGATGCAGTCGGTCAAACGGGCGCCCGAACCGACGAATGAAATCTGTCCTCAATGCGGCAGGCCGATCGTCATCAAGTGGGGCCGGAACGGGAGGTTCATGAGCTGTTCCGGATTCCCCGACTGCAAATTCGCCAAGCCGATCACGACGGGGGTGAAATGTCCTGAGCCCGCCTGCGGCGGAGAATTGGTCCAGCGCCGCTCCCGCCGAGGGGTTTTCTACGGCTGCTCCAAGTTTCCTGCCTGCCGCCACATTGAGCGGCAGCTGCCCGTGCCGCCGGCGGGAGGAGGAAACGCCATTGCGAACGAACCCAGTGAGTGAATCGATCTCTTCGGACCGGACCGTTGAGAAATTCTTAAACTATCTCCGGGTTGAACGGAACGCCTCCCCCCACACCCTGCGGAACTACACCAAGGACTTAAGTCTCCTGCGCCAGGCGCTGGGGGATCTGCCTTGGGAAAAAACAAAGCTGGTAAACCTGCGGCAGTTTGTGGCGCAGCAGAGGAGCCAGGGGCTTTCCAAGGCGTCGGTCGCCCGGCGGGTCGCGACGGTCCGTTCCTTCTTCCGGTTTCTCTGCCGGGAGGGCTATCTGGCGGAAAATCCGGCCCTTGTCTTGACCCGGCCGAAACTGGATCGGCGGCTCCCCTCTTTCCTGAGTGTGGAGGAGGCGACCCGTTTGGTGGAAGCCCCGACGGGGAGTGGGGCCGCTTCACTGCGGGATCGGGCGATCCTGGAGACTCTTTACTCCACCGGCCTTCGAGTCAGCGAATTGGTTTCCCTGCGGGTCCGGGACATGGACCTGATCGGAGGAACCTTAAGGGTGCTGGGCAAGGGGAGGAAGGAGCGGCTGGTCCCGATCGGCTCTTACGGCATCGAGGCGATCCGCCGCTATTTAAAGGCCTTGGGGCCGAAGGCAGAACCGGATGGCCCGCTGTTTCAGAACCGGCTTTCCGGGCGGCTCACCGACCGGTCGGTCCGGCGGATTCTCCATCGGTACTTGAATCAACTGAGCCTCTCTCAGCGGATTTCCCCCCATTCCCTGCGCCATTCCTTTGCCACCCATCTGTTGGATCGCGGGGCGGACCTGCGTTCGGTGCAGGAACTCCTGGGGCACAGCAGTCTGGCGACGACCCAGGTGTATACCCATGTCACGACGGAGCGTCTCAAGCGTGCCTACCAATCGGTTCATCCGCGAGCGTGAACTTCCGGGATCCTGGCGGGGAGCGGTCCGTCCCCGGCATCGGGCCTCGTTCGGATGGGTTGTTCACATGGACGATGTCAGAGCATAGGGAGATGGCCGAATCCAACAGGACGTTCCATGGAAAGTCGTTCATTTCAGCACGGGTTTCCATTCGGTCAGGGCATGAGCCTGAAACGTCGGCCCTGCTGGCGGGAATCGGACCGCTCCCCGCCACCCCGAAGGTCTCCACTCTCTCGGGCGGTTCTTCTCTACGATGAACGGATTACTTTTATTTTCTTATCAAGTGTTCCTTGCATTCTTTGGGGCGGGGTATCTGGTGGTGCGCGTCCTGCGGGGGAGGGGAATCCCTGGCTTGCGGCAGCGGCTGGGGTGGTACTCCGAGCCGGTCAAGCAGTGGCTGGAAGCTCACCCCGGATCCATCTGGATCCATCTGGTTTCCGTTGGGGAGGTGATCGCCGCCAAGCCGCTGATCGAAAGTTTACGCGGGCGGCTCCCGGACCGATCGTGGATCATCACCACGGTGACGCCGACCGGCCGGTCGGTGGCAAAGGGTTTCCTTCGGGAAGGGAAGGATCAACTGCTGTATCTGCCGTGGGATTTCAGTCCGGTGATCGGCCGGGCGGTCCGGCGGATCCATCCGAGCTTGTTCATCGCCTTCGAGACGGAACTTTGGCCGGTCCTTTTTAATCACCTGAATCGGGAAGGGGTGCCGATCTTTGTGGTGAACGGGCGGATCTCACCGGCCGCCTATCGGAGATACCTTTGGGCGCGCCCTTTTTTTCGGAAGACGCTGGCGAAGGTCAACTTTTTCTTGACGCAGAGCGCCCAGGATGCCCGGCGGTACGCGGCGCTGGGAGCCCCGAAGGACCGGATCGCTGTCACCGGAAATCTGAAATGGGACTTGGCAGCTCCGCAGGGAGCGGCTGTTTCCGAACAGGAAAACCTGCGCCTCCTCCTAAAACTTTCTCCCCGATCGGTTCTTTGGACCGCCGCCTCGACGCATCCGGGCGAGGAGGAGTTGATTCTCCAGGTGTATCGGAACCTTAAAAGAAGGTTCCCGAATTTAAGACTGCTCATCGCCCCTCGGCATCCGGAGCGGGTCCCGGAAGTGGAGAAAGAGGTGAGGGAAGCCGGGCTTTCCTCAGTCCGCCGCACCGCTCTCGAGGGAACGGATGGATCGGAGAAGAATCCGGTCATCCTTCTCGACACCTTGGGGGAGCTGACCTCTTTCTATCGGGTCAGTGATCTCACTTTTGTGGGAGGTTCCCTGGTTCCCCATGGGGGACACAACCTGATCGAGCCTGCCTTTTTTAGCCGGCCGATCCTGACCGGGTCTTATCTTCAGAATTTCCAGTCGGTGGCGGAATCACTTTCGGCGGCGGGCGGGATCGCGGTGGTCAAATCGGTGGGGGACCTGGAAGAGCGGCTGGGGCGTTTGCTGGAGAACCCGGCACTTCGGGAGGAGCTGGGCAAGAGGGCTTTTTCCGTGATCCGGGAACATCGGGGAGCTACGGAACGAACCGTGGAGCTAATTCTCCGAAAGTCCGGCCAGGAACGTGGTTCGTCGCGCGGATCTCCACACCCTCTCCGTTTTTTTCTCCCTTTTCTGGCAGTGGGGGCGGTGGGGTACCGGGTCATCCTTTCGGGGATTGGAATTCTGTACCGCCGGGGGATCTTGAAAACGCACCGGCTGCCGGTGCCGGTGGTCAGCGTCGGGAATCTGACGTGGGGCGGAACCGGGAAGACCCCGTTCGTGATGCAGTTGACGAAGAGTCTCCAGGAGAAAGGGCGTGCGCCGGCGGTGCTGACTCGGGGATACGGGCCGGATGAAACCCGGCTTTTGACCGAGCGGCTGCAGCCGATTCCCGTGCTGGTGGGGCCGGATCGGATCACGACGGGGAATCGGGCGATTCAGGAGTTCGGAGCGGATCTGCTGGTTTTGGACGACGGGTATCAGCAATGGCGTCTCAGGAAGGATCTGGAGATTCTTTTGGTGGATTCCACTGCTCCCTTCGGGAACGGGCATCTGCTGCCCTGGGGATCTTTGCGCGAGCCCCGGGCCGCCGCCTCCCGGGCGAATCTGATCGTGGTGACGAAAGCGGATTTAAATCCCAACGGCCTCAACGGACTGGAGGCCGAGCTTCGGCGGCTCAACCCGTCGGCCCCGATCTTCTTTGCCCGCTACAAGCCGCTCCGGTTGTGGGAGTGGCCCTCCGGGAAGAAGATCCCTCTCGGACAGATCAAGACGGAAAGGATCTGCTCTTTGGCGGGGATCGCCCGTCCGGAATCCTTTGAGGCGTCCCTCGAGGCGTTGGGGGCGGGAATCGCCATGAAATACCGGGTCGGGGATCATCATCCTTATACCGTCGGGGAAATGGTCCGCCTGATGACCCGGTGTCAGCGCCACGGGATCCGGCGGATCGTCACGACCGCCAAGGATGCGGTCCGGATTCCGAACTCTCTCCTGGAAACGGTCGGACCGGATTTGAAAGGGTTGGAATTCTGGGTGTTGGAAGTGGAACTGGAGTTTGAGCCGGATGAAAGCGAGCTTCTTCACCGAATCGATACTTTACTCCCTCGCTAGGGGATTAAGCGCCGCCCTGCGGGTCGTCCCCCCGACGTGGGGGACCGGATTTGGCTCCGGGGTGGGGACGCTTGCCTATTGGATGCTCCCCCGCCGCAGAACGGTCGCCCTCGGGAATTTAAAGTCGGCCTTCGGCGGCTCCTACTCGCCGGGAGAATATCAGCGGATTTTGAAGGGGATGTTCCGGCATTTTGGGATGACCCTTCTGGAGGTGGCCCGGATTCCCTGGATCGACCGGGCCTACGTCGACCGGTGGGTGCAGATGGCGCCGGGGAGCCGGGAGCATCTGGAAGAAACGCTGGCGAAAGGGCGGGGGGTGATCTTTATCACGGGCCATTTCGGAAATTGGGAGTTGATCAGCATCACGGGGGCTCTTCACGGGTACCCGACGCTGGTTCTTGCCCGGGAGCAGGGCTGGCCGAAATTGAACGCCCTGTTGACCCGGTATCGGGAGTCGGCGGGATGCCGTGTCGTGACCAAGGGTTTTCCGATCCGGGAGTTGATCCGGGGGCTTGAGGAACGCCGGGTCGTCGGGATCCTGTCCGATCAGGACGGCGGCCGCAACGGGGTTTTGGCCCCATTTTTCAAGCGGCTGGCGTCGACGGCTCCGGGGGCGATCGCCTTAAGCCTCAATACCGGCGCGCCGGTATTGCCGATCTTCATGGTGAGGCGGAAGGGGCCCGCGCATACCCTTTACGTCGGGGAGCCGCTCAAGATTCCTCAGGAGGGATCGTTGCAGGATCGGATCCAGGCGGGGATCGCCGCCTACCTGGAGGTGCTGGAGGAAACCGTCCGTCGATACCCGGCTCAGTGGCTTTGGCTTCACCGGCGGTGGAAGTCCAGTCCGCAGCGGCGGGTCCTGATCTTCAGCGATGGCAAGGCGGGCCATCGTTCTCAGGCAATCGCCTTGTCGCAGCGGATGGAGGCGGCTTGGAAAGTTCGGCTCCAGCGGGACAAGCGTTTGAACGGTTTAAACCGTTTGAAAGGTTCCGCGAAATCCCTGATGAAGGTCGAGACGGTGGAGGTGGTCTTTCGGCATCCGCTGGCCCGGGTGATCCTTCGTCTGGTTGCTTCCGCGGTTCCTCGGCGGTTTCCGTTTGGTGACGCGTGGCTCCGGTGGACCTTGACGCCGGATTCCTACCGGGCTCTGGCGGCCCGGTCGGCCGACTGGTCCATCTCCTGCGGTTCCAGCACGGCGGCAGTGAATCTCCTCTGGGCCTGGAGCGTGGGATCAAAAGCGATTCATATCCACCGCTCCCGTTGGCCATCCTGGAGCCGGTTTGCGTTGAGTCTTATTCCTGGCCACGACCGGCCGCCTCAGCCCGCCCCCGCCAACGTGCTGATGATCGACGGGGCGCTGGCTCCTCTGTGCAGAACGGAGGGGGACCAGCTTCAGAAGTGGCGGCAGATCCTTCAGCTTTCCAATGGGCGGCAGATCGGTCTTTTGGTCGGAGGTCCCGCGCGAGGGCTCACGCTTGAGCCGGCCGACGTGGAACGGACGGTGCGGGGATTGATGGAGGCGGCGGAAAAACTCAACGCCGAACTGCTCGTCACCAGTTCCCGCAGAACGCCGCCGGCGGTCGAGGGATGGCTTCAACAGGTTTTAGGAAATTATCCCCGCTGCCGGCTTCTGGTCCTCGTGAATCGCCGGGAGGCGGGACAGCTCCAGGCGACCGAGGAGGCGATCCCTTGTCTGTTTGGGCTGTCTCAAGTTCTTGTCGTCTCCGGCGACTCGATCTCGATGGTTTCGGAGGCGGTGGAGAGTGGAAAGCCGGTCGTCAGTTTTCTGGGAGACGGGCTCCGGACTGCCACAAAATATCACCGGTTCCTTCAGCAGATGGACTTTCAAGGGCGGATCAAACTTGCCTCGCCGGAGAAGGTGGGGGAGGCGGTTGTTTCCGTCATTGCGAGGACCCCGAACGAAGTGAGGGGGACGAAGCAATCTCAAGGGATGGACTCCATCACGGAGTTTCTGACCCAATGGCTCTGACGGTTCTGCAGATCGTTCCTTCTTTGACGGTGGGCGGGGTGGAGACCGGGACCGTCGATCTCGCCCGGTCCCTGTTGGCCAAGGGGCATCGGGCGATTGTGATTTCCTCCGGAGGGCCGTTGGTGGAGCCGCTGGAAGCGGCCGGCGCGATCCATTACACCCTGCCGGTCCACCGGAAGAATCCGTTCCAATTCCTCCCGCTCGCCGATCGGGTCGCCGAGGTGGTGGAGTCGCACGGAGTGGATATCCTCCACGCCCGCAGCCGGGTTCCTGCGATGATCGGGCTTCTTGCCTGGCGCAAGGTCGCCGGCCAGGTCAGTTTCCGGATGGGAGGCCGCCAGCGGATCCCTGTTTTCATCACGACCGCGCACGGCTACTACGCCGGCCATTGGTTCAGCCGGATCATGGGATGGGGGCGCCTGGTGATTGCGATCTCCGAGAGGGTCGCCCGGCACATGATCGATGATTTCGGGGTGCCGGCCGACCGGATCCGGCTGATTCCTCGGGGAGTGGACTTAAGCCGGTTCCCGTACAAGGAGCCGCGCCTGGAGGCCCCTCGGGGGGAATGGCGCGTCACGACGATCGGGCGGATCACTCCGATCAAGGGGCACCGGGACCTGCTGCGGGCGTTCCGGATTGTGGTGAAAAGTTTCCCCCGGGCTCGACTCTCGATCGTCGGCAGAATTTCTCCGGTGGAGGAAAAATATTTCCAGGAACTAAAGGCCCTGGTCCGCCGGTTGGGATTGGAGGATTCCGTGGAGTTTCCGGGGCATGAATCGGACGTCGCCCGGCTTCTCACGGAAACCGATCTGGCGGTCCTCCCCTCAACGGGAGAAGAGGCCTTTGGGCGGGTCTTGATCGAAGCGGGGGCGGCGGGGGTTCCTGTCGTGGCGACCCGGGTCGGCGGGGTGACGGAGGTGGTGGTGGACCGGAAGACCGGCCTCTTGGTCCCGCCGGCGGATCCGATGAGCTTGGGCTCGGCGATCGTCACCCTTCTGAAAGAGAGGTCCTTCGCCCGGGAACTGGCCCGGGCGGGCCGCCGGCGGGTCGAATCGATCTATCCCTTGCAGCGGATGGTGGAGCAGACGCTGGATGTGTATCAGGAGGCCTCGGAACGGTTAAGGATACTGGTCATCAAGTTGAGCGCCGTCGGGGATCTGGTCCTGATCACACCTTCCCTGCGGGCCCTGCGGGCCCGGTTCCCGAAGGCGCACCTCTCTGTGCTCGTCGGGGCTCAGGGCCGGGAATTGCTCCAGCGCTGTCCCACCATCGATGAGCTTTTGATCTATGACCGGAATCGGGACGGATCGTTGGGGGGGCTGCTCCGGCTGGGCAAAAAGCTTCGACAGCATCAGGTGGATCTGGTGGTTGATTTTCAGAATAATCGGACCAGCCACTGGCTGGGTTTTTTAAGCGGGGCTCCTCAGCGGTATGGGTTCGCGGGCCGGCGCTGGGGCCGGCTCTTAACCCATCGGGTGGCTCGGGTCTTAGAGCCGATTCCGCCCGTGGAGCACCAGTTCCGCCTGTTGGAATTGCTGGGGGTTCAGGGAGCGCCGACTCACCTGGAGTTGTGGCCCGGTTCCTCGGACCAGGAACGGGCCGGCGGGATTCTTGAGGAGGCCTGGGTTGCCGACCGTCAGCCGCTGGTGGTTGTTCATCCGGGGGCGAATCCCCGTTGGCTCTCTAAACGGTGGCCCACCCAGCGGTACGCCCAGCTGGTGGATGAGCTGGCTCTGAAGGCCAAGGCCCGGGTGGTCCTGACCGGTTCCGCCGAGGAGCGCTCTTTAGGAGATCAGATTTACCGTGAGGCGAAAGCAAAACCGATCGTGGCAATGGGGCGGACTTCTTTGAACGAGCTGGCCGCCCTTATTCAACGGGCGGACTGTTTTGTCGGCGCGGACACGGCCCCCCTGCACATCGCCGCCGCGGTGGGGACGCCGGTGGTGGCCCTGTTTGGATCCACCGATCCGGTCCGGCATCTGCCCCCCGCTCCTCGGCTGAAGCTCCTGAAGGTGAACCTCCCCTGCTCCCCCTGTTACCGCCGGGTCTGCTACCGGGTCGGGTCGGGTCATATGGAATGCATGAAATTGATCTCCGTCGAGTCGGTCCGGGATGCGGTCTTAAGCCACCTCAAGGTTCCGGTTCACGCGCCATGACCCCGCCCCGAGCCGGAGATTCTGCATGAAGATCCTGCTGCTGACAACCCATCTGGAGATGGGGGGGATTCCGATCTATGTGACGAGTCTCACCCGGGGTTTAAAGGATCGGGGGCATGAGCCCAGGGTTGCTTCCGGCGGCGGGTGGCTCGTCAAGCGGCTCACGGAGAATCAGATTCCCCACCTCCGGATCCCGTGCCGGACTTCCAGCGAGATGGATCCCAAGCTGTGGATCCTGGCTCTGCCTAAACTTCTTGGCTGGATCCGTCGGGAACGGCCCGACCTTATTCACGCCCACACCCGGGTCACTCAGGTGTTGGCCTGGGCCCTGCACGGCTGCACGGGGATTCCTTACGTCACGACGTATCACGGCTTTTACCGGCTCGGAATCGGGCGGAGAGTCTTCCGGTGCTGGGGGAAAAATCTGATGGCCATTTCGGAGCACAGCAGGGATGAACTGCTCAGGCAGTACCCATCGGCTCCTCCGCACCGGGTGGTCCTCGTCCGCAACGGCATTGAGATGGACCGGTTCCTTCAGCCGCCCCCGCCGTCGGAGATCGCCGCTTTTCGTCAGGCCAACGGCCTGCGGGGAGAGCCAATCATCGGCTCCATCGCTCGCTTGAGCCCGGTGAAGGGGCTTGAGTTTCTGCTCAAGGCCGTTCCCACTCTCTTGAAAAGTTTCCCCCGGCTGCAGGTTTTGCTGGTGGGCGACGGTCCGTCCAAGGCGGATCTCGTGCGGCTGGCCTATGCCTTGAAGATCGCGGATCACGTCCTGATCACCCATTCGGCGGAGGACACCCGGATTCCCCTTTCGGTGATGGACTGTTTTGTGGTTCCTTCCCTTCGGGAAGGGTTTGGGCTGGCTCTGGTGGAGGCGATGGCGGCGGGCAAGCCGGTGGTGGCGACGAACAACGGCGGCCCGTCGGAGATTATTGAGAATGGAAAGTCAGGTCTTCTCGTTCCGCCGGCTCACCCGGAGGAATTGGCGCAGGCCCTTCTCACATTGCTCAAGGATTCCAATTGGCGCAGGGAATTCGCCCGGGAGGGACGGGAAAGGGCCCGGACGGAATTCAGCATGGAACGGGTGGTCCGGGAAGTGGAGGCGGTGTACACGCATGCTCTCTCGTAAACGGATACTCATCGTGGGGGTCAACTGGATGGGGGACATGATCTTTATGACCCCCGCAATTCGGGCGATCCGCCGGGCCTTTCCGGAGAGCCACATCGCTTGCCTGGTTCCTCCCCGGGGGCTGGATCTTTTAAGCGGCAATCCCCATTTGAACCGGGTCATCCCGCTCAAGGAGGCTCGAGGGTTGAGCGGGCTTCTCCAGTGGAGGCCACTCGTTCGGCTTCTTCGGGCGGAACAGTTTGACACGGCGTTTCTTTTCCATCGGTCGTTCAGCCGGACCCTAGCGGTCTGGGCCGCGGGGATCCGTTCCCGGGTCGGCTATTCGACCTGGAAACGGGGCTGGCTCTTGACGGAGGCGGCGGCTCCGGTTCCAAAGGATTCCGTTCATAAGGCGGAGTTCTTTCTGCGGCTGCTGGAAGCGGCGGGAATCCCCAGCGACGGCTTACGGTATGATGTGGGGCTTTTTCCGGAGGACCGGCAGACGGCGCAGGCCCTGCTCAAGGAGTGGAAGGTCGATCCGCAGGATCGGCTGGTGGCGCTGCACCCGGGGGCGAACTGGCGGTTGAAGCGCTGGCCCGCCGGGAATTTCGCCCGGCTCGCCGACGGTTTGGCCGGCCGCTATGGGGCGAAGGTGATCTTCATCGGGGATCGGGAAGATCTCCCGTTGGTTCGAGGGATCGCTAAGCGGATGCAAACTTCTCCACTCATTGCCACGGGGCGGACCACCTTTCGTCAATGCGGGGCCCTTCTTCAGCAGACCTCCCTGCTGGTTTCCAACGACTCCGGGCCGCTCCATTTGGGATTGGCGGTGGGAACGCCGGTCGTGGCTCTGTTTGGGCCGACGGTGCCGGAGCTGACCGGTCCGCCGACGGGTGTTCCCAAGGCGGTCACCCTGTTCGGGTCCATCGGCTGTCCGGTCCCCTGCTACCAGCTCCACTGCCCCGTGAACCTGTGCATGAGCCAGATCACCGTCGAGCAGGTCCTCGCCGCCGCCGGGAAATTCCTCGGAGTAAACCGTTCGTGCTGAGCTTGTCGAAGCACGAACGGAATCTCGACTCTTTCTTTCGGGGTCCTGTCAGGGGAGCGGCCCGGTTCCGGCATCAGGCCTTGTTCGGATGGATTGTTCACAGTGACGATGTCAGAGCATAGGGAGATGGCCGAACCCGACAGGACGTTCCATGGAAAGTCGTTCATTTCAGCATGGGTTTCCATTCGATCAGGGCTTGAGCCTGAAACGTCGGCCCTGCTGGCGGAACCGGGCCGCTCCCCTGCCACCCCGAAGGTCTCATGCGAAGTCCCGAGCTGGGGCTTGTTCCCATGAAGATTCTCGTGATTGAGCTGAGCAATCTCGGGGACGCGATCCTGACCTATCCGGCGCTGGAATCTCTGTGGGCGGCGTTTCCCGATGGGGAGTTTCATGTTTTGGCGGGGCCCCGGAGCGCGGATCTGTTCGCCGGGGAGCCGCGGGTCAGGAAGGTTTGGGTTTGGCGGAAGGAAGGATCGGTTTTGAAGCGGCTCGGTCTCATCCCTCAGCTCGCTCTCCAAAAGTTTTCATGGGTGGTGGATTTTCGGCGCTCGCTGATCCCCCTTTTCTTAGTCGGCGCGCGGCGCGCCCGGATTCCCCGGTCGACTTCCGTCAACGGGACGCACCGGGTGCAGCAGCACCTATCCCTCCTCACCGATTTAGGGATCTCCATCCGGGAGGAAAAATCTCCTTTGCCGTTCGGGCCGGAGGAGGAACGTTTTGTCGGCGAACAGTTAGGATCGGACCGGCCCGTTGTGGTGATGGCCCCCGGCTCCCGGAGCCACTTGAAGCGGTGGCCGGCCCAGCGATTTGCCGCCGTGGCCGACCGGTTGGTCGAAGAACAGCAGGCACAGATCATTTTTGTCGGCGATCAGGAAGAGCGGCCGATCGTCGATTCGGTCTTAAGCGCGATGAAATCGCCGACGAAAGATCTGACCGGCCGGACCTCTCTGCGTCAACTGGCCGCCCTGCTGGCGAAGAGCGACCTTCTGATCACCAACGACAGTGCCTGCCTCCACGCCGGGCAGGTGATGGGGACGCCGACGGTGGCAATCTTCGGCCCGACCGACGAGAAAAAATACGGTCCTCGCAACCCCAACTCCGTCGTGGTCCGCAAACAGCTCGTCTGCGCCCCCTGCGAGCGGGCCCTCTGCCCCTACGGCCACGAGTGCATGAACTGGCTCGACTCCGACGAGGTTTTCTCCGCTGCAGTGAAGATTCTACGGGGTGACACAGCCGTTCATGCTGAGCCCTTCGGCTCCGTTCGTCCTGAGCCTGTCGAAGGACGAACGGGACAGGGAAGGTAGAGAAGTATGCCTTTCTGGATCTACATCCTTCGTTGCTCTGACGGCTCTTATTACACGGGTCATACGGACGACCTCGAGAAAAGAATGGGTGAGCACCAGACAGGTGCAATCCCGTGTTACGCTTCCCAAAGGCTTCCTGTCGAATTGGTTTTCTCTGAGGAATTCCAGTCTCGCGCGGAAGCTTTGGAACGGGAACTCCAGGTTAAGGGGTGGAGCCGAAGCAAGAAAGAAGCATTGATGCGTGGGGATTGGGCTGAGGTGTCAAGATTGGCGTGCCGATACTCTTTGAGAGACTTAAAAAGGACCGGCGACTATTAGTTGGGGGGAACGGAAATGTCAGCCCTTATTCTTCAAAGAATTGCTTTTACAAAAGGAGATCTTCTTGCCGTTTCATCCGAGGAGAAAGTCGTTTTTACAATCTTAGTTGGCTCTCTACTCCAGGAAACCGTATTGCTTCAAAAATTGATAATCTTTTCCATACAAAAAACAGATGACACAGAAGAAAGCAGAGCAGCAGTAGCTCAAAGCATGTACTTGCTTCGATATCTCGGGGCGCACTTATTTGAAGGTTGGCGTACTTTGCGGAAGAGTTCTTATGGGCGTATCAATGCCGACTTTGATGGGAAGCTTTCAGATGATGGGAAATCAGCCCTTCAAGAGTTACAGGTCTATTTTTCAAAGAAAGATAATGCATGTGAGAAATTGCGGAATGACCATGCTTATCATCGCGATTCAGGGGGAATCAGGAATTTGTTTCGGCAGATTAAAAATGAAGAACGCTTAGATGTGCTCCTGCATGAGACGTACGCAAATTGCCGATTTACAGCGTTTGAAATAGTGGTGAATCTGTCTGTTCTTGGAACATCTGAGGTTGCGGAGATAAGAATTCCTCTTGAGAATTTAATGAATGAGGTTATTAAAATAGCCAAATTGTTTATGGATCTGCTCGGAGAGTACACAAAGATATTCTTTGGGGAGATTGATAATTTAGAGACTGAAGAAGTGCTATTGAGCGATGTCCCTCTATTGAACACGATATGGATACCATACTTCACCACACAGCCAGGACCGAGTCGTGCTTCGACAAGCTCAGCACGAACGGGCAAGCCGACAGGCTCAGGATGAACGGTTTAATTCTTACGAACGGATTATCTTTTCTATGATGGACTTGCCACGGATATTGATTGTACGCACCGACAGGATCGGGGATGTAATCCTCTCGACGCCGGTGATACGGGCGCTGAGGGCCGCTTTCCCCGACGCCTACCTGGGGATGATGGTCCGCCCGGCCAACCGGGAGCTCATCGAGGGGAACCCGGATTTGGACGCGGTGATCCTGTTCGACAAGGATGGCCCCCAGAAGAGCGGGCGGGGAACTTTAAGATTCGCCGGGGAACTGAGGAAACACCGGTTCGACACGGCGCTGATCCTTCATTCGACGAACCGGGTGATCCTGCTGGCCTGGCTGGCCGGGATCCGACGGCGGATCGGGTACGCCCGGCGGCTTCGCTGGCTGCTCACCGATCCCGTCCCTTACATTAAAAGGGAAGGGGACCGCCATGAATTGGAATACAACCTCGACCTCCTGCGCCGGATCGGAGTGGAGTCCAAGGAACGGACACTTTCCGTTCCGGTTCGGCCGGAGCAGGAACAGAAGGTCGGGATTTTCTTGGAGGCCCATGGAATCTCGAACGGCAGTGGGTCCTTGATTGCCGTCCACCCCGGGGCGAGCTGTCCCTCCAAGCGGTGGCCGGCGGATCGGTTCGCCCAGGTCGCCGACGGGCTCGCCGGGCGGTATCAGGCCCGGATCATCGTTGTGACCGGCCCGGAGGAAGTCCAATTCGGTGAACAGGTGGTCGGCCGGATGGCTCACCCGGCCCTGCGGGCCTTGGGGACGCTGAGCTTGGGAGAGATGGGGGCCCTTTTGAAGAGGGCGCGCTGTTTGGTTTCCAACGACAGCGGGCCGGTTCATCTGGCCTGCGCGGTGGGGACGCCGGTCGTCTCCATCTTCGGCCGGTGGGGCGGGGGATTGAGCCCGACCCGCTGGGGCCCGACCGGCCCGAAATCCATCGCGCTCCACCACGACGTCGGCTGCCGGCCGTGTCTCGCGCACCGGTGCCCGATCGGGTTCATCTGCCTTGAGGCGGTCACCGTCGAGGAGGTGCTCGCCGCCGTCGGTCACGTCGCAGGGCTGACTCAAAAGAAACAAACCGCTTGATTATATAGAGACGTTTGTATACTATTACAGATGATGAAGAGCTCTCTCTATGATTAATTTTATGATTCGCTTTGATGGTACAATTTCTCGGGAGGCTGGGGGTGTCTGCTAAATCACATCATAAAAAGCAACGTTACTATGCAAGATGGAAACATTACTTTCCGCGGGACGGTAATGCAATTTACTCGTCAAGTTTAGCCGCTTCTCCTGAAGTTGGCGGATTGCTAATTCAAGGAGATAATCTCGATGCCTTGCAGATGCTTCGAGACAATCCGAATGTTTGCGGGAAGATACGTTTGGTTTATATCGACCCTCCTTTTGGAACTCGTCAAATCTTCACCATAGCAGAGCACCGGATTGCAACGATTAGCCGTGGAAATGGAGGAGAAGTCGCTTATCGGGATAGCCTCTTCGGCCAAGCCTATCTCGGATTCTTGAAAGCAAGATTGCAGGCGATCCGAGAGATTATGGCGGATGACGGATCGATATACGTTCACATTGACTGCAAGGTCGGTCATTATGTGAAGTGTCTCATGGACGAGATCTTCGGTGCCGAAAATTTTATTAATGACATCACGAGGATTAAGTGCAATCCAAAAAACTTTAACCGAAAAGGCTATGGGAACATTAAGGACATCATTCTTTTCTATGGCAAAACAAGAAGATTTGTGTGGAATGATGTGAGGCAACCTATCGAAGTTTCCATTGGTGATGAAAGATTTCGAGCGGTAGATTCCGATGGCAGAAGATATACGACCACCCCACTTCATGCTCCCGGGGAGACGGTGAACGGTGCAACCGGAAAACCATGGCGTGAATTACGACCCCCCGCCGGGAGGCATTGGAGATATCCTCCCAGTACTTTGGAGGAGCTCGACAAAAAAGGTCTTATTGAATGGTCCTCGACTGGCAACCCCAGGAAAAAAATCTATGCGGATGAGGTGGTGAGAGCCGGGATAAAGATCCAAGACGTCTGGGTTTTTAAAGACCCACAGAATCCAAAATATCCTACCGAGAAGAACTTGGAGATGCTAAAACTCATTGTTTCCAATTCCTCTCGTCCGGGAGACGTCGTCCTGGATGCCTTCTGTGGATCTGGCACAACGCTCGTTGCCGCGAGTGAACTTGGACGCAAATGGATTGGAATAGATGATTCACAGGTTGCTATAGGGACGGTTAAGAGACGTCTGCCGGGGGGTGTCTTTATGTATTCGCACCATGTCGAACTGGAAAGGTGTCGCCTCAATGGACAAGTGGGCTAGAAAAACAGTTCGTCTGGTGAAGGAAGGAAATTACCTGGATCAGTTGCAAGAAATCTATCCTGTTATACCCAAGGCCCGTGTGGTTTCTGAGAAGAATTTGCTTGAGATAAGAGAGGCATTCGCGAAGAAAAACGCAAGTTTACTTCTCAATGCTCTTTTACAGCTTGAGAGATTTCCATACGACGAATCTTATGCTAAATTCCTTCGTTCCGATCCTACTGCTATTGCCAGAAACCCCAAAACGGTTAATCGGATTTGCGAAATTTTATTCACTATGGGGTTGGAAAAAGTAATGGCAGGGGTTACCGCACCAAAAGAAGCGAACACCCGACGGGGAAGTGAGTTTAAACGATGGGCAAAGGATCATTTCACTTTTGTAGGTGTCAAAGCCTTCACGCTTTCCAAGAACGGAATCTTATTCCTCGATGCGTCAGATTCAGAACTGCGGAATTTTGCCAACGCAATCCTCGGAGCTGGATTGGAAAAACGGCCGGATTTTGTTGCCAGGGTAGACAGAAAATTTGTGATTGGAGAGGCTAAATTCTTAAGCGATGAAGGTGGAAATCAAAGAGCAGCTTTTCGTGACGCCATATCAGTAGCTGCTCACCCCTCAGGTAGAGCAGTCAAGGTCGCTGTTCTAGATGGTATTGTTTGGATAGAAGGATCCAGTTTCTATCGGTCCATCGAGACATCGAGTATCCACATATTTAGTGCGCTTCTCCTAAACGATTTCTTAGGGGCGCTTTAACCCTTTAGCCCAACGGGTAACCCAGAACACCCCAGTCAATTGCGTATTCTGCATCTATTTAATTTGCTAGCATTCCTCCTGGCGGGGTGCGCGCAGGCCCGGATCGTCCAGCCGCCTCCGGTTTCCGCGGCGGCGCCTGGCGGCATTGCTCCCGCCTCCCGGTCGCTGCCGGTCGGCGAGGATCTGGAGTATCGGATTTCCTGGTGGGGGATTCCGGTGGGAACGGTCACCCTGTCGCTCCAGCCGGCCGAGAGGAAATTGGTCAAGGCCCATCTCGAGGGCCGCTCAAACCGATACCTTCAGGCCTTCTATCCAGTCCGGGTGGAAATCAGCAGTTTGATCGATCCGGAGACGGCAGCCCCTTCTCGATTCCAGGCCTTTGTCAAGCGCCGCTGGAGAGTTCATGAAAGCACCATCACCTTCGACCGGGCGGAAGGGACGGCGTTCCATAAACTTCCCAAGGGCAGGTCGGCGACGGTGCCGGTGGGCTCGGCGACTCAGGATGGCCTGAGTGTCGTCTACTACGTCCGGACAATCGATTTTCATCTGGGCCAATCGATCCCATTAGAGATCACGGCCGACGGAAAGAACTGGCATCTGGACGGCCGGATCTTAAAGCTGGAAAGGATGGAGTTGAAGGGATTGGGCGCCTGGCTCACCGTAGAGGGATCGGCGGAGCTGGCCTATCCGGTTCCTTTCTTCCAGGGGGCCAAGGCCCGGATCTGGTTCAGCGCCGATCAAGAGCGGATCCCCCTTCTGGCCAAGATCCACTCCCGGATCGGCCCGGTCACCGTGGTCCTCACCAAGCGTACTTCGAGGGTTTCCCCTTGATTTGCCGAGGGGATCTGGTAGCATAAATCAAGCAAGGGCCGGCAACGGACCTTGCTTTTCGTATCTAAAAGAATCCTTCGACAAGCTCAGGATGAACGGATAATGGATAAAACGTTGTGGCGGCCGGAGTTTGAGAGGGACAGCTGCGGCGTCGGCTTTATCGCCGACACGAGCGGCAGGCCCAGCCACCGGGTTTTGCGGATGGGGATCCAGGGGGTCTGCTGCGTGACCCACCGGGGGGCGGTCTCCGCCGACGCCAAGACCGGAGACGGGGCAGGGGTCTTGACGCAGATTCCCCGGAAGCTGTTCGCCCGGGAATTGAACCGGATGGGGCACGGGAAGGCGAACGTTGCCGACCTGGCCGTCGGGGTTTTCTTCCTCCCACAGGATCCCAGCACCCGGATGGCGGCCAAAGGAATCGTGGACCGGATCGTCCGGGAGCAGGGGCTGGTTCTCTACGGATGGCGGGAGGTCCCGGTCAACCCCGACGTGCTCGGGGAAAAGGCCCTCTCGACGATGCCGACGATCCAGCACCTTTTGGTGGGCCGGCCATCGAAGGTTCCGGCGGGCCAAGAGTATGAGCGGGTTCTTTACGCCACCCGCCGCCTGATCGAGCGGGCCTTCATTCAGGCCCGGTTGGAGAACTCCTACATCCCTTCTTTTTCTTCACGGACGATCGTCTACAAAGGGCTCTTCGTCGCTCCGCAGTTGGCCAGCTTCTACGAGGATCTGACCGACCCGGCCTTTGAGACGGCGATCACCCTGTTCCATCAGCGGTATTCCACCAACACCTTCCCCAACTGGATCCTGGCCCAGCCGTTCCGGCACCTGGGGCACAACGGGGAGATCAACACCCTCCTGGGCAACCGGAACTGGATGCGGGCCCGGGAACCGGAGTTGAAATCTTCCGTCTGGGGAAACCGGATTCAGGAGCTGGTCCCGGTCATTCAGCCCGGGGGGTCCGACTCGGCGATGCTGGACAATGTCCTGGAACTTCTGACTGCCTCCGGCTACCCGATCCTGCGGGCGATGACGATCCTCGTCCCCGAGGCCTGGCAGAACATGCCCGGGATGGACCAGAAGCTGAAGGCCTTCTTTGAATTCCAGGCCTGCCTCTCCGAGCCGTGGGACGGCCCAGCGGCTCTGGCTTTCACCGACGGGATCGTCGTCGGGGCGACCCTCGACCGGAACGGCCTGCGACCCTCCCGGTACAAGGTAACCCGGGATGGGTTGGTGATCGTCGGGTCCGAGGTCGGGATCGTGGATCTCGATGATGCCTCGGTCATCGAATCGGGCCGGTTGGGGCCGGGCCAGATGCTGGCCGTCGACACCGCCCGGAAGAAACTTCTCCGGGACCACGAGATCAAATTGGAGCTGGCCTCGCAGAAGCCGTACGCCGCCTGGCTGCACGAGCAGTTGCTCCGGCCGGACCTGCTGAAATTGAATGAGGGCAAGCCGATGGTTTCAACATCGGTACCGGGTACCGAGGGGACACGTACCGATGAGCACGCGCCGCTCCTCCGGACCCTCAAGGCGTTCGGCTTCACGCAGGAGGATCTCCAGTTCATCGTCAAGGCGATGGCCGAGACGGCCAAGGAGCCGGTCGGCTCGATGGGGGACGATGCGCCGCTGGCGATCCTTTCTTCAAAGCCCCGGATCGTCCCGACCTATTTCAAACAGATGTTCGCCCAGGTGACCAACCCGGCGATCGATCCTTTGCGGGAGAGGATGGTTATGTCGCTCAACAGCGCGCTCGGCGCCCGCGGCTCGATCCTCGAGGAAACGCCGACCCACGCCCGTTGGATCAAGTTCGGATCTCCGATCCTGACGGAACCGGAACTGCGCTGGTTGGAGAACCAGGAGGATCCGGACTTCAAGTCGATCCGCCTGCCGGTTCTGTTCCCGGTCTCCGACGGTGCCGAAGGTCTCAAGGCCGGCATTCAGCGGCTCTGCGAGCGGACCTCCGCTGCGGTCGACGCGGGCCACTCGATCCTGATCCTCACCGACCAGGGAGTCAACGAGTCGCGGGCGGCGATCCCGATGCCGATGGCCGTCGGGGCGGTCCACCATTTCCTGATCCGGCAGGGCAAGCGGCTCAAGGCCTCCTTGGTCTGCGAGACGGGCCAGGTCTGGGACATGCACCATTACGCCTTGTTGATCGGCTACGGGGCGGCGGCGATTCATCCGTGCGGGATCTTCCGGGCGATCTCCTGGGCGGTCTCGGCCGGGACGATCAAGGGGGTCACCCTCGACCAGGCCTGGGCCAATTACAAGAAGGCGGTCGAGGACGGGATCTTGAAGATCATGTCGAAGATGGGGATCTCCTGCGTCTCCAGCTACCGGGGAGCCCAGATCTTCGAGGCGATCGGTCTGCATGAGGAGGTGATTGACACCTGCTTCACCGGGACCGTTTCCCGGATCGGCGGGGTGGGCTTCGACCTGCTGGCGAAGGATGCGCTGGCGCTCCACGCCTCCGCCTACCCGGTATACCCGGTACCATTTCCCCAGGTGCCAGGTTCGCAACCTGGCACTCCCGGGAATGGTACCGTAGTTTTGGACCCGGGCGGGTTCTACCGGTTCCGCCGGGATGGGGAACTCCACGCCTTTAACCCTCAGGTGCTTGACACTCTCCACACCGCCGTCCACACCAACGATCCGGCCGATTACAAGAAATACGCCGATCTGATCAACCATCGGGAGCCGATCTGCCTGCGGGATCTCCTGGAATTCTCCCCGGACCGGAAACCGATTCCCATCGACGAGGTGGAGCCGGTCGAGGCGATCCGCAGACGGTTCTGCACCGCCGGGATGTCCCACGGGGCCCTCTCCCGGGAGACCCATGAATGTCTGGCGGTCGCCTTAAACCGGATCGGCGGGAAATCCAACTCCGGTGAGGGGGGCGAGGATCCGATCCGTTTCAAACCGCTTCCAAACGGCGACTCTGCCAACAGCGCGATCAAGCAGGTCGCCTCGGGCCGGTTCGGCGTCACGCCGGAATATCTCGCCAGCGCCCGGGAACTGGAGATCAAGATCGCTCAGGGGTCCAAGCCGGGCGAAGGAGGCCAGCTCCCCGGCCACAAGGTTTCCGAGGAGATCGCCCGGATCCGCCACTCGGTTCCTGGGGTCACGCTGATCTCCCCGCCGCCGCATCACGACATCTACTCGATCGAGGACCTGGCCCAGTTGATTTATGACCTGAAGATGTCCAACGCGAGGGCGAAGGTCTGCGTGAAGCTCGTCGCCGAGGCCGGGGTCGGGACCATCGCCGCCGGGGTGGCCAAGGGATACGCTGATGTGGTCCACATCGCCGGCCATGATGGGGGAACCGGGGCCAGCCCGATCTCCTCGATCAAGAACGCCGGCTCTCCGTGGGAGCTGGGGGTGGCCGAGACCCAGCAGGTTCTGGTGATGAATGATCTGCGGGGCCGGATCGTCCTCCGGACCGACGGGGGCTTAAAGAGCGGCCGGGATATTTTGATGGCGGCCCTGTTCGGGGCGGAGGAGTACAATTTCGGCACCGCCGCCCTGGTGGCCGCCGGCTGCTGCATGGTCCGCCAGTGTCACCTGAACACCTGTCCCGTCGGGGTCGCCACCCAGGATCCAAAACTCCGGGCCAAGTTCACCTCCCCGCCGGATCTCGTCGTCAACTTCTTCACCCTGATCGCCCAGGAGGTCCGGGAACTTCTGGCCGGGTTGGGGTACCGGTCCCTCGACGAGGTGATCGGCCGGATCGACCTGGTCAAGGTGAAGCCCTCGGCGGCCCAGCATCCGAAATGGTCCACCATCGACTGGTCGGCGATCCTGGCGGACCCGGATCCGACCGGCTCCCGCCCGAAACGGTGCCTCGTCGGGCGCAACGACCGGCCCTCCGACGAGCCGCTGGATGAGCAGATTCTCGCTGAGGCCAGGCCGGCCCTGGAAGGGCGCGCCCGGGTGACGCTCCGGTACCCGGTGAAAAACCATCAGCGTTCCGTCGGGACCCGGGTGGCCTATGAGATTGCGGTCCGCTACGGGGATTCCGGCCTGCCGGGCGGCTCCCTGATCGAGTGCCAGTTGACCGGCTCGGCCGGCCAATCGTTCGGTGCCTTTCTGATCCAGGGGATGCGGCTGGTCTTGACCGGCGAGGCGAACGACTACGTGGGCAAGGGGATGCACGGAGGAGAGATCGTCGTCAAGCCCAGTCCCCGGATCCCAACCAAGTCGGAGGATCTGGTCCTCATCGGGAACACCGTGATGTACGGGGCCACCGGCGGGACCTTGTACGTCAACGGCCGGGGCGGCGAGCGGTTCTGCGTCCGCAACTCCGGCGGCAGCGCCGTCGTGGAAGGGATCGGCGATCATGGCTGCGAATACATGACCGGCGGCGTGATCCTGGTTTTGGGGCCGACCGGCCGGAACTTCGGGGCCGGGATGACCGGCGGGATCGCCTTCATCTTCGATCCCGAGGAGGTTTTCCCGAAACGGCTGAACCCATCTCTCGTGGAGCTTCACCGGGTCGAGGATCCCGAGGATCAGGATCTGGTCAAGACGATGATCCGTGCGCACGCGGAACTCACCGGCAGCCGCAGAGCAAAAGAACTTCTTTCCAACTGGGAGCAGGCGCTTCCCCAGTTCTGGAAGGTGAATCCCAAGAAAGAAGTGGTCAAACTGGAAGCGGCCGTCGGCACCCCTACACAAAAAGCTTAGCGGTTTTTATCTGACAACTATGCGAGGCCTTAACCAAACCTTAAGCCGTTTCACCGCTTTTCTTCTTTCTCTCATTCTATTTTTCAGCCCCACCTCTCCAGTCGGAGTTTATCCCGAGCCGAGTCGAGGGGCCCTGCGCGTCCAAGAGCCCCGAAATTCCTCCACCCAGCAGCTTCTTCAATCCGGTCTGGAGGAGAGCCTCGAGCATCCGTTCTTTAGTGCGATGCAGAAACGCCAGGCCCGGGTGCGGGAACTGGCCGTCCGGGCTCAAGGGCTTGGCATCGACATCGGATTTACTCCGGAGGAAGTGGATTCCTTAAGCAAGCCGCGTGAACTCCTCCAGAGGAAAATCCAATGGAGGTTAGACAACGGGCAGATCAAGGAAGTATCGGTCGTGCGGGTCAAAGATACCGTCACTCGAGGAAAGCGGCCGGCCAAAGGGGGCATCCGGTACATCTTGAGCCCCAGGGTGCTCAAAGGAGATCCTTTCGAGAAAATTTGGAACCGATTTTTGAAGGGGAATCCTACCCCGGAGCAGGCGCGGCAATTCCTGGAAGGACTGGCATTGCAGGTGGCCAAGGCTTTAGCCAGAGGAATGAGTTGGAAGATTGCGCTGGTTCAATTGGACGAGTTCTTAGGAGGAGCCAAAGGGGACTGCTTTGGCCTTGATGTGGATGATCGGCTTCAGATCGTTCCCTTTAAAGATTCGTTCAGCCCCGGCGAGCTTGCCCGCTTGGACCGGGCCATCGGCCGGATGTTGGCTCAGGAGCAAGCGGTGGGTCCTCAGATTGATGTCCCCGCCCCAGACGTGGACACGAACAGCGGCACCATGACCCGGATGGAAGAGGAATATCTGAAGGTGCAGGTCGAAACCCCCCAAAGTTCCCTCCATCGCGACCATCCCGAGTTGGCCAACGAATTGGCGGGACTGCTGGAGCGTTCCCAAGGCCAAGAAGTTCCCCTCTTGAAGCAGACGGTGGATTATGAGCGGACCGGTAAGGCCGTGCGGGAACTGGCCGTTTTTACCGGGAAACCGGTTGAATTAGGCGGGTCTCTCGTCAGGGCAGATGCCACCGGCTTAGGCGGCCTGATCGTGGCGGAAGAGATTGTCAAACGGAAGGAGCCCGAACGAAAAGATTCCCCACGTCCCTTGGAAGGGATGACGGTTGCTGTTCACGGTTTCGGGAAAGCTGGGGAGCCTTCCGCCCGCCTTTTCACTCAGGCGGGGGCCCGGGTTTTGGCGGTCAGCGACAGTACCGGTTATTTGTACCGGGCGGAAGGATTCACGTTGCCGCAGTTGCAGCAGTTGGAGCGGTTAAAACGGGCGGGCAAGCCCTTCAATGAACGTCGTGGGCTGGGTCTTCCCAGCGTCTCTTTCTTCCCGGGTCATCGGAGGTTGTTGGAGCTGAAGGTCGACATTCTGGTCCCCGCGGCGATCGAGTTGGTGATCACACAGGAGAACGCCGCCCGGGTCCAGGCCCGCTATGTGATCCCGGAGGCGAACGGGGCCGTGACTCCGGAAGCAAATGCCCTTTTGGCCCAGAGAGAAGTCACCGTGGTTCCGGATTCCTTGGCCAGCGCCGGGGGGGTGATTGTTTCCTGGCTGGAGATGCTCCAGAACTTTGAAGGAGTCCAATGGAGGGCGGAGGATGTCGAAAAAAGACTCCGAGAACGATTGGTCAATGCCGTTGATCTGCTTTGGCGAACGTGGCAAGAGCTCAAGGAAGTGGAGCCCGGAATCGATCTCGCCACAGCGGGGGATCTCCTCTCGGTCCGCCGGTTGGTGGAACGTTTCGTTCGGGAGGAGAAGCAGCCCCCATTTATTCCATGGAACGGATCGTCGGACGTGCTGGTCCGGCAGGGCCCTTATCTTCCTCTGAATGGCTATCCCATTGAATTGGTTCAGTACTTGCAGGATCAGGTGCTGTTAAGTCCTTCTCTGCGGGAGGTGTACGGGAAGGAGATTCCGTTAGTTCCTCTTCCGGAAATTAGCTGGAGAAAACCGGTGTATCTTTGGCGGGAACCGACCGTGCTTCCTACGGGCTCCACCAAGCCGAGGATGCTGGCGGTTCTCTTCGATCTTTTTCTCAATGGGGATCCCTATAATCTGTCGGGGCTTCATGGCAAGCCGCTTCCCTTGACGCTTGGGACCCAATCCACCGGAAACCACGGCCAGGCAATGGCCTGGTTCGCCCACTTTCTGGATCAGTTGAATCAGGGAAAGCCGCCCGCGTCCCAGGTCGCTGTTCCGAAAGTGACGGTTTATTCTGGAAAGGACATCCCCCCCTTAAAGAAAAATCGGATGCAAAATCTTGGAGCCGTGGTCCGGGACGAGTTTGAGGATTACAGCAAGGCCCGGGCGGCGGTCGAAAGGGACGCCCAACAGCAGGATCGGTTTCTCTATTGGAGACATGGCGTGTTTCCCATCAACATGGGCAATGCCACATCGGCGGTGGCGCTTCATCAGCGGCTTGAGGCCGATCCCCGCCTGAAAGGAAAACGGATCGCCGTCGTGACTGCCGCCGGCGCGGGGGGGCGAATCGCGGGGTTGGCCGCCGGCTTAAGGCAGCTTCGGGGGGATTCGGTGAAGGTGATTGCCGCGCAGACCGATCGGATCGATCCGGTTTTCGAAGCGGCCTTGGCCGGTCATCCGGTGCGGATCTCCCTGCCTCCCAAACGGGTGGCGGAGGATGGGATCGCGGTGGATGCCATGGAAGAGGAGGCGATGAGAGTTTTTCTGGCCGCGGGTGATGCAGTGGTTCGGGTGCCGTACGGAGAAGCTCTTTCCGCCACCCGTTGGCTTCATGAGGAATTGGCGAATAACGGCAATGGCAATTCGGTCACCGAAGTGGTCACAGGGGTTTCTCTGGCGGCCCTGTTGAAATACCCCAACCTGTTCAAGGATTCCGATGCCGTCATCATCGATGAGACTGGAATCAATGTGGATCCTGAAGACCTCTGGCAGGTTCGCGCGGCTCCCTTGCCGGAGGAATTAGTCGGCCTGGAGGAATCGGAGTTAGATCCGGCGGTACGGGAGATCTTCTCTGATTTCTTCGTGCAGCGCATTGACGAACCGCTTCTTTGGTTAGCGAATCGCCTAAGCCGCCTCGAGACGAAAGAGCGGCGGGTGCAATTTCTCAATGCTCTCATTTGGTTCCGGGATGAAGAGTCGTTCGCCGAGCCGTTGGCCGATGCCTTCCTTAAAAAACCCCACCGACCGGGCGCCAAGACCGTCCGAGAGATTCTCCTGCGGGCCGTGCGGGAGGATCCCTCTTTGCACGGGGCGTTCGCGCTGGGGTCCCTCTTGGCGTTTCGACTTAACTCCGACCTGCTCCGGGTTCCGAAGGGATTCGACCGCCGCATCCTAGTGGGGATGCGGGTGACGAGCCAGGATCCGGCCTCGCGTCAGGTCCGTCCGCTTGGGGATACAAATTTTCCCCCCGCCGGTCGGTCCCAATTTCCAACCTCACCGGCCTTGATGAAGTTTGCGGCTGAGAGGGGAGATCTGAATACGGAACGGAAACAAGAACCGGATGTGATCGCGATCACTCCCTTCGAAAGGGATAAGAATTCCCATCTCGGTCGAGCGGCCCTCTATCAAGATCTTTCCCCTCTTTGGGATGGGGAGCTTGCTTCCCTCGAGGAGTTGGAGATGGATTTAGCGAATCTCTCCTTTTCAATGCAGGTTGAAGAAGAGTACCGTCGGGAGGAGGCTTGGGCTATGCCCAAAGGGCTTTCCCAAGAACGGGCGGAGGCGATCCGTCACAACCGTCAAGAAATGGAAGTGGCCGTCGTACACGAGATCTATCCTCGGCTGCGGGAACAGCTGGAGAAAAGACACGATCTTGCGTGGAAGAAGAAAGATTGGGGGCTGCTGCATCAGACGCTGGGGTTGTGGATTGAGCTGGAGTACTCCTTCGCGGAATATCTGACAGTGAGCCCCGGCGTCTGGAACGTTTCGGAGCATGAAAGGGCTGGGAGACTACTTCAGGAGGAGTTGATCGGTCTGCGCCAACGGCAAAAGGAACTCCTGATGGGTCGGCCAGCGCAGGCCGCTGGTCCCTCGGTTTCACTCGGGGCCGGGCTGGAGGAGAATTCTCCTCAGGGATCGGGGATTGATTGGGTGGGGGATATTTATCATCTCAACAAGGATAAGGAAACCAAAGAAATCAGCGATCAGTGGAGAACGATATTCTTCTCTTTTCGCCCCAATCGCTCCGCGAAGGTTTTCACCAAGTCGCCCGCCGCATGGGACTCCCTTCAGAACGCGGCCCTTTCTAACGGCGACGGTTCTGACAGCCACATTCTGCCCGAGGCCATCGAGATCTTTAGGAAGGAGATAGAACCTTTTCTGAAGGCGAGAGTGATACTCCTGGATGGCAGCGGCCAAGGCAGGGAGGTTTCGGTCAAAGAACTGCAGCTCACGAATCTGTATCGGGATTCCACATTGCGAGTCAGCGGTCTTTTGGGAAACGAAGCGGGAAAACTGGAAAGAAGAGGATACCCTTTCGATGTGGAAATCTCTGTGGATGGCGGCAAAAATTGGAGAAGATCCAGCGAACGGGGTTACTTCCAGTTTGAGCCGGGGCTGGCGGTAAGACCTCCCGTTATCCATCGCTTCACCGTCGAGGCCGGGTTGGAGGAAACCGCAAAGGCCATTCAGGGCATTCTCCGAGGATTGGCTCGAGCCGAGAGTCCAGAGGGGATGGTTCTCATCGGGCCGGGAACACTGATGGGGGATGGAATGCCAGCGCTCTGGCCCCTCTTGATGGAATTGAAAGCGGTGCTGCCCTCGGAAGAATGGGCTAAACTTCAGAAACGGATCATCGCGTACACTGAGGATGAAAGGCTTTCAACCTTATTGAAGGAAGCAGGCTATGAAGCTCCTCGGTGGCCTTCACAGGTGAATGAACTGCTGGCGGCTCGAACTCCCAGCAGCTTGACTCTCTATGCGACTCCGGCGGAATGGCTCCTGCGTGGGGAATTTCCGCAGGTTACCCAGACGATCGAGCTGACTCCCCAAAATTACTTATTGGAATTGGCCCGCTTGTTGGAGCTCCTCGGCTACGCGCATCCGAAGCCGGAACAGTTGCAGAATTTTCCAGAATCACTCATCGAGTACCAGTCTGCGTAAAATTCACTGCGCCCCCTCTGGACAGGGTGCATCGTTTTGCCTATACTGCTTTCATCACTTCGGGGACGTGGCGGAACTGGCATACGCGCGTGCTTGAGGGGCACGTGCCGAAAGGCTTGGAGGTTCAAATCCTCTCGTCCCCACAGAACTTTTATTTGCTACCCAGAGAGGATTTGAAGGGAGCTTCTCGTCCCCACTTTCATCCTCGATCACTTCCTCAGATGTTCCTCAATGACAGCGCACAGATCTTCCGGAGTGACCGGCTTGGCGACGCAGGGGTAACCGGCGATTCTTCCCTCCTTCTGCCTCGACTCATCCTTTGTCAGGATGGCGGTTAGAAAGAGGATCGGGACCGCCTTCATCGCTGCATCGGCCTTGATCTGCGCCGCGACGGAACCGCCGTCGATGTCCGGCATGATGACATCCATAAGGATCAGGTCCGGCTTGAACTCTTGGGCCGCCGCGAGCCCCTTTTTACCCTCATTCTCGGTTCTCACCTCGTAGAAGCCGGTCTTCTCAAGGTTGAGCCGAAGCAGGGTGGTAAAGCGGTGCTCGTCGTCAATCACCAAGATTCGTTTTTTGCTGTTCATGGCGCTGCCCCTCATCGGTTTTTAGAAATAAAGTTACCTTAACGCCTCCTCCTTCTCGATTCCGGATATCAATCATCCCCCCATGAAGTTGGATGATGTTCTTTGTGACCGAAAGCCCCAGGCCCGTTCCTTTTCCGGTCGGTTTGGTGGTGAAGAAGGGATCAAAGATTTTGGGAAGAATCTCCTGGGGGATTCCAACCCCCGTATCCTCAATCTCGACCGCCGCCGCCGATTCAGCCGTTTCCGGACCGTTCTCCCGGCCAGTTCCTTTTATGCCGGAATTTTGTGCCAATTGCTTGACGGATGTCCGGAGGGTCAGAGTTCCTCCTCCGGGCATCGCTTGGATGGCGTTTACAAGAAGGTTCACAAAGACCTGCTCCATCTTATTCTTGTCCAGCGGAACGAGGGGGAGGTTGGGATCGAATTTCCTGACCAGGCGGATGTGATGTTTATCCAGCTCGTGTTTGACCAACAGGAGCGCCTGCTCTATGACGGGGTGGAGTTCTCCCGGACGGATCTCCAGCTCCTTTAAGGCGGAGAAATCCAACAATCCCCGGATGACGACGTCGGCCCTCCGGACGGCATCCTTGGCGTAGTTGATGGCGATGGGGATGTTGCCGTCCTCGCTGTTGGCGAGGGGTTTTGACAGGTAGCTTAAGCCCTGAAGGATCACGGCCAGCGGGTTCTTGACCTCATGCGCCACTCCGGCCGCCAGTCGGCCCACCGATTCCATCTTCGCGGCTTGGATCAGCTGGAGCTGGGTGGCTTTCAATTCCTCGAGCGATTTCTTGAGCTTCCCGTGAGCTTCCCTCAACTGGTTTTCCGCCTGCTTGCGCTCCGTGATGTCCCGCGCGATGCAGATGACCCCGACGGGCCGGCCGTTTCCATCACGAATGGCAGAGATAGAGACATCCAGGGCAATCTTGCTTTCTTCCGGGTTGGGATAGAGGGTTTCATAACCGTGGATGGTCCTGGTTCGCAGGAAACGTTCCAGCTGCTGGATGGGGAAGAAATCCTTGTTGATGCTCCAGATCGGATTCCCCACCAATTCGGTCTCGGGCCGGCCGAACAGCCTGCAGGCGGCATGATTGGCCGTCCGGACAACCCCTTCCCGGTCCAGCACGAGGAGGGCATCGGACATCGTTCTCAAGATCTGGTCCGCCGCGAAGGCGGGAGTGATCTCCACCAGCTGATATTTCCAGATGGTGTGGGCCGCCATCCCGAGAAAGAGGAAGACCGGCAGGTATCCGATCGGGTAGACCGAAATCCCGAAGGCGGGGAGATAATCCACGGATCCCAGGTACGCCATGGAAAAGGCGATGAACAGGGATTTGAACCGGCGCTTCCGCGTCTCGGTGGACGCCCGCCGATATTCCAATTGATAAAGGCGGAGGCAAAAGAGCATCAATCCGAAGAAGAAGAGGATGAAGGGAATGCTCAAGGGTCCGTAATGCGCGAAGTAACCCCAGGAGTACCGGTAAACTCCCGAGACGAACCCATCCGTCAGCAGCAGTCCCAGCAGGAACAGCCCTGAAATCAGGAGACTGAGCCAGGCCAGGGGTTGAAATCGGCGGTATCGATCGGTGACGGCCAGGGTGAAGAAGGCAACCGCGCTGGGGATCAGGACCACCGCCCCGTTTTCAATCTTGGCCCAGGCGGTGGCGAGGGTTTCGTTGTGAGCCGAATAGATTCCCACGTAGCCGAGCAGCCACGCGGCCCCTAGGGAGGTCATCAGGCAAAACATGACGCTCACCAGGGAGAACCGTTCCCGTATGAGAACGGCGATCCCCAACCCTGCCGTCAAGACTCCCACCACCAGTGGAGCCAGAGCGTATAGGGTAAATGTATAATTTGAAACCTGAAACAAGTTAGTTTCCATAGCTAATCTATAAGTATACCTGATTTTTAATTTGAGCATTTTTCCTTACTACTCTGTCCGGCGGGGTTGACATCAAATTCCATGTTTTGTATGATGAAGGTTCCCCCATGGAACGAATCTATCTGGATTATCAGAATCAAGCGGTGTCGGACAGCCAGGTGGTCTCGGCGGTCGAGGCGGCTTTGCGGCTTCCCGGCAACCCCTCCAGCCCTCATCGGGAGGGGAGGGGTTCCTCCCAGGCGGTCGAGAGGGCCCGGGCTTTGGTGGCGGGTTTGATTAACGCCTCGGCTCCCAAGGAGATCACCTTTACCTCTTCGGGGACCGAGGCGAACGGGTGGGCCTTGGGCGGCTTGACGAAAGCCCATGAGAGCAGGGGCAGGCGGATCCTCCTTTCCGCCGTCGAGCATTTGTCGGTTCTTCATCCGGCGAGGCGGCTCGAAAAGGAGGGCTGGCAGGTCACGGTTCTCCCGGTCGACCGGTGGGGCCGGGTTTCCCCTGACGCGGTGGAGGAGGCTTTAACTCCGGAGACGGTTCTGGTTTCGATCCAATGGGCCAATGGGGAGGTCGGCACGCTCCAGCCGATCGCCGAATGCGTCCGGCGCGTGAAGGGGCGAGGGATTTTGTTCCACTGCGACGCGGTGGCGGCGGTGGGCCAAGTTCCCATCGATCTGGTCCAAGTTCCGGTGGACGCCCTGTCATTAGCGGCCAACACCTTCGGCGGTCCCGCCGGGATCGGGGCGTTATTCCTGCGCAAGGGGGTACGGATTCAGCCCCTGTTCGTCGGGGGAGCACAGGAGGAGGGCCGGCGGGCCGGGACGGAGAATCTGTTGGGGATCGTCGGGATGGGAAAGGCGGCGGAGCTTGCCAAGGCCCGTTTGCCCGAGAGCGAAAAACAGCTCGTTTCTTTGCGGGATCGGCTGATCCGTGGAATTATGGAGCGTCTGCCGCAGGCGGTTTTCAACGGGCACCCGACCGAGCGGCTGCCCGGCCATGTCAGCGTGTCATTCCCGGGAGCGGACGCGGAGGCGTTGGTGCTGGCCCTGGATCTGAAGGGGGTGGCCGTCGGGATCGGCTCGGCCTGCACGAGCCGGACGATGAAGGCCTCGCAGGTTTTGAAAGCGATGGGGATCGCCGACGAGCAGGCCTTAGGCACGATCACCTGCACGCTGGGACCTGAAACAACGGAGGAACAGATCGATCGGGTGCTGGAGATTCTGCCTCGAGTGATAACTTCCGGTCACCCTGAGCTTGTCGAAGGGTGACGAATTGGAGACTAAGAATGAAATTTGAAGTCGTTACGGGACCATTGACGGCGCGGAGGGAATCGATCCTCTTGGGAGTCACGGAGGGGAAGACCCTGCCTGCTTGGGCGGACGGCTGGGCGGCTCCTGTCAGGAAAGGGGTGGAGGGGCTTCTTAAATCGGGCCGGTTTCACGGAAAGCTCAACGAGACCTTCCTCCTGCCGGTCGATTCCCACTGGCCAGCGGGCCGTGGTGCGGCGTCCAATAGCCGCAGCCAGTGGATTATCCTCGTCGGAGCCGGAAAGAAAGAGGAGCTGACCCTCGACCGGGTCCGGCAGGCGGCGGCGACGGCCAGCCGCCGGGCTTTATCGGCCGGCATCGATGGTTTCGCCCGGGGGCTGGTTCAGGTTCCGGGAGCGAAACCGGAGGAGGTGGCCCAAGTCGTGACCGAGGGGACGATCCTGGGAACGTACCGGTACCTGGAGCTGAAAGAGGTTCCTCCGGAGGAGAGGCGGAGTTTGAAGACGGTGACCTTGGTGGTGAAAACGGCGCAGGAGGCGGCCGTCGCCAGGGCGGGGATCCGTCGGGGCCAGGCGATCGCCGAGGCGGTCTGCTGGGCCCGGGACATGATCAACCGGCCCTCAAACCGGCTGACTCCGACGGCGATGGCGCAGGAAGCGAAAGCGGCGGCCAAGAAATTCCGGTTCCGTTGCCGGGTCCTCGGGCCCGACCAGATGCGCCGTCTGGGAATGAACGCGGTGTTGGCGGTCGCCCAGGGTTCCAAGGAACCGAGCCGGTTCATCATCTTGGAGTACCGGGGCGCCGGCACCCGGCAGAAACGGCCGCTGGTTTGGCTGGGCAAGGGGATCACCTTTGATTCCGGCGGGATCTCGATCAAACCGGCGGACAAGATGGAGCAGATGAAGTACGACATGTCCGGCGGGGCGGCGGTCCTGGGGGCGCTCCGGGCGATCGCGGCGTTGAAGCTGCCGGTCCACGTGGTGGGACTGGTGCCGGCCACCGAGAACCTGCCCGGCGGGTCGGCCCAGAAACCGGGCGACGTGATCAGGGCCTTTGGCGGCCGGACGATCGAAGTGATCAACACCGACGCCGAGGGACGCCTGGTCCTGGCCGACGCGCTGGCCTACGCCCAGCGGTACAAGCCGGAAGGGATGGTGGATTTGGCCACCTTGACCGGTGCCTGCGTCGTGGCGCTCGGCCAGCATGCCATGGGGCTGATGGGCAACAATCCGAAGCTGATCGACGAGGTGAAGGCGGCGGCAACCCGGTCGCAGGAGCGGGCGTGGGAGCTGCCCCTTTGGCCGGAGTACGCGGAGTCGATCCGGTCCGACGTCGCCGACGTCAAGAACGTCGGAGATGGAAAGGCCGGCACGATCACCGCCGGCTATTTCCTGAAAGAGTTCGCGAAGGAGACTCCCTGGGTTCACCTGGACATCGCGGGGGTGGCCTGGTCCGACTCGGACCGGGGGTACCTGCGCAAGGGGGCGACGGGCGCGGGGGTGCGGCTATTAGTAGAGCTAGCCACTCATTGGAAAGGGGTCCGATGAAAATGGAGGAGGTGCTGGAGCAGAAGTCGAAGGCGGGAATCGCGGAGTTGGTCCGGGAGCTTTTAACGATTCTCGGAGAGGATCCGGACCGGGAAGGGCTGGCGAAAACGCCGGAGCGGGTGGAGCGGAGCCTGCGGTTCCTCACCCAGGGATACCAGGAAAACCCGGAGGCCCTGTTCCGGAACGCCCGGTTCGTCAGCGAGCGGTACGATGAGATGGTCCTGGTCAAGGACATCGATTATTTTTCGAATTGCGAGCACCACCTGATTCCCTTTTTTGGCAAGTGTCATGTGGCCTACATTCCCGACGGGAAGATCGTGGGTTTGAGCAAGATCCCCCGCTTGGTGGAGATCTTCTCCCGGCGGCTCCAGGTGCAGGAGCGGCTGACCTGTCAGATCGCCGAGACCCTTCAGGAATATTTGAAGCCCAAAGGGGTGGCGGTGGTCATGGAGGCCCAGCACCTGTGCACGATGATGCGTGGGGTTCAGAAGCAGAACACCAAGATGGTGACCAGCTCCATGCTGGGCACCTTCCGGTCGGATCCGAAAACCCGGATGGAATTTTTATCGTTGATTCGCGAAGGGGGAAGCCGATGAGCGAGAACGTGACCCAGATGCATTTTGCCAGGGAAGGGGTGATCACCCCTCAGATGCAGGCCGTCGCTCTAACCGAGCGGGTGGAGCCGGAGCTGATCCGGAAAGAGGTGGCCGTTGGAAGGATGATCATCCCGGCCAACATCAAGCATCCGGAGGTCAAGCCCACCGGGATCGGGTTGGCCGCGACCTGCAAGATCAACGCCAACATCGGCAACTCCGCCGTCACCTCGAACATTGACCAGGAACTGGAGAAGATCCGGATCTGCGTCAAGTACGGAGCCGACACGGCGATGGATCTGTCGACGGGCGGGGGCATCCGGGAGATCCGGGAGGCGATCCTTCGCGACAGCCCGCTTCCCATCGGGACGGTCCCGATCTATGAAGCGGTCCAGCGGGTCAAGAAGGTGGAAGACCTCTCGATCGGGCTTCTCTTGGAGGTGATCGAGGAGCAGGCGGCCCAGGGGGTCGATTACATGACGATCCACGCCGGGATCTTGAGGGAGTACCTGCCGCTGGTCCAGCACCGGGTGACCGGCATCGTCAGCCGGGGCGGTGCCCTGATGGCCCAGTGGATGGTGGCTCACAACAAGGAAAATCCCCTCACCACCGAATTCGACCGTCTCTGCGCCATCTTCAAGAAATATGATGTATCCTTTAGTTTGGGGGATAGTTTGAGGCCGGGGTGCCTGGCCGATGCTTCCGACGCGGCGCAGTTCGCAGAGCTTAAGACCCTCGGCGATCTGACCTTGAAGGCGTGGGAGCAGGACGTCCAGGTGATGATCGAGGGGCCGGGGCATGTCCCGATGGATCAGCTTGCGATGAACGTCCAGAAGCAGCAAGAGCTCTGCCACGGCGCTCCCTTCTACACCTTGGGGCCGCTCGTCACCGACGTCGCTCCGGGGTACGATCACATCACCTCGGCGATCGGCGCGGCGATCGTGGGCTGGCACGGGGCCAGTCTCCTCTGCTACGTGACCCCAAAGGAACATTTGGGGCTGCCCAATTCAGAGGACGTGCGCCAAGGGATCATCGCCTACAAGATCGCCGCTCACGCGGCGGACGTCGCCCGGCACCGGCCCGGCGCGCGGGAACGGGATGACGAACTTTCCCGGGCCCGGTTCAGCTTCGACTGGAACCGGCAGTTCGAGCTGAGCCTGGATCCGGACCGGGCCAGGGAGTACCATGACGAGACCCTGGCGCACGACGCGTACAAGTCGGCGGCCTTCTGCTCGATGTGCGGACCGAAATTCTGCTCGATGCACATCTCGCAGTTGATTGCCGAGAAGGTGAAGATAGAGGTGTAGTGATGGAGATGACTCAACTCATTGCGCTGGTCAAGGAGCTGAAACAGGAGCGGCGGGTGACGATCCTGGCCCACAACTACCAGGAAGGGCCGATCCAGGAGGTGGCCGATTTCGTCGGCGACTCGCTGAAGCTGGCCCAGTTCGCCGGGACGGTGGAGTCCCCGACGATCCTGTTCTGCGGGGTCCATTTCATGGCGGAGACGGCGGCGATGCTCTGCCCGAACAAGAAGGTGCTGGTGCCGGATCTGGCCGCCGGCTGTTCCCTGGCCGACATGGTGATCCCCCAGCAGGTGAGAGCCTGGAAGGAAAAGCATCCCGACGGCGCGGCGGTCTGCTACATTAACACCTCCGCGGCGGTCAAGGCGGAGTGCGATTACTGCTGCACCTCCTCCAACGGGGAGATCGTCATCGAGGCGATTCCCCCGGAGAAGGAGATCCTGTTCGTTCCGGACTATTATCTGGGGAGCTATTTGAAGCAGAAGACCGGCCGGGAGATCCAGCTGTGGAAAGGGTACTGTCCCGCTCACGCGGTGATCGATCCCGGTCAGATCGAGCACCTGAGGGAGGCCCATCCGGACGCGGAGTTTTTGATGCATCCGGAGTGCGGGTGCCTCACCAAGCAGATGGATCTGGCGGACCAGATCCTCTCGACCGACGGGATGACCCAGTACGTGAAGCACTCCAGCTCGAAGAGCTTCATCATCGCGACGGAGAACGGGATCCTTTATCGGATGCGCAAGGAGAATCCGGACAAGGTGTTCATCCCGGCGAGCGAGCATGCCGGCTGCCACCACATGCAGCGGAACACCCTCGAGAAGGTGTACCGGTCCCTGGTGACCGGGGAATTCCAGGTGACGGTGGATCCGGCGGTCGCCGAGCGGGCCCTTGTTCCGATCCGGCGGATGATGGAAATTTCACGCCCTGCTCCCATCCAGCCGGTTCCCATCGAGGAGTGGGCGGATTGGGTGTTGGCCGCGGCGAATGATTTTCGATGACTGTCATCTCGAGCCACGAAGTGGCGAGAGATCCCGCTTTTAAAGACGGGGTTTCTCGGCCTGACGGCCTCGAAATGACTCCGCTGCGGCCGCAGGACCTGGACGCGCTGGACCGCCGGCTGCTGACCCTGGCGCAGAAGGAGATCCCGCTGGTCGAGCGGCCGTACAGGGCCTTCGGCGAATCGCTGGGAATCTCCTCCGAGGCGGAGACTCTAAGCCGGGTCGAGCGGCTGAAGAAAGGGCACATCCTCCGGCAGATCGGCGCGATCTTTGACACGAGGCGGTTGGGATACCAGAGTTCCTTAGTGGCGGTGCGGGTGCCGAAGGAGCGGCTGGACGCCGCGGCCGCGGTGGTGAACGAGCATCCGGGGGTCAGCCACAATTACGGCCGCAACCACGCGTACAACCTTTGGTACACGATCGCTCTTCCGCCGGGTGTTTCGATGGAACGGACGATCCAGCGCCTCCATGAGCTTTGCGGCGGCCAGGTGACCCGGCCGATGCCGACCCTGCGGTTGTTCAAGATCGGCGTTCAGCTGGACGTCGCCGGGGATTCCAAGCTTTCCGACGAGACGGACGGGGCCGCGACTTGGGCGTGGAAAACGCCCCCGCTGGCGGCGGACTTAAACGAGCGGGACGTCCGGGCGATCCGGGCCCTGCAGGAGGATCTGCCCCTGGATCCGGCTCCTTTCGAGGGGCTGGGCCGGCAGGAGGGGCTGTCCGGCGAGGAGATCCTCCAGGGTGCCCATCGGTTCCTCCGGGATGGAATCATGCGGCGCTACTCGGCGGTGCTCCATCACCGGGCGGCCGGGTTCGTGGTCAACGGGATGGCGGTCTGGAAGGTGCCGCCGGAGCGAATCGAGGAATTGGGTCCCCAGATGGGGGGGTTCCGGGGTGTGACCCATTGTTATCAGCGGCCGACGTACGAAGATTGGCCTTACACGGTTTTCACGATGATCCACGCGCGCACCGGCCCGGAATGCAAAGGGGTCGTCGACGCGATCACCGCGAAGACCGGATTGACGGAGGTTGAGATCCTGTATTCAACGAAGGAGTACAAGAAGGTGCGGGTCAAATACTTCACGACGGAATTGAAGAAGTGGGAGCAGAAGTATGGAATGACCGATCACCCTGAGCCTGTCGAAGGGTGTATCGGTCATGGTTCGACAGGCTCACCATGACCGGGGAGATAAATGGCTGATACCGTCTTTCGATTCGGCGGAGAGGGTGGAGAGGGAGTGATCTCCACCGGGGAGCTTTTCACCACTGCCTGCGCCCGGTCGGCTCTGGAGATCTACACCTTCCGCTCTTACCCCGCCGAGATCAAGGGGGGCCACGCGATGATCCAGGTGCGGGTCGCGGACCGGAATATTCTTCTTTCCCGGGGGGACGCGGTGGATGTCCTGGTCGCCTTCAACAAGGAAGCGTACGACCGGCACTACCAGGAGGTCCGGCAGGGAGGGGTGCTGGTCTTCGACAACACCGACTTTCTCCCTGAGGAGGATCAGCGGACGATCAAATACCCGATTCCTTTCACCAAGATCGCCATGGAAGAGATCGGGGTGCGGCTGACCAAGAACATGGTTGCTCTTGGTGCGATCAGCGAGCTGTTCGGCGTCCCGCAGGGGAAGTTCAAGGAATTGATCCGGGAGAAGTTCGGCAAGAAAGGGGAGGCGATCCTGGCCAAGAATTTCCAGGCGCTGGAGGCCGGGGCCCGGTACGTCGCCCAGAACATCAAGAAGAAGGAGCAGATCCGGGTGGCCCCGACGGGCCGCCAGCCGAAACTGGTCCTCTCCGGAAACGAAGCCCTTTCTTTGGGGGCGATCGCGGCCGGCTTAAAAGTGTACGCGGGCTACCCGATCACGCCGGCCAGCTCCATCCTGGAGTTTCTGGCGAAGGAGCTGCCCAAGGCCGGCGGGGTGGTGATCCAGACCGAGGATGAAATCGCGGCGCTGGGGGTTGTGCTGGGGGCTTCCTTCGCCGGGAAGAAGGCGATGACCGCCACGTCGGGGCCGGGGTTCTCCCTGATGGTCGAGATGCTGGGGTTGGCGGTGATGGCGGAGCTTCCGGCGGTGATCGTGGATGCCCAGCGGGCCGGCCCCTCGACGGGGATGCCGACCAAGATGGAGCAGGCGGACCTGATGATGGCGATCCACGCCGGCCACGGGGAGGCGCCTCGGGTGGTGATGGGGCTGACCTCCGTCGAGGACTGCTTCTACGGGATCATCCGGGCCTTCAACATCGCCGAGACGTTCCAGACGCCGGTGGTGGTGCTGTCCGACCAGGGGCTGGCCCAGCGGGAGGCCTCGATCTTAAAGCCGGAGACCGCCGAGATCGATATCCTGGAGCGGCGCAAACCCAACGCGGACCAACTGGCCAATTATCAGCGGTTTCGGATGACGCCCGACGCGATCTCACCGATGGCGGTGCCCGGCATGCCGGACGGCTTCTACGCGGCGACGGGGATCGAGCACACCGAGGCGGGCGAGCTCAACTATGAGCCGGCCAACCATAACAAGATGATGGCGAAGAGGGCGAAGAAGCTCCAGGGGGTCCTGGATCTGCCTTGGATTGTCAAAACCTATGGAGCGGAGCGTCCCGAGATCGCGGTGATCGGCTGGGGTTCCGGGGAAGGGGTGATCCGGGAGACGGTGGCCCTGGCGCAGGAGACCGGCTTAAAGGTGGGAGCGCTCCACCCGAAGATCCTCTGGCCGTTCCCGACGAAGATCATCAACGACTATTTGGCTAATGGGGTACGCAAGGTGATTGTTCCGGAGCTGAATTTCTCCGGGCAGTTTGCCGCCCTCCTGAAGCAGCACTTGAAGCGGACCGACATCGAGGTGATCTCCATGGCCAAGGGGGGCGGAATTCCCTGGAAGCCGGGCGAGATCCTCGAGCAGATTAAGGAGGCGGCGAAGATCCATGCCTAAAATCGCTCCAGCCCAATACAAAACGAAGGTCGAGCCGGTCTGGTGTCCCGGCTGCGGCGATTTCGGGGTGTTGAACGCCCTGTGCAATGCCCTTTCCGCTAAAGAGGTAGATCCGAAGAACCTGGTTTTCGCGTCGGGGATCGGCTGTTCCGGACGGCTTCCTCCTTACGTCAAATCGTACGGGTTCCACACGGTGCACGGGCGGGTCCTGCCGATCGCGACCGGCGTCAAGGTGGCCAACCCAGACTTGACCGTTGTCGCCGTTGGCGGAGACGGGGATGCCTTCGCCATCGGCGGTGGGCACATCCCCCACATGTCGAGGCGCAACCCCACCGTCCTTTACATCGTCATGGACAACGGGACCTACGGGCTCACCAAAGGGCAGGCCTCTCCGACGGGTCCGCTCGGGATGAAGACCGGCGCCTCCCCTTATGGGACGATCGAGCCGCCCTTGAACCCGATCGCGATGGCGCTGGGCTACGACATCTCCTTCGTGGCCCGGGCCTACTCCGGGAAGAATAAGGAACTGGAGGCGTTGATCCTGCGGGCCCTCTCCCACCGGGGATTTTCCTTCATCGACGTGATCTCCCCCTGCATCACCTACTACAACACCTACAAGGATCTCCCGCCGCAGTTGGCCTCGGTCCCCGCCGATCATGATGTCAAGGACCGGGTGAAGGCCTTCGAGCTGGCTCTAAAGACCGACAAGATTTACCTGGGGCTGTTTTACGAGGTCGAGCGGCCCACCTTCGAGGAGCGGATCCGGGCCAACGTCGACCAGGCCGAGGCCAGCGGCATCCCCCGCCTCGACGAAATCTTCCTCGAGTTCGCGTAAGTGGTATGAAAATCCAGTTATTATTTCCCCGCATGGCATAATCTGTCGTGTAAACTTGTAGTAAACCGATGAGTCCAATCATTCCATGAGAATTCGAAAGTTTTTGCCCCGAACCCTGGCGCTTTTCCTAAGCCTGAGCGTCGGTCTGCCTGCTTTTGCGCTCCATCAACTGGAGCCCAGCGAAAATTCCGGTCTTGAGGAAAAAATAAAACAGGCGTTCGGAAGTTCCACCTCCCCTTCTCTTGTAGAAGTCGGTCGAGGAGCGACGGCTGGGTTGGAGGAAAGGGGAAACTATGCCGATGCGGTAAATCACTGGATTGATCGGCTAGAGAGCTCTCTGCGCTCTCTGCGGCGGAAGGCCGGCAAGTCAGAAGCCCAAAAGTCTCAAATCTTGGTTTTAGACAAAAGGTTTAAGGCCGAAATCGCACCACTCCGCGGGGACCCGGATGCCCTCTTCGCCTACTTGGAGAAACAAGACCGGCCTCCATCGTCGTTTCAAGATAAAGTTCGGGACGAACTGGCTTCTCTTTCGAACCTTCCTAAATCACAGATTATCTTCGTTCCTCCGGGTGATCTTCTTATCTGGGGTCTCATGGGAAAGATCGATGAGGAGAAATTTAAAGCGAATGTCGCTGGAGTGGCAGTCCACCTTAAAGATCAAAGCGGCGGCCGTTTAAAACATTTTATTTTGGTTCGTAATGACTCGAAAGATTTTAATGGGCTCGTCACCTTGGCTCATGAAATCGCACACACTCAGCAGAGCGATCGGGCTCGTGGTTTGATGTATAACGATCCACTTGCAAAGGTCATCGCGGAGGGGTTCCAGGGCTATCGGGAGTACGAGATCCTTTTGTTGTTGGCTTCCCGCAATACTTCGGTAGGCCGCCAGGTAAAGAAAGTTATTGCAGACACTTTGCGCGGTATGCATCAGGGGTTGCCCTTGTTGGCTCGGCTCCATGGATTTCATTCGCCGAGAAAAAGATCTGATTCTTTAGGATATTCCCTCTCCGGGAGGTTATGGGTCTATCTCGGGAGTAGTTTTGGTACTAACCCGGCCTATGAAGAGGAAAGGGAATTTGTCCGGAGATTGATTGCGCGTGTTGGTATCGGACCTGTGCGAGCTTTGTATCAGCAGGGCAACTTGAAGAAACTTCGTTACGCTCCGGGTCTTGGTCCGGTTCGGTTTGACGCCCTACGGTTGGCTTTCTTGAAATTTGATATAATCGGTCGGGATTTCGGATACAGAAGAGAAACAACCATTCGCTTTGCTGCTGAGACAATTCTTAATTCGAAAGTTTGGCGAGCTGAGGATACGCGTTTATTCCTTAAGCCCTTTCTTGACGGATTGGAGGGTCTTTCCTTCAACTACGGCGGTGATCTCCGAATCTTGCTAAAGATTTTTAGTATCAGTTTAGCCCGATGAAGTTCTCGACTCAGGCAGGCACAAGCGGGACCGGCCAGGGATCTCGCTGACGATGGAGGACATAGGCCCGCCCCAACGTCGGCCCCATGGCTCTGCCCTGAAGGGCCAGCGTTTGCA
>JACQCH010000002.1 GCA_016201735.1 Candidatus Omnitrophota bacterium
TGATTCTCTGGGTGATCCGAGTGGCTCAGTCGGGAATCTCCACAGAGATCCTGCTGTCTACCTTGTACGGGCATCCCAAACTCCAGGTTGCAGAAAGCGGATAATCTCATGGCCATCCATCAATTTGCATGAGTCGTGTAATTAAATACCCCCGCTTCTTGACCTCCTCAACGATCTGTCAAAAGAAAACTTTTCCGCCGGTGTAGACGGCGAGCGTCACGATCAGGCCGGCACCGATGACGCCGGCGGCGATCGCCGGGAAGGCCAGCCGGAACGGGAGCCGAAAGAAGAAGGCGGCGGCGCAGCCGCTCCAAGCGCCCGTCAACGGCAAGGGGACCGCGACAAAGATCGCCAGGCCGAGCGCCTGGTACCGCTGGACGATCCGGGCATGGGCCTCGGTCCGGGCAAAGAGCCAGTTGAAGAACCGTTTCCAGAATGGAAAACGGGAGAGCCAGGAAGAAACCCGGCCCAAGAAAAGCAGAAGAGGAATCACGGGAAGCAGGTTCCCCAGACAAGACCAGAAAAAGGCCTGCCAGAGAGAAAGGTTCAAAGCGACTCCCACCGGGATCGCTCCCCGGAGCTCCGCGATCGGCAAGGCGGCGACGATCACCGTCACCAGCTCCGGCGGCAATCCCTTCAACACCTCCACAATCGCATGGATCATCTCTGACTCCTTCTCACTCGGGGTCCTGTCAGGGGACGGGCCAGTTTCGGCATCGGGCCTCGGTCGGTTGGGTTGTTCACAGAGACCGGCGGACCGATTCGGTGGTGGCCCAAAACCAATGGCAGTGACAAAAGGGATTCAATTCAGCCTGTGTCTCCATTTAGCAGGGCTCTGCCTGTGACGTCGGCCCTGCTGGCGGAAACCGGCCCGCCCCCTGCCACCCCGAGGATCGACGAATCTGCGAGGACCCCGGCTCGGGGGATGGGGTTCGAAGGCAATGAAAATCCCGAGCGGGCACGGTGTCCCCTGGGAGCTGAAATTCCAGGGACGAGCGAGGGATTTTCGATTAGCGCGGCTGGCGCTGGCGGAAGCGCCACCACGCGCCTCAGCGCAGAAGTCGACCACGTGGCTGCGGCTAGAGGAGGCCGCACCACTTGTAAGCTCTGAGTCGCTGGGGTCGACGAGCGGGCCTGAGAAGCCCTCCCACGAGCCGGGGTCTCGGGGCTCATGAGCCTTCCGCGCCGATCAAAGGGACAAAGAGACAACTGCACCCTTCCTGCAATCGAAGGTTCCCCTGGACCCGTTCCACCAGCGTCAAGGTCTGCTCGAGAGCCGATCCGATTGGAACCACGAGCCGTCCTCCTTCGGCCAACTGCCCCGCCAGAGATTTCGGAACGGAAGGAGCCGCCGCGGCCACCAGGATCCGATCAAAGGGAGCCGCTTCCGGCCATCCCAAGGAGCCGTCCCCTACCCGGATCTCCACATTCGCATAGCCCATATCCTTCAATAGACGGGAGGCCCGCTCCGCCAAGACAGGGATCCGTTCAATGGAATAAACCTTCGAAGCGATCTCTGCCAGGAGGGCCGTCTGGTAGCCGGATCCGGTCCCGATCTCCAGTACCCGGGAATCCGGTTCCGGATGAAGAAGCTCCATCATCAAGGCGACGATGTACGGCTGAGAGATGGTCTGGCCTTCCCCGATCGGCAGGGGATGATCGGTGTAACTTCTCATCCGGTGCTCCTCCGGAACAAACCGATCCCGGGGCACCTTGGAGAAGACCGAGAGGATCTTCGGGTCCCGGATTCCACGATTCAAAATCTGACCCGCCACCATCTGCCGCCGCTCTCTCTCAAACGTTATCTGCGGCTCTTCCATAGCCCGAACAAAAAGCGGAAGAAACGAAGGGTATCCCGGCCCGGCCGGATAAAACTTGTATTCCGGTCATAGACGGAGCTGACCGGGATCGAGACGATCCGGGCCCCGGCCCAGGCGGACTTCACCAACAGCTCCGATTCAATCTCGAACCGGTCGCGGTCCAGATCCACCTGTTCCAGAACCCGGCGGCCGATGAGGCGGAATCCGCATTGGGTATCGGGGAACCGCTGACCCGCGACGGAGGATAGGATCCGGGACATCAACCAGTTGGTGAGGCGCCGATCCAAAGGCATCCCCTTTGGGTTCTCCATCCGGTTCCCTAAGATCAGATCCGCGGATCCTTGGGCAGCCGCCTCTAAGAACCGGGGAATCTCCGAGGGAAGATGCTGTCCATCGGCATCCATGGTTAGGATCCAATCGTAGCCGGCCTTCAGGGCATGCTCCAATCCTTCCCGCAGGGCCCTCCCCTTGCCCCCGTTGACCTGTCGCCGGATCACTCTGGCCCCGGATTCTTCCGCCCGTTGGGAAGTTTGATCCGAAGAAGCATCATCCACGACAATGACGGGCAGCCCCTGCGCGGCGGCTTGACCCACCAACGAGCCAATCATCGCCTGGGCCTGGTAGGCGGGGATCAGGACAACCGCATTGAGGGAGCGCCGGTTCGACTCAGAGGATGACACTGGGCCCGGGCGTCCAGAAGTCATGAAAAATATACCACTGCGTTGGATAGCGGCGGATGTATCTCTCCATGACTTCCAAGCAGGCCTGGCTGATCTGGCGCACCGCCTCTTCACGCTTCAAATCGGGCGGGACGGTGATGGGGCGCTCGAGGATAAACCGGTAGCGCCCACCCGGTTCCCGCACCAGGAAGCCGGGAACAATCGGAGCCCTGGTTCTTAGATAAAAAGCGGCCGGGCCAGTTGGAACATCCAGCCACTTGCCGAAGAAAGGGAGTTTCAAACCATGATTGGAGAAATCCCGGT
Organism: Candidatus Omnitrophota bacterium; assembly: GCA_016201735.1. Lineage (GTDB taxonomy): Bacteria > Omnitrophota > Gorgyraeia > 1-14-0-20-64-10 > 1-14-0-20-64-10 > JACQCH01. The sequence continues at coordinate 2,804 of JACQCH010000002.1, forward strand.
CGCCGACCAAGGCAAGAATCTGGTTGTTCCGAAGAACCGACAGGGCCGATTCAAAGAAAGACCTCCGACCGGCTTGGGTCAACGGGATCCCCCTGACCCCTACCCGGCCCCTCTGCCTTTCAAAGAAAGCGTTCACGCGAGGGTTCCGGTGCGTCAGCACCACCGCATTCACCGGCAGTCCCGAGAGAGCCAGGACAGCCCCGGCCAGCTCGTAATTCCCCAGATGAGCCGTCAATCCGATCGCTCCCCGTCCGGATCGAAGAACCTCCCGCATCCAGTCCAATCCTTCGATCGTCACCTGTTGTCTCATCTTCTCCGGGGAGAGCCGCTGGAAGCGGAAAAAATCGACCAGGTATTTCCCAAAATTTCGGAACACCTCCCGCACTTGGGCTTCGGAAACCTCCCGGGTTCCAAGGATCTGTTCCAGGTTGTGCCGGACTCCTTCCCGGTCCTTGGCGCACCACAAGCACCAGAAGTCGGCCAGCCGGCAGGCGATCCAATAGGAAACCGATCTCGGCAGAAGCAGGGTTCCCCATGAACCAATCCAATACAGCGCGTAGAAAAACACTTACTGTCGCCAACCGCGAGTTCTCAGCACATCATCCCCAAGACGAGCCGAGCGGCCTCACTGGCGGAGTTGGGCCTTCCAAGCCGTTTTGAATTGGCGGCCATCTGGGCGAGCTCCTGGGGATGCGTCAGAAGATGCTCCACGATCCGGGGCAGGGCGTCAGGGTCATCCACTTCCCGAGCCACATTGGCCCTTTCCAGGAAGTTCGCGTTCTTGACCTCTTGCCCTGGAATAGGATTGATCACAATCAATGGGAGCCCCGAAGCCAACGCCTCGGAAGTGGTCAGCCCCCCCGGTTTGGTCACAAGGAGAGTGGCCACCTTCATCAGCTCCGCGATAAATCCCACGTGCCCGAACACCCGGACCGAACAACGCAGACGGGGAATCTGTGAAATCAGCCGGTGATAAAGCCGCTCGTTGCTGCCGGCCACCACCAACAACTGCAGCGGTTGGTCAATCGAGTCCAAGGCCTTGACCGCTTCCAGGAGAGGGCCCAATCCCTGACCCCCTCCCATGAGAAGGATCGTAGGAACCCCATTGGAAATCTGGAGCCGCCGCCGGATCATCTCAATGTTGGGGACCTCCGCGAAGCGGGGATCGATTGGGATTCCTGTCACGAAAATCTTCGCCGGGTCCACCTGATGATCCACCAGCCACTGACGAGTTTGATCAGCGCCAACGATGTAGCCGTCGACCAGGGGGTGAATCCAATAGGCGTGGGGATGAAAATCAGTAATCGCTCCATACAGAGGGACGGAAACCCCATGCTCCTTCTTGTAGTCGGCCACCAAGCCGCAGGGAAAGGCCTGGGTGCAGGCGATCGAATCGGGTTGGAATTCATCCAGAAGGCCTTTCAAGCGGGGGGAATCGTACCGGTGGAGCAGCTGGCGAAAATGCTCCGAGCGCTCCACCACCTTCGGGTTGTCGTACAGATAATCCCACAGGTCCGGCAGTTTCTGGATCACCGACATGTACATCCGGTCCACGATCCGGGCCAAGACCGGATTCAGATACTGGAAGGCGTCGATGGTCAGGATTTCGGCCCCGGGGTTTAAGGTGCGGATCCCCTCCTCCAAGGCCCGGGCCGCCTGAAAATGGCCCGAGCGGACCGTGATGTACATCAACAAGATTTTCTTGTGCATCTTACGAATTAATTTCCAGAATCTTCTGGATTCTCTCCAGGGCGATCTTCAGCCGGGGCTCCGGCTCGACCAGGGCAAACCGGACGTATCCTTCTCCGTATTCGCCGAAACCGGTTCCGGGCGCCGTCACGAGCCCTGCTTCATCCACCAGGAGCTGCGCAAATTCCAGAGAGGTCAGGGCGCTGAACTTCGGCGGGATATGGGCCCAAATGTAGAAGGTGGCCTTCGGCAGAGGAACCTTCCAGCCGATATCGTTCAACCCTTTGACAAACAGGTCCCGGCGCTTCCGGTAGATCTCCACCAGATCCTTGACGTAATCCTGCGGGCCGGTCAAGGCCTTGATCGCCGCCATCTGGACCGCCCGGAAGATTCCGAAGTCGATGTACGATTTGGTTTTCTCCAAGGAGCGGAGGATCTGGGCGTTGCCGACCACCCATCCGACCCGCCAGCCGGCCATGTTGTAGCTCTTGGAGCAGGTGTGGAACTCGATGCAGTACCCCTGCCGAGCCCCTTTGACCTGAAGCAGGCTCGGCGCCTTGTACCCGTCGAACACGATGTCGGAGTAAGCCAGGTCGGAACAAAGAATCAACTCCTTCCCTTTTCCCCAATCCACCAGTTCCTTGTAGAAATCCAGATCCACGCAGGCGGTGGTGGGATTGTGAGGGTAGCTGACGAAAAGGATCTTCGCCATCCGGACCACTTCTTTGCTCAGCGCCTTGAAGTTGGGCTTGAAATTATTCTCGGGGCCGATCGGAACGTTGTAGAGGATCCCTCCGGCCATGATGACGCCGTTCTCATGGACCGGATAGGCGGGGTTGGGCACCAGGCCGATGTCGTCGTTATTTAAGAAGGCCAGGGACAGATGGGCGATCCCTTCCTTCGACCCGATCAGGGGAAGGACTTCGGTCTTCGGATCCAAGGAAACATTGAACCGCTGCTCGTACCAGGAAGCGATCGCCTCCCGAAACTTCTCCTCCACGTCGCCGTGCGGACGGGAATAGCGCTGGTTCTCAACCGCCCGGGCGGCCCGGCAGAGCTCTTCCACAACATGGGGGGGGCTGGGCAAATCGGGGTTCCCCATTCCCAAATCAATCACGTCCACTCCCCGGGCCTTCGCCTTGGATTTAAGCTCATCCATGATGGTGAAGAGATATAGAGGGAGCCGCTTCATTCGATTCGCTTCTTGCATGGTCTAAGACTCCCCCCTCAAGGCTTCGAACGCATTGTAAGAAGAACGCACGTACGGGGCGCTGGCGGTAAAAGAGAAGCCGAGCGCCTGCGCCCAGGTGCGGTAGTCCTCGAACTGCTCCGGTTCCACAAAGGCGGTCACCTTCGGATGATCCAGTGTCGGCTGAAGATACTGCCCGATCGTCAACAGATCGCATCCGGCCCCGCGAAGATCCTCCATCGCCCCGCGCACCTCCTGCGGCTCCTCTCCCAGACCGACCATCAGCCCACTCTTGGTTTTAAGCCTCCCCGCCCCCAGCTCCTTGGCCAGACGCAAAACCTCCAGGGAGCGGCGGTAATCGGCCTGAGGGCGAACGGATCGGGAGAGGCGTTCCACCGTCTCGATGTTATGATTGTAAACCTCCGGGCCCGCCTCCACCACGGATTGAATGAGACTCCGCCTCGCGTGGAAGTCCGGAGTCAAAACTTCCACTTGAACCGAGGGGGCCCGCGCCTTAATGGCGGAAATGGAAGCGGCGAAAAGTCCCGACCCCTCATCGACAAGGTCATCCCTCGCCGGCGAGGTGACCACCACGTATTGCAGCTTGAGGCGGACCACCGCTTCCGCCAGCCGGTGGGGCTCCTCCCAATCGACCGCCCCGGGACGAGCCGTCGCCACCGCGCAGAAAGAGCACCGACGGGTACACCGGTCCCCCAGGATCATGAAGCTCACGTTTCCGTGGCTCCAGCATTCCCCCAGATTCGGACAGCGGGCCTCCTCGCAAACCGTGTGAAGGGCCAGCTCCCGAACCAATCCCTTCGCCGAGCCCCATTGGCCGTGGACCGCCAAAGGCCGTCGCAGCCAGGCCGGGAAAGAGCTAGTCTCGGCTGGCATAATAAATCGACTGCCCCAAAGCCATCGCCGACGCCTCCCAGAGAGACTCGCTCATCGTCGGATGCCCATGGATCGTATCCACCAAATTCGTAAGGGTAAGCCCCTGTTTGATGGAGAGCGCCGCCTCTCCGATCAGGTCGGTCGCCCGGGCGCCGATCATCTGAACCCCGAGGAGCCGACCGTTTGCCCGGTCCGCCACCAGTTGAACGAATCCTTCGGTCTCTTCCAAGGTCTGCGCCCGCGCGAATCCGGCGAAGCTTAAGCGGCTGATCTGGACCTCTATTCCTTTAGCCGTCGCCTCCGCCTCGGTCAAGCCGACGGAGGCGATCTCCGGTTCCGTGTAAATCGCGTCCGGAACCACACTGTAATCGACCCGCCGGGCGCCGCCGATCGCATTCTCAGCCGCCAAGGCCCCTTCGTAGCTCGCCGTGCAGGCCAGCTGATATTCTCCCAGAAGATCGCCGATTCCAAAGATCGATCTCACCGATGTCCGAAGCGTTTCATCGGTCAGCAGAGCCCCTCGCTCCAGTTTTAGGCCGAGGGCTTGCGTTCCCTCGGGAAGAACTGGGGTCCGGCCCGTCGACACCAACACCAACGCCGCGGAGAGAACCTGCCCGCTGGTCAAGGTGACCGCCGCTTCTCCTGAAGGATTGGTGACAATTCCCTGGACCTTCGATCCGGTCAGGACCGTCGCTCCCCGCCGCCTCAAACTTTGCGAGAAGGCCTCGGCGATCGACTTATCCTCCGAGGGAAGAACCTGAGAAGCCGCCTCGACCAGTGTGACCGGAATCCCCAGATCCGCGAAATAACTGGCAAACTCGCAGCCGACCACTCCGGCTCCCACCACAAGGAAAGAGGCCGGCAATCTTTCCAGCTCCAGAATCTCATCGGAAGTGATGACCACCTTCCCATCGATCGGGCAGTTAGGAATCGTTCCGGGGCGGGAACCGGTGGCCAGGATGATCGCCTTCGCCCTTAAACCCTGAGAGGAAGCCCCTGATGAGGCCACCTCCACTTCTTCCCTCCCCTGAAGAATCCCCCGGCCTTGAATCCAGGTCACCTTGGACCGTTCAAGAAGAGTAGACAAACCGGCCCGCAACCGCCTCAGGATCCGATCCTTCCGGGCCCGGACAAGCCCTAAGTCAACCCGGACCTCCTGAACCTTGACTCCAAGCTGATCGGCTTTCCTTAACTGCCCTACGAGCCGGGCGGTAGTCCCCAACGCCCGGGCAGGAATGCAGCCCCGGTTGAGACATGTCCCCCCGAGCGGCCCCGGATCCACCAGGCAAACCTTCGCCCCCCGCTGAGCCCCCCGGATCGCCGCGGACAGACCGCCGGGACCCGCCCCCAGTACACACAAGTCATACGCGTCCACTAGACGTCATCCTCGCGAGAGCGAGGATCTTCCGCTCGGATTCCCGCTTTCGCGGGAATGACCCTGAAGCTTGTCGATGATCGCCTCTGTCATCTGGCGGGTCCCCACAACGGAATTGTCCCCTCTGGGTTTCAGGTCGTAAGTGACCGACTTCCCTTCCCGCAAAACCACGGAGACGGCTTGCTCCAACCGGTCGGCCGCCTCAACCTCTCCCAGATGCCGCAGCATCAGCATGCCGGACAAGATGGTGGCCGTCGGATTGACTTTATTCTGGCCTTGGTATCTCGGAGCGGATCCATGCACCGGCTCAAACAAGGCGATCTGATCTCCGATGTTCGCCCCCGGAGCAACCCCAAGCCCCCCGATGAGGCCGGCGCACAGGTCCGAAAGAATATCCCCATACAGGTTGGGCAGGACCAGCACGTCAAACGACTCCGGGCGCTGGACGAGCTGCATGCACATGTTATCCACCAGCCGGTCCTCCGCTTCCAGTTTCCCCGCGTACTGTTGGGCCACTCGCCGGAAAACCTCCAGGAAAAGTCCATCGGAAAATTTCATAATGTTGGCCTTGTGAACGGCGGTTACCTTCTTCCGGCGATTCTTCAGAGCATATTCAAACGCGAACCGGATCACCCGCTCCGAAGCGGAGGCGGAAATCGGCTTCAAGGAAACCGCCGCATCGGGCCGGATCGTTTTCCCACCGTGGGACTTGACCCAGGCGATCAGCTCCTTCACCTCCGGAGTCCCGTCGTCGTATTCAATCCCGGCGTACAGATCTTCCGAATTCTCCCGGACAATCACCAGATCCACCTGGCGGTAATGGGCGGGAACTCCCGGGTACAGGCGGCACGGCCGGACGCAGGCATAGAGATCCAGGGCATGGCGCATCCCCACATTGACCGAACGGATCCCGGTTCCAATCGGGGTGGTGATGGGACCCTTTAAAGCCACCTTGTTGCGGCGGATCGATTCCAGGAGAGGCTCCGGCAGCGGAGAGCCGTGCTTGGCAATGGCCCCTTCCCCCGCCTCAAGAATCTCCCATTCAAAAGAAACTCCGGTCGCGTCCAGGCAGGCCTGCGCCGCGGCAGCCACCTCCGGCCCAATTCCATCTCCCGGAATCAACGTAACTTTGTACGCCATGCTTAAAGCCCCTGAATGAAACGCTCGAGCCGGTCCAACCCTTCCTGGATAGATTCCAGTCCCACCGCGAAACTGAGCCGAACGTGGGAATCCCAGCCGAATCCCCCGCCCGGGATGACCGCCACCAAGGCCTCCTTCAACAGCCGTTCAGAAAACAGACCGGAATTTAACCCGGTCGCCGAGACGTCCACAAAACAGTAGAAGGCGCCGTCCGGCTTTACAAAGCTGATCTTCTTTATCTTAGACAGCCGCTCCACCATCCGATCCCGGCGCTTCTGAAATTCCTCCGCCATCTTTTTTACAGGGGCTTGGTCTTGCGTCAAGGCCGCCAAGGCGGCCCGTTGGCTGATCGAGGTAGGATTGGAAGTGGAATGGTCCTGAAGGCGCCCGGCCGCCTCGACAATCTCCGCCGGACCCGCCAGATATCCGATGCGCCAGCCGGTCATCGCGTAAGCCTTGGAAACCCCATCCACAACCACGGTGCGGGAGAAAACTTCCGGAGAGACCGAGGCGATTGAGGGACAGTCGCACCCATAAACCAATCGGCTGTAGATCTCATCGCTGATCACCCAGAGGTCCCGCTCCTTCGCCCACCGGGCCAAATCCTTCAAGACCTCCGCCTTGAGGACTGCTCCCGTGGGATTGGAAGGGCTGTTAAGAATAAGAACCTTGGCGCGGGAGGACCAGGCCTTCTCAAGGGCTTTCCTCTCCACCTGAAATCCGCTGGCAGGATCCGTGCGGACTTCTACCGGCGCGGCCCCCGCCAACCGGACCATCTCCGGGTAGCTGACCCAATAAGGAGAAGGAATCAAAACCTCTTCCCCCGCTTGAACGAGAACTTGGAGGAGATTAAAAAGGGCCTGTTTCGCTCCGCAGGTGACCGCAATCTGCTCGGGCCGGTAGGAAAGCCGACGCTCCTTGAGGAGGGTCGAGGCAATGGCGTTTTTAAGCTCAGGAATCCCGGTGGTCGGCGTGTATTTCGTGAAGCCCTCTTGAATGGCTTCGATGGCGGCTTTCTTGACGGCTTCCGGGGTATCGAAATCCGGTTCGCCGGCCGCTAAGTTAATGACTTTCTTGCCTTCCGCTTTCAGTTGTTTGGCTAAAGCGGTCACCCGCAGCGTGGGGGAAGGTTGTACCGCCTGAATCCGCTGGGTCAGCATGGGAGCGGTGGCGACACTATGGGTTTTTAGGACGGTCTTTACGGTCTTTCTTGAAAATCGATCGCAAGCCCTCAAGGAATCCCTTGGGTTTCTCCGGCTTCCTCGGCTCTTCTTTCTTTGGGGGTTCGACTTTTGGCTTTTCAGCCGATTTGGGCTTCGGCGGCGCTGACGATGGGGGAGCAACCTCCTCCTTGACCTTCCCCTTGGGCTTGGCCGTTTTCTGAGGAGTCCGCTCGACCAGCTCCAAGACCGCCATGGAAGCTCCATCTCCAGGACGGTGGTTGCCGTGGAGAATCCGGGTGTAGCCGCCGGGCCTCTGGGTAAAACGGGGGGCGATCTCCGAGAAAAGCCGAGCCACCATGGCCGTATCATCCAGAAGGGACAAGGCCCTCCGGCGGGAGGACAAGGAACCGGATTTCCCCAACGTGATGAGCCGTTCCGCCAGCCGCTGAGTCTCCTTGGCCCGGGCCAGGGTCGTCTCGATCTGTTCGTGCTTGAGCAGGGCAGAGGTTAAACTGCGCACCGTGGCTTTACGCCAACTGCGGGATCGACCTAGATTCCGGGTGTAAACAGAATGAGGCACGTGAGTTTACTCTCCCTGGCTAAGCTGTGATCTGCTCCTGAGTCCGGCGGTCCAGCTTCATCCCCAGGTCAAGACTCATCCCTTTCAAAATCACCTGGATCTCCGCCAGCGATTTCTTCCCAAAGTTCCGGAACTTCAACATCTCACCTTCCGACCTTTGGACAAGGTCCGCGATGGTTTTAATCTTTGCCTCCCGCAGGCAGTTGGCCGACCGAACCGACAGCTCCAGTTCCGTCACCGGCATCCGGAGCTTCTCAACCATTTCAGGAGGAAGAAACTCTTCTTCCTGCGCCCCCTCTTCAATCGGCAGCTCGCCAAACGCCGTGAAGATCTCCAGATGCTTCTGGAGAATGTGGCCCGCGGTTAAGAGGGCCTCCTTCGGATTCACCGATCCGTTCGTCCAGACTTCAAGGATCAGCCGGTCGTAATCGGTCATTTGACCCACTCGGGTATTCTCAACATTGAAATTCACCTTCCGGACCGGCGAAAAGAGAGAGTCTATGGGGATCACCCCGATAGGTTGGGATTCCTTTCGGTTCCGGTCCGCCGGCACGTAGCCCCGGCCGATGCCCATTTCCATCTCAAGAGAAAACTTGGTGGGCTTGGACAGGGTGGCGATGTGCAGGCCCGGATTTAAGATCTCCACGGTCTCATCCGCTTCAATCTGCCGGGCGGTCAGAGCCCCCTTCTTATCCATCTTGATCATCAACGTCTTGGGTGAGCGGGTGTGCGACCTCAACACCAACTGCTTGATGTTCATGACGATCTCCGTCATATCCTCCACCACCCCCGGAAGGGTGGAAAACTCATGGAGGACTCCCTCAAACTTCACCGAGGTCACCGCCGCCCCTTCCAGGGAAGACAGAAGTACTCTGCGAAGTGCGTTCCCGATCGTCGTTCCATATCCCCGCTCGAAAGGTTCCGCGATAAATTTTCCATACGTCAAGGTGTACGACGCTTCATCGCACTCGACCTTCGAGGGCATCTCGAAATCTCTCCACGCAATCCCCATGCAAAACCTCCTTAAATAAAGGCTATCGTGAGTAGAGCTCGACGATCAATTGTTCTTGAATCGGGAACTGGACGTCTCCCCGGCCCGGCTTTCCGACAATCGTCCCTTCCGGCTGCTCGGCATGGCGATTCAGCCACGGAGGCAACGGGCGGTCCTTCACCGACTGGCAAGTTTCCTTGACCGACTTCAAGAAGGACTCCGAACCGACCACCCGGACCGTCTGCCCGGACTCAACGACGTAAGAGGGAATGTCCACCCGGTGGCCCCCCACCGATACGTGTCCATAACGGACCATCTGCCTGGCCTGAGCCCTGGAGCTGGCAAACCCCAGCCGGTAAACCACGTTATCCAGCCGCCGCTCCAACAGCTCCAGGAGTTTCTCACCCGTGACCCCCTTCGCTTGAGAGGCCTGCTGGAAGGTGTTCCGGAACTGCCGCTCCAGCATTCCATACATCCGCTTGACCTTCTGCTTCTCTCTTAACTGGAGACCGTAGTCGGATAACTTTCTCACCCGGTTCTGCCCATGTTCTCCCGGAGCATAGCCCCGCTTATTGAAAGGACACTTCTCCGTCATGCATTTGGTGCCCTTTAAAAACAGCTTCATTCCCTGACGACGGCAGATCCGACAGGCAGGTCCAATGTATCTTGCCATTTATACCCTTCTTCTCTTGGGAGGGCGGCATCCGTTATGAGGAACCGGGGTCACATCCCGAATCATGGTGATGGTCAGCCCCGCCGCCTGCAGGGCCCGGACCGCGGATTCCCGGCCGGAACCGGGTCCCTTGACAAATACCTCCACTTCCTTGACCCCCATGCCGATCGCCTTCTTGGCAGCGTTCTCCGCCGCCACCTGAGCCGCAAAAGGAGTCGCCTTCTTGGAACCGGAAAAACCGACGACCCCGGTCGAGGCCCAGCAGAGAACGTTCCCCTGCCTGTCCGTGATGGTAATGATGGTATTGTTGAAGGTCGCCTGAACATGGGCAATCCCACTGGTCACATGAATCTTCTGTTTCTTCCGCGGCTTCGTGTCAGCCATTATTTTCTCCTAAAATCTAAACTAAGACGCCTTGGCCGGGGCCGGCGCGGCAGCCGGTTTCTTGGGCCCGCCGCCGCCGACCATCCGGCGGGGACCCTTCCGGGTCCGGGCGTTGGTATGAGTCCGCTGTCCCCTCACCGGCAGCCCGCGGCGATGCCGTAAACCCCGGTACGATCCGATATCGATCAGGCGCTTGATGTTCTGCGAAATCTCCCGCTTTAAATCTCCCTCCACCTTATAACTTCGGGTGACGATGGAGCTTATCTTCGTAATCTGGACTTCTGACAAATTCTTGGTCCGGATCGCCGGATCAACGCCCGCCTGGGCCAGAATTCGACCGGCTCCGGAACGCCCGATCCCGTAGAGATAGCTTAAGGCGATGTCAATTCGCTTTTCCCTGGGAAGATCGACTCCAACGATTCGGGCCATCTTCTGTTGCCCTCCTTAACCCTGTCTCTGCTTATGGCGGGGATTGCTGCAGATGACCCGGATCACCCGGTTGCGTTTGACCACCCTGCAGCGCTCACAAATCCGCTTGATCGACGCTTTAACCTTCACTTGCTCCTCAATTCTTCACGACCGCGTCCGGAAGGTAATCCGTCCGCGCATCAAATCATAGGGGGATAATTCCACCGTCACTTTGTCGCCGGGCAGGATTCGGATAAAATGCATCCTCATCTTGCCCGCCACATGCGCTAAGATCTTGTGGCCATTCTCCAGTTCCACCCGAAACCTCGCGTTGGGAAGCGCCTCCATGACAATCCCCTCAACCTGAATCGCCTCTTCTTTTGGCATCAGATCCTAGTGAGAATCTCCGGCCCCGATTCGGTGACCGCCACCGTGTGCTCAAAGTGGGCGGACAGTTTCCGGTCCTTGGTGACTGCCGTCCAGCCATCGGCCAGGACCTCCACCGCCGCTCCCCCCTGGTTCACCATCGGCTCGATCGCCAACACCATCCCTTCTTTGAGGACGGGGCCGAAACCGGGCTTCCCGTAGTTGGGAATCTGGGGCGGTTCGTGAAGTTCCGTCCCGATCCCGTGCCCGACAAAGTCCCTCACGACAGAATAGCCGCGCGACTCCACCGTTCTCTGGACCGCATGAGAGATGTCGGACAGCCGGTTCCCCGGCCGGGCAAAGGCGATTCCCTCAGCGAGGGCGGCCTGAGTCACCGCCATCAGATCCGCCGCCTCCTGAGAAATCTGCCCCACGGCAACGGTAACGGCCGCATCCCCGAAGTAACCCTCAACCGTGGCCCCGACATCCAATCCCACAATGTCCCCTTCCTTCAGTTTCCGGCGAGAGGGAATCCCATGAACCACCTCTTCATTGACCGAGGCGCAGATGTTTCCGGGAAACCCCCGGTACCCTTTGAAGGCAGGCTTTCCCCCTTCTTGGCGGATCTTCTCGCCGGCCATCTCATCCAACTCGGCGGTGGTGATTCCCGGCCGGACCTCTTTTTTCAACATCTCAATCACCTTCGCCACGATTCGGCCCGCCTCCCTCATCCTTTCCAGCTGACTTGGACTCTTTAATTCAATCACCCCGCCCCTCCGGAATGGTGCCCTCGGCTCAGACGAGATGGACCCCTCGGAATTTTTTTTAGCCGAGGGCACCTGCGCCTTCGGCGCAGTGAAGCGGCCAAGGCCGCTTCATCATTCCGGAGGGGCGGGGTCATTCACCAGTTGCTCGGTCCGAAGCAAATCCAGAAGCAGCTGGTACTGCTCCTCAATCCTACCCTCGCCGGAAACCTCCCGCAGTTTTCCCTGAGCCCGGTAAAATTCCAGTAAGGGGGCCGTTTGAGACTCGTAAACCTTCAGCCGATTTCGGATCGTCTGCGGATTGTCGTCCGGCCGGGTCCTCAACACCCCGCCGCATCGATCGCATAAGCCCCGCCGCTTGGAGGGCAGACGTTCCAGATGGTAATTGGCCCCGCACTTCTCGCAGACCCTGCGCCCAGCCAATCGGCCCACCATCGTCTCCTCCGAGACTTCAAACCCGATGGTCAGATCAATCGGGGAGTCTCCACTCCGAGCTAACGCTTCGTCCAGCGCCTTGGCCTGCTCCACCGTCCGGGGAAAACCGTCCAGCACAAACGGGATTTTCTTGCCTAGGTTCCCCATCCGTTCCAAAATCAATTCGGTCACGAGCTCATCGGGAAGCAAGGAGCCCGATTCCATCAACCGGGCCGCCTCTTTGCCGCGAGGGTTCCCCTGTTGAACCGATTCCCGGACCATCTCCCTCAGCAAATTCCCGCTCGACAGATGCGTCACCTTCAGCCGTTCCGCCAAAAGCAAAGCCAGCGTTCCCTTTCCGGCGCCGGGCGGACCCAAAAAGATCAGCCGCACCCCGCACCACCTCTGAGTCCTTCCGGCGTCTGAAACCAAGGTGTAACGGGCCGCATCACTAACCTTATCGCCGAGAACGGAGCCGGCCATGAGTCAAGAACCCCTCGTAATTGCGCATGAGAAGAAAAGATTCGACCTGACGCATCGTGTCCAGCATCACCCCGACAATGATCAGAAGACTTGTCCCCCCAAAGAAACTGGCGACCAAATAGGGAATCCCAAGCCAACGCCCAACCATATCCGGAAAAACCGCCACCACCGCCAGGAAAACCGCCCCGGGCAGCGTGATTCGGGTCAGCAGCCGATCAAAGAACTCCGCCGTGGGCCGCCCGGGCCGAATGCCGGGCACGAATCCCCCGAACTTCTTCATATTGTCGGCCACATCCACCGGATTGAATGCGATGGCCGTGTAAAAATAGGCGAAGAAAACGATGAGCAGCGTGTAGAGCACCGTATAAAGGATCTGCCCCCGGGTCAGCCAGTGGGAGAACCGGTTGAGTGCCTGAATCCCGGTGAAGCCGGCCACCGTCGCCGGAAACAGGATGATCGACTGCGCAAAGATGATCGGGATCACCCCCGCGTGATTGACCCGGATCGGGATGTAACTGGCCTGCCCACCGTACACCTTCCGCCCCACAATCCGACGGGCGTACTGGACGGGAACGCGGCGTTGAGCCTGAGTGATCGCAATGACCGCCAGGACCACCGCCACCAGCATCACCGCCATCAAGGCCAGGGTGAACGGCTGGATCTGCCGCTGGCTGGCCGACCCGGGGCTGGCCAGCAGAACCAACTGATGGACCGCCGTCGGCAGGCGCGACAGGATGCCGGAGGTGATCAAGATCGACATCCCGTTGCCGACTCCGTAGGCGGTGACCTGCTCTCCGAGCCACATGATGAAGGCCGTCCCGCTGGCGAGCGTCACGATCGTCAGCAATCGGAATCCCCACCCCGGATACTGGACCATCTGCACCCCTTCAAAATTCCGGGAGTTCTCCAGCCAGAGACTGATGAACAGAGCCTGCAGGATTCCCAACCCCACTGTCAGATACCGGGAATACTGGTTGATCCGACGCCGCCCCGCTTCGCCCTCTTCCTTGGCCATCTGCTCGAGCTGCGGGATCACCACCACCAAGAGCTGCATGATGATGGAGGCCGAAATGGCCGGCATGATCCCCAGAGCGAAGATCGTCATGTTGGAAAGGCCGCCGCCGGAAAACAGATCCATCACGGTGAACAGCGTCCCGCCCAACTGTTGGCTGATTCTGTCAAAGAACGCCCGCATCGCGTTCCCATCAATCCCCGGCAGGGGGATATAGGCCCCGACCCGATAGACGGCAATGAGCCCCAGGGTCAGCAGGATTCGCTGCCGCAGCTCCGGGATCTTAAAACTGTTGGCAAGCGCCCTGAGCATTTTTGATCTTTTCTAAAGCCGACTTCGAGAACTGGTGCGCCTTGACCGTCAGCGGATGCGCCAGGGAGCCGTCTCCAAGAATCTTCACCCGGACCTGCTTGGAGCGGATCAGCCCCGCTTCCGCCAGGACCGCCGGATCCACGACGGACGCCGCGGGGAATCGGTTCAAATCTCTTAAGTTCACGATCTCCAGCAGTGTCCGCTTCAGATGCACGAATCCCCGTTTGGGCACTCGGCGGGCCAAAGGCATCTGGCCCCCTTCGAACTCGGGTCTCAGACCCGGACCGGAACGGGCCCGCTGGCCCTTGATTCCACGACCGGAGGTCTTCCCATGCCCGGAAGACTCTCCGAAACCCCTCCGCTTCTTTCGATGGGTCGCTCCCTTCGGAGCCGGAATCTCACCCAGCTTCATTGGGCTATCTCCTCTGTAACGTTTGTAACGTTCTGACGCAAAGCGATCACATCTTGAGGATACGACAGGCTCTGAAGTCCCTGGATCGTCGCCCGAACCACGTTAATGACGTTATTGGAACCCAGGGATTTCGTGAGGATGTCCCGGATCCCCGCCGACTCGCAGACCGCCCGAACCGTCCCCCCAGCGATAATTCCGGTGCCGGGACCCGCCGGCTTTAAAAGGACACGGGAAGCCGAATACTCCCCGATCACCTCATGAGGAATCGTCCCTTTCTCCATCGGAACACGGAACATTGCCTTGCGGGCCTGGCCCAGCCCTTTACGGATCGCATCGGCAACTTCATTGGCCTTGCCCAAGGCCCAGCCGACCTGCCCTTTTCCATCCCCCACGATAACCAAAGCGCTGAAGGAAAGCCGCTTGCCCCCCTTGGTCACCTTGGCGACCCGGTTGATGGCAACCACCTTCTCAATGAAATTGGACTGCAGCTGCTGCCCTGGACCTCCCCGCTGCGGACCTCCTCCGCGCTGCGGACCCCCGCCCCCTCTCTGTTGGCGCGCCATTTACTGTTTCACCTCACACCTGAATCCCTTGGGCCCGCACCGCTTCGGTCAGGGCCTTGACCCGCCCATGATAGCGATAGCCGCTCCGGTCCAGAACCAGCTTGGTTAACCCAGCCGACTTCGCCGCCTGAGCCACTTTCTCCCCCAGAAATTTTGCCGCCTCCACGTTGGAACCCTTCGGTTTTTCTTGACGGAACGAAGCCTGCCGGGTGGAACAGCTCAGCAATGTTTTTCCCGCCAGATCGTCAACGATCTGGGCGTACAGATTTTTATGACTGCGATGCACCACCAAGCGGGGCCGATCGGCGGAACCGGCCACTTTCTTCCGGATCCGCAGGTGCCTGCGCAGACGACCTTTTTCAGCAATCGCTCCGATCATCAGGCCACCGCCTTGCCGGCCTTTCGGCGAACGGCTTCTCCCACGTAACGGATTCCCTTTCCCTTATACGGCTCCGGCGGGGCGAACGCTCGGATCCGAGCCGCCACCTGGCCTACCAGCGCTTTATCGGTTCCCTTAACCACCATCTGGGTCGGCTTGGGAGTTTCGATGGTGATCCCGGGCGGGATGGAAAAGATCACCGGATGGGTGAAGCCGACATAAAGCTCCAGTTTCCCCTGCGCGACAGAGGCCCGGAATCCAATCCCTTGAATCTCCAGTTCCTTGACGAAGCCCTGGGTGACTCCCTTCACCATATTGTCCACGAGCGTCCGGGTCAGCCCATGGAGACTCTTGAACCGGGTTTCCTCGCTGGAGCGCTTAACCAACATCTGGCCCTCCGCCCGCTCGACGGTGATTCCCTCCGGCAGCCGATGAGAAAGCTTGCCCCTAGGGCCCTCCACCTGGAGATGATCTCCCTGGACCTCCACCTTCACTTGAGGAGGAACCAGAATAGGACGCTGACCTACTCGAGACATCGCTGCTCACCAGACATGACAAATCACCTCACCGCCGACCCCTTGGGTCTTGGCCTCTTTGCCCGAGAGCACTCCCCGGGGGGTCGAAAGAACCGCCATCCCAATCCCGGAAAGAATCCTGGGGATCTTCGTTTTAGGAATATAAATCCGCAAACCCGGCTTGGAGACACGGCGGATGTGCCGAAGAATCGGCCGACGATCCTTGGTGTACTTCAAATAAACCCTTAAAACACCCTGGGGAGTCCCCTCTTTCATCAGGCGCCAGTTCTGGATAAACCCTTCCTGCTTCAAACAGTCCAGCACCGCCGCGCCAAACCGGGACCCCGGAAGATCCACCTGCACCTTCTTCGCTTGGCTCGCGTTTCGAACGGCCGCTAACAAATCACCGATCGTGTCCGTCTGACTCATCCGATTACCAACTCGCTTTCGTCACCCCGGGGATCTCTCCCCGATGGGCTAATTCCCTGAAGCAGATCCGGCAAAGCCGAAACTTTCTGAGATTGCCACCGGCCCGGCCGCACCGGTTGCACCGGCTGTACCGCTGCGTTGGGAATTTAGGGGAGCGTTTCCATCGTTCAATCTGGCTTTTCTTCGCCATTCCTGTTTACCGCTGCTCCTTCTCTTTAAAGGGAACCCCGAGCTGTTTCAACAGCTCGTGCGCCTCTTCCCGGGACTTGGCCGAAGTACAAATGATGACATCCATCCCCTGAACACGGGTGACCTTGTCGTAATCGATCTCGGGAAAGATCATCTGCTCGGTTAAACCCATCGAGTAATTGCCGCCCCCATCAAACGCCTCCGTGGAGACTCCCCGGAAGTCACGAATCCTGGGCATCGCCACATTCACCAGCCGGTCAAAAAACTCGTACATCCGGGTCCGCCGAAGCGTCACCTTCGCCCCCACCGGCTGCCCTTCTTTTATCTTGAAGTTGGAGATGGCTTTCTTGGCCCGGGTAATTACCGCCCGCTGGCCGACAATCAGCCCCAGCTCCTTCGCCGCCTGCTCCACCAGCTTGACATCGGCAGCCCCCTGGCCGACTCCCATGTTCACAACAATCTTTTCCAGCCGGGGGACCTGAAATCGATTCTTGTACCCAAACTGCTTCATCAAGGCCGGGATGACAGCATTCCGGTACCGCTCCAACAAGCGGGGCGCCGGCTGAACTGGCGCAGTCGCGGCCGGCATTAAAAGGTCTCCTGACAGCGGCGGCAGATCCGGGTCTTGGCGCCGTCCGGCAAAAGCTTGAAACCCACCCGAACTCCCCGGTTGCATCGGGGACAAACCGGCAGGATCCGGTCCAACGGCAACGGGGCCTCCTTGCTGAGGATCGCTCCCTGCGGATTGGCCTGAGATTTCTTGAGGTGTCGCTTTACGATATTCAATCCCTCAACGGTCGCCCTGCTGTTCTCCGGGAAGAGCGTCAGCACCTTTCCCTTCTTTCCACGATCCTTGCCGGAGATCACCATCACCTGATCGTTGCGCTTGACTCGAAACATCTCTCCAATCCTTTTAGATGGCCTCGGGGGCCAGCGAGACAATCTTCGTGAATTTCCGATCCCGTAATTCCCGGGCCACCGGCCCGAAGATCCGCGTCCCACGGGGATTCTTCTTCTCATCGATAATTACCGCAGCATTCGTGTCAAACCGGATCGTCGAACCATCCGGCCGACGGACGGGGGCCCGGGTACGCACGATGACGGCGCGGACCACCTCCCCTTTCTTGATCATGGCGTCGGGTGTGGCTTCACGGACATTCGCGCTGATCACATCCCCCACCTCTGCCCAGAGCTTCCCATGGCAGCCGACCACCCCAATCATGGATGCCCGCCTGACCCCGGTGTTATCCACCACCTGGAAAATAGAGCGCATCCGGAGCATCAGACAGAACCTCCCACACCCTCGGGCTGTTTCTTAACTTCCTTCTTCTGCTGAACCCCCAGAGACTCCAATTCGGAGATCCGTTGGGCCTCCCGATCCTCATGCCTCTCCCCCCGTCGGAGGATCTCGACGAGGCGCCAATGTTTCTCTTTCGAGATCGGCCGGGTCTCCTCGATCCGGACCTCGTCTCCCACGTGGGACAAGTTCTCCGAATCGTGGATCTTGAATTTCTTCGACCGGCGGATCACTCGCTGATAAACCGGATGCCGGACCAGCCGGGTGACCCGAACCACACGGGTCTTGAGCATCGCGTCGGAGACCACGAGACCGACCATCTGTCTGCGACCGGGGCCTGGGGTCATGCGGAAGCCTGCCTTTCCTGCTGTTGATTGATCAACGTAAGAACCCGAGCGGCTTCTCTCCGGGCCAACAGGATCCGATGCGGTTTGTCCAGTTTTCCCGCCGCCACCGCCATTCGCAGGTCCAACAGCTCCCGCTTCAACCCGGAAAGTTTCTGGGCCAGTTCCTCGGGACTGAGTTCTCGGAGTTGAGCCGCTTTCATGCCGCCACCCGCGAAACGAATCGAGTCTTTAAAGGCAGCTTCGAGGCGGCCAGCCGCATGGCGTTTTTGGCCAGCTCCCCAGGAATCCCCTCCATCTCGACGAGGATCTTGCCCCGGCGAATGACGGCAACCCACGTCTCTACCATTCCCTTGCCCTTTCCCATTCGGGTCTCGGCCGCTTTCTTCGTCACCGGTTTATCCGCAAAGGCCCGGAAATAAACCCGTCCGCCCCGCCGGATATGCCGGGTCAGCGCCACCCGGGCCGCCTCCAGTTGATTAGAAGTCACCCAGCCGTTCTCTAAAGCCTGAAGCCCATACTCTCCAAAATTGACCATGTATCCGCGAGTGGCGATCCCATCCCGCCGACCCCGCTGGGCCTT
This sequence comes from Candidatus Omnitrophota bacterium, assembly GCA_016201735.1. Lineage (GTDB taxonomy): Bacteria > Omnitrophota > Gorgyraeia > 1-14-0-20-64-10 > 1-14-0-20-64-10 > JACQCH01. The sequence goes on from JACQCH010000002.1 coordinate 21,352, forward strand.
CCGATATTTAACTCTCTTTGGGATAAACGGCATTGATAAGCTTCCTCTTTAAGAGCCGGCCGCGCCGCTCGGTTGAGGGGCCGCCGCAGCGGCTTCAGGAGCCGGCCCCGAGGTCTTGGAGAGAAGCGAGTCCCCTTTGTAGATCCAGCACTTAACGCCGATCCGTCCGTAGGTGGTTTTGGCTTCGGCGAATCCATAATCGATGTTGGCCCGGAAAGTTCCCAACGGAACCTTTCCGTCTTTGTAGCTTTCCACCCGGGACATCTCGGCTCCTCCCAAGCGGCCTCCGCATCGAACCTTGATCCCTAAGCCCCCCGCCGTCATCGCCAGCTGAACCGCCCGCTTCATGGCCCGCCGGAAGCTCACCTGCCGCTCTAATTGGAAGGCGATGTTTTCCGCCACCAACTGCGCCTCGACGGCCGGATTCTTCACCTCTTTGATGTCAATCGCAATCTCCCGGTGGGTCATGGCATGCAGGTCTTCCCGAAGCCGGTCGATGTCCGCCCCCCGGCGGCCGATGACGATCCCTGGCCGGGCGGAATGGATGATCACCCGGACCCGGCTTGCAGTCCGCTCAATCTCCACCCGATTGACGGCGGCGTTCCCCAGATTCTTGTGCAGAAACTGGCGGATCTTATCATCCTCGTTGAGCAACAGGCCGAAGGCCTGCTTCTTGGAGAACCAACGGGAATTCCAAGTCCGCGTAAATCCCAGCCGATTGGCCAGCGGAGGAACCTTATGCCCCAAGGATCACCTCTTCACTTTCGAACCGTTCTTGGCATCCAATTGAATGATCAAATGAGATGATTTCTTCTGGAAACCCATCGCCCGGCCCATCGGAGCCGCCCGGAATCGCTTGGCCGACGGCCCCTCATCCGCCAGCACCCTGGAAATAACCAGCTGTTCCGGGGTCCAAGTTCCCTGACGAGTCGCATTGGCCACAGCGCTGTGGAGCACCTTAGCAATAGGAACCGCCGCCCCCCTGTTCAGGTTCTTAAGAAGGGCTTGGGCCTGAGGAACCTCCAACCCCCTGATGAGCCGGACCACCGATCGGATCTTCCGAGGGGCGACGGGAAGGAACCGGCATTGGGCCTGTGCGATCATGTCTTCGCCTGGGGTTTGGTCACGCCCTTGACCCCGTGCTTCTTGAACGTCCGCGTTGGGGAAAACTCCCCTAACTTATGCCCCACCATGTTCTCGGTCGCGAAAACGGGAAGAAACTTATTGCCGTTGTGAACCAGAAACGTATGCCCCACGAAATCCGGCGTCACCGTGGAACGCCGGGACCAGGTCTTAATGGGTTTGCGCTCACCGGATTTCCCGAGCTTCTCGATCTTCTCCATCAAACATTTGTCCACGAAGGGACCCTTGCGTGTGGATCGTCCCATTAGTGTTGCCAACCGTGAGTTCTCAGCCCGTTGGCTGAGGCGATTTTGGAGCGAGACAAGGAGCGAGGAGCGAGCATACTGAAACGAAGTATGTGAGCGACGAGCGACGCAGTCGCAGCCCAAAAGCGCCCAGCCCCTTCGGGGAAGCCCAGGATTGGTCCATTTCTTCGTTGCTCCTCCTCGACGTGTTCCAGAGAACACGCCTTCGTCGTCGCGCCTCGAACTGGCCTCAATCCTGGGCTTCCAACGAGCTGAGAACTCACGGTTGGCAACACCTAGCGCCGCCGCTTCACAATGTACCGATCGGAGAGCTTTCGCTTTGATCGGGTTTTGAATCCTTTGGTCTGCCATCCCCAGGGAGAAACTGGGTGAGGATTCCCCTGACCGGATTTTCCTTCTCCGCCTCCATGCGGGTGATCATGCGGGTTCATCGCCAACCCGCGGGTATGAGGGCGGTGCCCAAGCCAACGGGACCTCCCCGCCTTGCCCAAAGAGAGACTTCCATGATCCTCATTGCCGATCTGGCCCACCGTGGCATAGCAGACAGCACGGACCATCCGCATTTCACCGGAAGGAAGGCGCAGCGTCGCGAAGTCTCCTTCCTTGGCCAAGAGCTGGGCCGCCGTGCCGGCGGAACGGACGATCTGTCCGCCACGCCCCGGCTCCAGCTCAATGTTGTGCACAAAGGTTCCCAATGGGATCGCTGTCAAGGGCAGAGCGTTCCCCGGAGAAACCTCCGCCTTCTCTCCAGACATCACGCTGGTCCCAACCGTCAATTCTCTGGGAGCCACGATGTACCGCCGCTGCGCATCCGGATACTCCAGCAGGGCCAGCCGGGCGGACCGGTTCGGATCGTATTCGATCGCCACCACCCGGGCGGGAACATCCCTCCGGTCCCTCTTGAAATCGACAATCCGGATCATCCGTTTGCGCCCGCCCCCTCGATGGCGGACGGTCACGCGGCCCCGATTGTTGCGGCCGCCCGAGCCCCTTAAAGGAACGAGGAGTCCCTTCTCCGGCTTATCCTTCGTGATCTCCTCGAAGGTTGCGGTCGTCATGTGCCGCCGAGAAGGAGTGTACGGTTTATAGCTTTTTACCGCCATCAGACAGCGACCTCAATTTTGGATCCCTCAGCCAGCGTCACCGCCGCTTTCTTCCAGTCCGGCTTTAAACCCCAGCGGGCCCCGACACGGCGGGGTTTGCCTGAAACGACAGCGGTGTTAACGCAGTTTACCTTCACCTTGAACAACTGCTCCACCGCCCGTCGAATCTCCGGTTTGGTCGCTTTAAGATCCACCACAAAGAAATATTTCCGCTGGGCGGCCTGCTTGGTTCCTTTCTCGGTCCGGAGCATCTGCCGGATGACATCTTCCGCGACTCGGCTCACCGTACGCGCCCTCCGGCCGCCCTCTGGCGGCCTTCGGGTCGGCCTCCCGCCGTGCTGTCGCTCGGCCCGACGGCCTCGCTTTTCCTCGCTCCGCTCGGCGCACGGCTCCCCTGAACCGCTGAATAAGGGAAAAAACTGCAGCGGTTCAGCATGAAACCCGCGCCTCCAATTGCTTCAACCCCTCAGACGTCACCACCATCTGATGGTGGGACAGAACATCGTAGCAGTTCAAATCGGACGCCGGCTTGACCGCCACACGCGGCAAGTTCCTGGAGATCCGGACCAAGAGAGGACTCGGTCGATCCGTCACCAGCAGAGCTCCCTTCTCCACTTTCATCTCCTGAAGAAGCCGCCCCAACGCTTTTGTCTTCGGCTGCAGCTGCTCGAAGCTCTCCACCGCCTTCACCGCCTGATCGGACACCTTCGCCTTCAAACTTTCCACCAGCGCCTTGCGCCGGATCTGGGCGGGCAATTGGTACCGGTATTCCCGCGGATGCGGTCCAAAAACGATCCCTCCTCCGCGCCAGAGGGGAGAACGGATCGAACCAGCGCGCGCGCGCCCGGTATGTTTTTGAGCCCACGGTTTCTTTCCTCCGCCGGAAACTTCCCCCCGGGTCTTGGTATCCGCCGTCCCCTGCCTCTGGTTCGCCAGATACATCCGGACCGCCTGCCACAGCACGGCCTTATCCGCAGGACCCTCCAAGGATTTCGGCAGCGGGAGGGATCCGATTTTTTGGCCTTCCAGATTATGCAGATCGATCTCCGGCATTATTTCTTCTCCTTGGCGGCCGCGGGGGCTTTGGGAGCAGGCGCCTTGGCGGCTGCCGCTTTCGCAGCCGGCGCTTTTGCCGCCTGGGGAGCACCCGCCTTCTTCTTTACCTGAGGAGCGTGCACCACTTTAGGCGGCTTGCGTGATCTCCGGATCAACACAACTCCCTGATCATGGCCGGGAACCGCCCCCTTAACCAGCAGCAGATTTTCGGCGGCATCGACCCGGATCACCTCGAGGGCCTGCGTTGTCACCCGCTCTCCTCCCATTCGACCCGGCAGATGATGCCCTTTAAAAACCCGGGAAGGATTCGTGCTGGAACCGATCGAACCGGGAGCCCGGTGCGACATGGAGCCGTGCGTCTGCGGGCCTCCCTTCCAATGCCAACGCTTCACCCCTCCCTGAAACCCTTTCCCAATAGAAGTCCCCGTCACATCGATCCGATCTCCGGGCTTAAACAGATCAACGGTCACAGAAGACCCCACGGCAACCTGCTGATCGGCAGGAAGGCGAAATTCCCGCACCAGACGCTGTGGGGAAACGTTGGCCTTGGTGAACCGTCCCAAGAAAGGCTTGGAAATCCTCTTCGAATCCCCCGGCTCAAAACCGAGCTGGACCGCTCGATAACCATCCTTTTCAGGAGTTTTCACCTGGACCACCGTGCAGGGGCCTGCCGCAAGAACGGTGACCGGAACCGGCCGGCCATCCTCCCGGAAGATCTGCGCCATTCCCAGTTTTCGTCCTATCAATCCCAGCCCCGGTTTCACCCCGCCCCTCCCGAGTTCCGCTTCTCTCCCTGCAGGGAGAGAAGCACTGTGCCGAAGGCACAGATGCCCTCGGCTGTCTCCCACTTGAATCTTAAAGAATCCACCCCTCCTGCCGAGGGCATACCCCGGAGGGGCGGGGTCATTTGATTTCCACGTCCACGCCGGCGGGCAGATCCAACTTCCGCAGCGCATCGACCGTCTTGGAGGTCGGGTTCAGAATATCCAGAAGGCGCTTATGCGTCTTCATCTGGAACTGCTCGCGGGATTTCTTATCAACATGAGGAGAACGCAAAACCGTGTAAATCTCCCGCCTTGTGGGAAGCGGCACCGGGCCCGAAACCGAAGCCCCGGTCCGGCGGGCCGACTCGACGATCTCCGCCGTCGACTGGTCCAGGATTCGGTGATCGTATGCCTTCAACTTGATCCGGATCTTCCTCTGTTGTTCGGCCATCAGCGGGACCCTCTTCCTCCCCTGCCCCCAGCTCCTCCTTCGAGGAGCCTCTTGGCAACCGCCACCGGCACGGGATCGTATTTCAACGGCTCCATGTTGAATGAACCTCGCCCCTGGGTAAGACTTCGGATGATCGTCGCGTACCCGAACATCTCGCCCAGCGGAACCTCTCCATGAATCACCTTCACGTTGGCCCGCTGACCCATCTCCGAAACCCGGCACCGGCGGCTGTTCAAATCGCCGATGACCTCCCCCATGTAATCCTCCGGCACGATCACCTCCAGCTTCATGATCGGCTCCAGAAAGATCGGGGACCCGGAGCGGATTCCTTCCTTGAAGCCGAGCGAACCGGCCAGCTTGAACGCCATCTCGGAGGAGTCCACCTGGTGATAGGAACCTTCCACGAGAGTCACCGACACATCAATGACCGGATAGCCGGCCAGGACTCCCCCTTTGGCCGCCTCGATCACCCCTTCCTTGACCGCGGGGATGTATTCTTTCGGAATCGCCCCACCCACGACTTTATTCACAAACAGGACCCCGCTGCCCCGCTCCCCCGGCTCCATGTCCAACACCACGTGTCCGTACTGACCCCGGCCGCCGCTCTGCCGGATGAACTTGCCGACGGCCTGTACCTTCTTGGTCATCGTCTCCTTGTAAGCGACCTGCGGGGGACCGACCTTGGTGCCCACCTTGAACTCCCGCTTCAAGCGGTCGACGAGAATATCCAGGTGAAGCTCCCCCATCCCGGCAATGATCGTCTGGGCGGTCTCCGTGTTGTAGGTGACCCTGAACGACGGGTCCTCCTCCTCCAACCGTTTCAGCGCCGTGCTGAGTTTTTCCTGGTCCATCTTCGTTTCCACTTCGATCGCCAGCGACACCACCGGCTCCGGGAAAACCATCGATTCCAGCAAAATCGGGTGCTCCTTCTCGCAGATCGTTTCGCCGGTCTTCGTGTCCTTCAACCCCACCGCGGCTGCGATATCGCCGGCGGAAACCTCCTCCACGATCTCCTGCTTGTTCGCGTGCATCCGGACGAGCTTGCCGATCCGTTCCTGCGTTTCCTTATTGGCGTTGTAGACATAGGAGCCGGACTTGAACACGCCGGAATAGACCCGGAAGAAGGTAAGTTTTCCCACAAACGGATCGCTCATGATCTTAAAGGCCAGCGCGCAGAATGGGGACTTCACAGAGGTCTCCCGGATCTCCTCCTGCTGAGTATCGGGATTGATCCCCTTGATCGGCGGGATGTCCAAGGGCGAGGGCAGATAGTCCACCACGGCATCCAACAGGAACTGGACCCCCTTATTCCGGAAGGATGCCCCACAGAAAACCGGAACGATCTTCCCGGCAATGGTCGCCCGCCGGATGGCGGCATGGAGCTCCTCCACCGTCACCTTGTCCATCGAATCGTGGACAAAGTGCCCCATGATCTTCTCGTCCGCCTCAGCAACCCTCTCAAGCATCTTTGTGCGCCAGATCTTCACCTGGTCCTTGTATTCATCGGAGACCGGTTTGGACTCGATGGTCAGCCCCTTCTCATCCGTGTAGATCTTCATCTCCTGGGTCAACAGATCGATCGGCCCCTGAAACTTGGCCTCCGATCCGATCGGAAGCTGCAGCGGAACCGGAACCGATCCCAGCCGCTCCTCGATCTGACCCAGAGTCATGAAGAAGTCCGCTCCCGTCCGGTCCATCTTGTTGATGTACGCCATCCGCGGCACGTGGTACCGGTCCGCCTGGCGCCAGACCGTTTCCGACTGGGGCTCGACACCGGCCACCGCGTCGAAGATGACGATGCAGCCGTCGAGAACCTTGAGACTCCGCTCCACCTCCACGGTGAAATCCACATGCCCCGGGGTATCGATCAGGTTGAACCGGTGATCGCGCCAGAAACAGGTGGTCGCGGCCGAGGTGATCGTGATCCCCCTCTCCTGCTCCTGGATCATCCAGTCCATCGTCGCGGTCCCCTCATCCACCGATCCGATCTTGTGGACCCGGCCGGTGTAGAACAGGATCCGCTCGCTGGTCGTTGTTTTCCCAGCATCGATGTGGGCGACGATCCCGAAGTTCCTTGTCCTATCTAACGGAGTTTGGCTCATTTTACCCGGCGATACCGTTTCTGACTGCGCCTGCGCCATGAGAGGGCTGCTTCACCACCGATAGTGGCTGAAGGCTTTATTCGCCTCCGCCATCTTATGCATGTCTTCCTTCCGCTTGACGGCGGAACCGGTCCCTTGATAGGCGGCGACCAGCTCTTCCATCAGCCGCTCACGCATCGGTTTTCCGGCCCGTCCTCGAGAAAAATCCCGCAGCCACCGCATGGCCAAGAAGGTCCCCCGGTCCTGACGAACCTCGATGGGCACCTGGTAGGTGGCCCCGCCGACCCGCCGGGCCTTGACCTCCACCAGCGGCCGGGCGTTCTCCACCGCCTTCTGGAACATCTCCAAGGGATTGTTCGCATTGACCTTTTGAGCAGCCGAATCCAGAGCGCCGTAGACAATTCTCTCGGCGATCGATTTCTTTCCCTCGAGCATCATCATATTGATGAACTTCTGCACCGAGCGGGATCCAAACCGGTAATCCGGCGCGGTGGTCCGTTTTTCCGTCCGTCGGCGTCTCATTCCTTAGGCCGTTTCGCTCCGTACTTGGACCTGGATTTGCGCCGTTGATTGACCCCGGCCGCATCCAAGGTTCCCCGGATAATGTGATATCGAACCCCCGGCAAATCCTTCACCCTCCCGCCCCGCACCAGGACGATCGAATGTTCCTGGAGATTATGCCCTTCTCCGGGAATGTAGGCGGTCACCCCCGTTCCATTGGTCAGCCGGACGCGGGCGATTTTCCGCAGCGCGGAGTTCGGCTTCTTCGGCGTCATCGTCTTAACCTGGAGACAGACTCCCCGAACCTGCGGCCGACCCTCCAGGGCCGGTGATTTGGACCGCTTGGTCTTTTCCTTCCGCCCCTTTCGAATCAGCTGGGAGATGGTCGGACACATTTCTCAGCTACTCCTCATCCTTCGTTTCCACCGGGACTTCCTCGGTGATCTTCAAAAGCTCTGAAACATTCTTGACGATCTCGATCTCCCGGTGCTCCAAGAAACCGGTCCCCACGGGGATCAGATGCCCCATGATCACGTTCTCCTTCAAGCCCAGCAGGTCATCCCGTTTGCCCGCGGTCGCCGCTTCGGTCAAGACCCGGGTCGTCTCCTGGAAACTGGCCGCCGAGATGAAGCTCTCCGTCGAGAGGGAGGCCTTGGTGATCCCCAACAGAAGCTGGGTCGCGGAAGCCGGTTTGTTTCCTCTCTTCATGACCCGCTCGTTTTCCTCCTGGAAGCGCCACTTGTCCACCTGGGCCCCCACCAAAAACTCGGTGTCTCCGGAATCGTCGATCCGGACCTTCTTCAACATCTGGCGCACAATCACCTCGATGTGCTTGTCGTTGATCCGAACCCCCTGAAGCCGGTACACTTCCTGGATCTCGTTGACCAGGTATTCCTGAAGCCGTTTGTCTCCGCCAATCCTCAGGATGTCCTGAGGAACCACCGGACCATCGATCAAGGGCTGGCCGGCGGTGATCCAGTCTCCCTTATACACGTTGAGGTGCTTCCCGTGAGGAATGAGATATTCTCGCTTCATTCCAGTCGGGCTCTTGATGATGACCCGCCTCTGCCCCTTCTTGGACTCCCCGAACTCGACGACCCCATCAATCTCGCTGATGATCGCCGGATCCTTGGGGCGGCGCGCTTCGAACAGCTCCGCCACCCGCGGCAACCCTCCGGTGATGTCCTTGGTCTTGGTCAGCACGCGCGGGGTCTTCGCCAACAGATCTCCCGCTTCCACCCGCTGGCCGTCCTTGACGACAACGTGGGCCCCCGCCGGAATCGGATAGATGGCCAGGACCTCCCCTTGGGAATCGACCAACACCAACTGGGGATGAAATTCCCCCCGGTGCTCGATCACGATCCGGTCCGGAAGGCCCGTCGCCGGGTCGATGTCGGTCCTCATGGTGACCCCTTCCTTCAAATCCTCGTAGCGGGTCTTCCCGGAACCCTCCGTGAGGATGGGGACGGTATACGGGTCCCACCGGATGAAGATTTCTTCCTTGGAGACCTTCTCCCCCTCTGCGTGCTTCAAGATGGCGCCGGAAGGAATCGTGTAACGCTCCAACTCCCGCCCCGCGTCGTCGTTGATGGAAATCTGCCCGTTTCGGTTCAGGACCACGAAATCCTTCCCCTTCTGGACCGCCCGGATGTTATGGAATTTCAAGGCCCCCCGATTCTTGGCCTTTATGTTGGAGACCTCGATCACCCGGAAGGCGGTCCCTCCGATGTGGAAGGTTCTCATGGTCAGCTGGGTTCCCGGCTCACCGATCGATTGGGCGGCGATGATCCCGACCGCCTCACCCAGCTCGACCCTCTTGCCGGTGGCCAGGTTCCGCCCGTAGCACTGGGCGCAGACTCCCCGCTTGGACTCGCAGGTCAACACGGAGCGGATCCGGATCTTCTCAATGCCGGCCTGCTCGATGCGGGAAGCAATCTCCTCCGTGATCTCCTGCCCGGCCTCCACGATGATCGTATCCGTGATGACATCCGCGATATTGTCCAGAACGACGCGGCCGATGATCCGTTCCTTCAAGGGGACCACCACCTCATCTCCCTCGATGATCGCCTCAATCAAAATCCCATTGAGGGTGCCGCAATCCTCCTTGGAAATGGAAACGTCCTGGGCAACATCCACCAGGCGGCGGGTCAGATACCCGGAGTCGGCGGTCTTTAATGCGGTGTCGGCGAGCCCCTTGCGGGCTCCGTGCGTGGAGATGAAATATTCCAGCACGGTCAGCCCTTCACGGAAGTTGGCCGTGATCGGGCGCTCAATAATTTCCCCGGATGGCTTGGCCATGAGACCCCGCATCCCGGAAAGCTGCCGGATCTGCTGTTTCGACCCTCGAGCCCCGGAGTCGGCCATCATGAAGACCGGATTGAACGGATCCATCTCCTTGAAGATCAGGTCCGAGACCTTGTCGGTGGCATGGGTCCAGATGTCGATCACCTTGTTGTATCGCTCTCCATCGGTGATCAACCCCTTCTGGTATTGGTCCTCCACATCGGCGACTTCCTTGCGCGCCTCCTGAATGATCCTCTCCTTTCCGCGGGGGACCTGAAGGTTATCCATGGAGATCGAGAGCCCTCCTCGCGTGGCCATCTCAAATCCAAGTTTTTTCAGATCGTCCAGGAGCTGGATCGTCCTCTCGTGCCCGTACTGCTTATAGACCTGAATGACCACATCGCTTAAGGCATTCTTATCCATGACCCCATTGATGAACGGCATCCCCTCCGGGAGCAATTCGTTAAACCAAATCCTCCCCACGGTGGTCTCAACGAATTTCCCATCTACCCGGAGCTTCACCTTCGCATGGAGGGACGCCTCCCGATCCTCATACGCGCAGAGGGCTTCTTCCGCAAAGGAGAAAACCCGGCCGGCCCCCTTGGTCTGCGGCAACTCCCGAGTCAGGTAGTGACAACCCAAAACAATGTCCTGTGTGGGGGTCAGAATCGGCTGGCCGTTGGCGGGTGAAAAGATATTGTTCGTCGCCAACATGAGAAGCCGCGCTTCCATCTGGGCCTCAATGGACAGAGGCACATGGACCGCCATCTGGTCTCCGTCGAAGTCGGCGTTGAAGGCGGTGCAGACCAACGGATGGATCTTGATGGCCTTGCCCTCGATCAGGATCGGCTCAAAGGCCTGGATTCCCAGCCGGTGGAGGGTCGGGGCCCGGTTGAGCATGACCGGATGATCCCGGATCACCTCTTCCAGAATATCCCATACCTCCAGACGGGCCCGCTCCACCATCCGCTTGGCGGACTTGATCGTATGGACGAATCCCCGTTCCCGGAGCTTCTTGATGATGAACGGTTCAAACAGCTCCAGGGCCATCTTCTTGGGCAACCCGCATTGGTGGAGCTTTAACTCCGGCCCAATGACGATGACCGAACGCCCTGAGTAGTCAACCCGTTTGCCAAGCAAGTTCTGTCGGAAGCGCCCCTGCTTTCCTTTGAGCATATCGGCCAGCGATTTCAAGGGCCGGTTCCCCGGTCCAAGAACGGGACGCCCGTGCCGGCCGTTGTCAAACAGGGCATCGACCGCCTCCTGGAGCATCCTCTTCTCATTCCGGACGATCACATCGGGGGCCTTCAGTTCGATCAATTTCTTCAGCCGGTTGTTCCGGTTGATCACCCGCCGATAAAGATCGTTCAAATCGCTCGTCGCAAAGCGGCCTCCGTCTAAGGGGACCAAGGGCCTTAAGTCCGGCGGGATCACCGGGACCGCGGAAAGCACCATCCACTCCAGGCGGTTGGCGGATTTCCGGAAGTTGTCCGCGATCCGAAGGGTCTTGACCAGTTTCTTTAAAACCTGTTCTCCTTTGGCCGTTTTCATCTCCCGCTTCAATTTTTCGGCCATCTTGTCGAGATCCAGCTCCTTCAACAAGGTCCGAACCGCTTCGGCCCCCATCCCGGCGGAAAACGAATGCCCGAATTTCTTCAGGCATTCCTGGTATTTCTCCTCGGACAGCAGCTCCTTCTTGCGCAGGGGGCTGTCGCCCGGATCGATGACCACGTATTCCTCGTAATAGATCACCCGTTCCAGGTCCCGGAGGTTCATGTCCAGGATCGTCCCCAGCCGGCTGGGGATCGTTTTGAAGAACCAGATGTGGGTGACCGGAGCCGCCAGCTCGATGTGCCCCATCCTCTCTCGGCGAACGCTGGAACGGGTCACCTCGACCCCGCAGCGGTCGCAGGTAATTCCCTTATGCTTGATCCGTTTGTATTTTCCGCAGTTGCATTCCCAGTCTTTCGTCGGTCCGAAGATCCGCTCGCAGAAAAGCCCGTCCTTCTCCGGCTTCAAGGTCCGGTAATTGATCGTCTCCGGCTTCTTCACTTCCCCCCGCGACCAGGAATGAATCACCTCCGGAGAAGCCAGCCGGATCGAGATGCAGTCAAAGGCCGTCACCTCCGGAAGCGGCGCCTCGGGCAGCAGCCCCAGGCCCCGGGCGACCCGCTCAATCCGCTCTGTGCTTTCCCGGTCCCGCTCCAACCGGTCGACTTCCTTCATCCGCTCAGCCATCGATTCCTCTTAGCCCTTCCGCTCGGTTCGGAAATCCAGACACAAGCTCTGGAGCTCCTTCACCAAAACGTTGAACGATTCCGGCGTCCCTGGCCGAAGCGCATGCTCCCCCTTGACGATCGACTCATAGATCCGTGTCCGGCCCACCACATCGTCCGATTTGACCGTCAGAAGTTCCTGCAGGGTATAAGCCGCCCCGTAGGCCTCCAGCGCCCAAACCTCCATCTCTCCAAACCTCTGCCCGCCGAACTGCGCCTTGCCCCCCAACGGCTGCTGCGTGACCAGGGAGTAAGGCCCGATGGAGCGGGCATGAATCTTGTCGTCGACCAGGTGCGCTAGCTTCATAATATAGATGTAGCCGACCGTCACCTTCTGATCAAACGGGTCGCCGATCAGCCCGTCTCTTAAGGTCCTCTGCCCATCCTCCGGCAAACCGGCCCCTTTCAACAAAACCTTGATCTCAGACTCCCGCGCCCCGTCAAAAACCGGAGAAGAAATCTCCAGTCCCAGCACCTTGGCGGCCCAACCCAAATGGGTTTCCAGGATCTGCCCAACGTTCATCCGGGAGGGAACCCCCAGAGGATTCAAAACAATCTCAACGGGGGTGCCGTCCGGCAGGAAAGGCATGTCCTCCTCCGGGAGGATCTTGGCGATCACTCCCTTGTTCCCGTGACGGCCGGCGACCTTGTCTCCTACCTGGATCTTTCGCTTGGAAGCGGCGTAAACCACCACCTTCTTCAACACCCCCGGAGGCAGCTCGTCGCCCCGCTTCAACTGGTTGATCTCCCTTTCCTCTTCGTAGGTCAGCTCTTCCAGCTGGCCGTTCAAGACCCGGAGGGCCTTGCGGAGTCCCTGCTCCCGTTCCTTATCGCTCAAGTGGATCTCTTCCAGCTCGGCCTTCTCCAATTTCGGAAGATCGGAAGCCTTCACCGTCCGATGCTGGGCAAGCAGGACAGCCCCCGACTCCCCATCCAAGATGGAATGCTCCAGCTTCTGGCCCACCAACAGGCGGGTCAAGGTCTTCAGCCGCTCCCGCTGAATCCCCTTGATCTGGTTCTGGTACATCTTGTGGATCGCGTCGACCTTCGACTGCTCGGCGGCGATCTCTTCCTTCGACTTCGGCTTGACCTTCTTGCGGGTGAAAATCCTCACATCCACAACGATCCCATCCACCCCGGGAGGCACGATGAGACTGGCATCCCGCACATCCCCCGCCTTCTCGCCGAAGATCGCCCGCAAGAGCCGCTCCTCGGGCGACTGTTCCGTCTCGGACTTGGGCACCACCTTGCCCACCAGGATGTCTCCCGGATGAACCTCCGCTCCGATCCGGACCATCCCATGCTCGTCCAGATCCTTGAGGGCCTCTTCTCCCACATTGGGGATGTCCCGGGTAATCTCCTCGTTGCCCAACCGGGTGTCCCGCGCCTCGATCTCGAATTCCTCAATGTGGATCGAGGTAAAGACATCCTCCTTCACCAGACGCTCGCTGATCAGGATCGCGTCCTCGAAATTGTATCCCCGCCACGGCATGAAGGCCACCAGGAGATTCCGCCCCAAAGCCAGTTTCCCGTCTTTTGTGCTCGCTCCGTCCGCGATCACCTCGCCGGCCCGGACCTTTTGTCCCACCCTGACGATCGGGCGCTGGTCGATGCAGGTGTTGGCGTTGGAACGCTGAAATTTCTTTAAGGGGTAAGCGATCCGATCCACCACGATCCGGTCCGCCTGAACTTCCTTCACGACCCCCTTCTCCGTCGCCACCATCACCGTCCCGGAATCCTTCGCCGAGCGTTGCTCAATCCCCGTTCCGATCAAGGGGGGCTCGGGGAACAGGAGAGGGACCGCCTGCCGCTGCATGTTCGACCCCATCAGCGCCCGGTTGGCGTCGTCGTGCTCCAAGAACGGAATCAGAGAGGCCGCGACCGAAACCAACTGCTTCGGAGAGATGTCTTTGAACTGAACCTCGTTCGCCGGAACCAGGGGAAAGTTCCCGCGGAACCGGCAGGAGATCAGTTTGTCGGTGAAACGGCCGTGGGCGTCGACCCGGGCATTGGCCTGAGCGATGGTGTACCGGTCCTCCTCGTCCGCCGAGACAAACTTCACCGTGTCCGTGACCCGCCCCTTCTCCACCGTCCAATAAGGAGTCTCAATAAATCCAAAATCATTCACCCGGGCAAAGGTGGAGAGACTGGCGATCAAGCCGATGTTCGGTCCTTCCGGGGTCTCCACGGGGCAGATCCGGCCGTAGTGGGAGTAATGGACGTCCCGAACCTCGAACCCGGCCCGCTTCCGGGAAAGCCCGCCCGGCCCCAACGCCGAGAGCCGCCGCTTGTGGGTCAGCTCCGCCAAGGGATTGGTCTGATCCAGGAACTGGGACAGCTGCGACCGGCCGAAGAAATCCCGAATGAGACTGGAAACCAATTTCGCGTTGATCAATTGATGCGGCATGGTGGATTCCAGATCGTAGATGCTCATTCTCTCCCGGACGGACCGGTCCACCCTGGAGAACGCGATCCGGAACTGGTTCTGGAGCAGCTCTCCCACCGACCGGACCCGGCGGGAACCCAGATGATCGATGTCATCCACCTCTCCCTGGCCAGCTTTCAAGTTCAAGAGATATTTCAGGGCCGTCAGGACCGTTTCCGGCTCCATGACCCTGTCCTCGAGGGGACGCTTCATGCCCAATTTCCGGTTTAAGATGTACCGGCCGACCCGGCCCAGATCGTAGCGCTTCGGATCGAAGTAGAGACGGGTCAGCAGGGTCTGCGCGGAGCTGACCGTCGCGGGATCTCCAGGCCGGAGTTTCCGGAAGATGTCGAGGGCCGAATCGTCGGCCCCTTTCAGGCGGTCCTTCTCGTAGGTCTTGAGGATCTCAGGGATTGGCTTCTTCAAGACCTTGATCTGGCGGATCTCCGAATTCCAGATCATCGTCAACTGTTCCTTCGCCAATTTTCCAAAACGGGCGACCAAAACTATCTGGGTCTGAGGGTCGACGATGTCCGCTGCCAGAACACGTCCTACCGCTTCCTTGACGTCGGAGAGTTCCTGGGCCTTAATGGTCTCGACCCCGCAGAAGGCATCCAGGATCTCCTCATCGGAGCCGGCCCCGATCGCCCGGAGGAAGGTGGTCCCCAGAACCTTCCGGCGGCGGTCGATGAGGGCGTAAAGGGTATCGGTCAGATCAAATTCAAACTCGAGCCAGGCGCCCCGGTAAGGGATGAGCCGGGCTGTGACCATCCGCTTCCCGTTGGGATGGATCTCCTCTTCGAAGAAAACGCCGGGGCTCCGGTGAAGCTGGCTGACCACAACCCGCTCATCCCCGTTAATGATGAAGGTCCCTGTCGGGGTCATGAGAGGAAAGTCCCCCAGGTACACCTCCTGCTCTTTCATCTCCTTCGGGGTGCGCAGGCGCAGCTTGACGCTCAAGGGGGCGGCGAAGGTAAGGCCTCTTCGCTGGGTTTCTTCCAGATCGTATTTCGGTTTTCCCACATCGTAGGAGAGAAACTCCAGGCGGTACTTCCCGTCCGCGTTCTCAATGGGGAACACCTCGCCAAATACCTCTTGGAGTCCCTGGTTTTGCCGACGGGTTCTCGGAACGTCCCTCTGCAGGAACTCAGCAAAGGGCTTGGTCTGGATCTCCAACAGATCCGGCAGCTCAAAGTGTTCCGGAATCCGGCCGAAACTTCGATGCTTCATCATTACTTCAATTCAACCTTGGCGCCTACCGCCTCTAATTTCTGTTTGATGGTCTGCGCTTCTTCTTTTGAAGCACCGGCCTTGACCGGCTTGGGCGCGGAATCGACCAGATCCTTGGCCTCCTTCAAGCCGAGGCTGGTGACCGCGCGCAGTTCCTTGATCACCTGGATCTTGTTTGCCCCCACCTCCGCCAGGATCACATCGAAGGTTGTCTTGGCCTCAACCGCAGCCTCCTGCCCTCCAGCCCCACCCGAAGCTGCAACGGCGACCGGCGCCATCGCGGCGGCGGAAACGCCGAATTTCTCCTCAATTCCCTTGACCAGTTTGTTCAAGTCAAGGACCGTCCAACTTTCAATCGAATCCAACACATCCTCAACATTTACTTTTGACATCGTTCCTCCTCCTGACTTTTCCAGATTAAGATTTCGGTGTTATCGGGGCGCTCACCGACTCGCGCCCATCGCCAGACTCGGCCTCCTTATTCGTCGGCCGGCGATCCTTTTCCTTCATCTGAATGACCGCCCCCAGGGCCACTGCCAGAGAACGGATCGGTCCCTGCAACAAGAACGCCAGACTGCGAAGGGGAGATTGGATCACTCCGGCCAACTGGCTCAACAGAACTTCCCGCGGAGGAAGTTTCCCTAACACCACGACATCCTTCGATTCCAGGATCTGCCCTTTTAAGACGCCTCCCTGCAGGACAAACCCTTCGTGATCCTTAGAGAATGTGGTCAAGAGCTTGCAGGCGGCTCCCAGTTCCCCCCGAATCGGGCTGATCCCGCAGGTTCCCTCCAGCTTTTTTTCCAAGGGAGCCCATCCCAATTCCCGGAAGGTCAACCGGCAGAGACTGTTCTTCACTACCAAGAAGTCCGCCTGCAGCGCCTTTAAGGCGTCGCGGAGATGATTCAGATCCCGGGTGGGGACCCGATCCATCTTGGCCACAAAAAGGATTTCGACTCCGGAGAGAGATTCCTTTAAATCCCCAACCCATCCGGCCCGGACTTTCTGTCCCAGACGCAGAGGCCCTTTCTCCACGGAGTTCGCCTGTACCATCAATGCGCCCTCCGGCCGTCCTCTGGACGGCCTACGGGTCGGCCACCCGCCGTGCTGTCGCTCGGCCTGACGGCCTCGCTTTTCCTCGCTCCGCTCGGCGCACGGCTCCCATGAACCGCTGAATAAGGAAAAGAACTGCAGCGGTTCATCATTCTTCCGGTTTCCCTTCCGCCGGATCCAGCCGGATCCCAGGCCCCATCGTGCTCGAAAGAGCGACCGATCGGACGTATCGTCCCTTCACCGAAGCCGGCTTTGCTTTCCAGAGGGCGGTCAAAAGAGCATGGGCATTCTCCTCCAAGGCCTCCTCCGGGAACGACCGCTTGCCGATTCCCAGATGGATGTCCCCCTGCTTGTCCATCTTAAACTCCACCTTCCCCCCTTTGACTTCCTTCACCGCTCTGGCGACATCCATGGTGACCGTGCCGGCCTTGGGACTGGGCATGAGGCCCCGGGGCCCCAGAAACTTTCCCAGCTTGCCCACCTCTTTCATCAGGTCCGGGGTCGAGACCACCACATCAAAATCGAGCCACCCTCCCTGGATCTTTTCGATCAGTTCTTCCGCTCCGACATGGTCGGCTCCGGCTTCCTTCGCCGCCCGCTCCATCTCTCCCTTGGCGAAGACCAGAACCTTCACCGATTTTCCGGTTCCATGGGGGAGGACGACCGTTCCCCGAACCGTGGCATCGGTCTGCTTCGGGTCCACGTCCAAATCAATGGCGATCTCGACCGACTCATCAAACTTTGGAGCGGGGGCCTTCTTCAAAAGGGATACCGCCTCCTTCAGGCCGTACCGCTTCCCCGGTTCCACCAGCTGCTGGGCGGCCGCGGTCCGCTTACTCACCCCGCCCCTCCGGAGTCCCGTTTCCATCCCTGCAGGGATGGAAACGCTGTGCCGAAGGCACAGATGCCCTCGGCGGTCTCCCACTCCAATAGATCACCCTTTCCATAAAATACCTGTAGCAGATCCTTGGATCTTAAAGAATCCACCCCCCCTCTGCCGAGGGCATACTCCGGAGGGGCGGGGCTCATCCTTCCACCACCTCGATCCCCATGCTCCGGGCGGTCCCCTCCACCTGTTTCATCGCCTGCTCGATGGTTTGGGTGTTCAAGTCCTTCAGTTTCAGTGAAGCGATCTCTCGGACCTTTGATTTCGGGACCTTGCCGACCTTCTCTTTATTCGGCGTCCCCGATGCCTTGGCGATCCCGCAGGCCTGCTTCAAGAGAACCGACGCCGGCGGGCTCTTGATCAGAAAGGTGAAACTCCGATCCTCGTAAGCGGTGATCACCACCGGCAGGATCAGCCCCCCCTGCGCCTTGGTCTGCTCGTTGAAGGCCTTGCAGAATTCCATGATATTCAAGCCGTGCGAACCCAGCGCCGGCCCCACCGGAGGAGCCGGGTTGGCCGAACCGGCCGGACAATAAAGCTTGATCGTTGCCTTCACCTTTTTCGCCACGGCTATACCTTCTCCACCTGCCAGTATTCCAGCTCAACCGGGGTGGACCGGCCGAAGATGGTCACCATCACCTTCAATTTTCCCTTCTCAGGGTTAATCTCCTCGATGGTGCCGTCGAAGTTGTTGAAGGGCCCTTCGGTAATCCGGACCCCCTCCCCTTTCTCAAAGATCACCTTGGGGATCGGCTTTTCCATTTTCTCCTGAGTCGCCTGAAGGATCTGGGCCACCTCTTCCTCTCTCAGGGGCACCGGCCGTATGCCGGAACCGACAAAACCGGAGACACCGGGAGTGGATTTGATCCGATACCAGGTCTCATCGCTCAAGGCCATCTGAACCAGCACGTATCCGGGGAAAACGCGCCGTTCCGAAATCTTTTTCTTGCCGGCCTTCACCTCCGAAATCTTTTCCATGGGGACCAGTACTTGGGAAACCGGCCCCTCCGCCCCTTCGGCATCCACGATCCGCTGGAGGGAAGAACGTACCTTCTCCTCCTGGCCGGTCAAGGTGTGAATGACGTACCAGTTCTTTGTCATCAGTGGACCATCCAGCTGATCAGACGGGCGCAGATCAAATCGAAGATCCCAATCACCAGCGACAGCAAGAGCACGGTGACCAGAACGACCTTCGTGGAGGCCCAAAGTTCCGGCAGTGGCGACCATGAGACTTGACCGAGTTCGCTCCTAACTTCTTTGATAAATCCAATCGTTTTCTGAATCACTGAATGTCCCAACTTCCAAAGACAAAGAGGCTATAAGGCCAACAGGCCTGGAGGGATTCGAACCCCCAACCCTCGGATTTGGAGTCCGTTGCTCTACCAATTAGAGCTACAGGCCTACTTGAGATCCCTCGGCAGCTTGCGCTGCCTCGGGATGACGTTCGGCCAACGGACTTACGTTCACTTCGTTCCGTAAGTCCGGGTCTCACGTCACTTCGTCTCACGATGCAGGGTGTGGGTTCGACAGAACCGACAGTACTTCTTCAATTCCAATCGATCGGTCTGCGGCGTCTTGTTCTTGAAGCCGCAGTAATTCCGACGTCGACAAGTGGAACATTCCAAGGTGATTAATTCCCGCACGGAAGGGACCTTTCAGGGCAATAAAAAAGTCGTCTCGGCTTTAGGCGATAATTTCCGAAACGACTCCCGCTCCAACCGTCCGACCGCCTTCACGAATGGCGAAGCGGACCGTCTTCTCCATCGCGATGGGAGAGATGAGCTCTACCTCGATGTTGGCGTTGTCTCCCGGCATCGTCATCTCCGTCCCCTTAGGAAGCGTCACCACCCCCGTCACATCGGTGGTGCGAAAATAAAACTGGGGCCGGTACCCGGTGAAGAACGGCGTATGGCGGCCCCCCTCTTCTTTCGTCAAGGCGTAAACCTCCGCCTTGAATTTCGTGTGCGGCGTGATGGAACCGGGCTTGGCCAGCACCATGCCCCGCTCCAGATCCTTCTTGTCGATTCCGCGCAGGAGGACGCCGACGTTGTCGCCGGCCTGCCCATCATCGAGCAGCTTCCGGAACATCTCGATCCCGGTCACCACCGACTTGGTCGGCTTCGGCCGAAGCCCCACGATCTCGATTTCATCGTTGACCTTCACCTGCCCCCGCTCGATTCGGCCCGTTCCGACGGTGCCGCGGCCGGTGATGGAAAAAACATCCTCCACCGCCATAAGGAACGGCTTGTCGATCTCACGCTTGGGGGTCGGGATGAAGTCGTCCACCGCCTTGACCAAATCCAGAATGGCCTTTTCTCCGTCCGCGTCCCCCTGGGCGGCCTTGGAAGCGGACCCCTTCACGATCGGGGTCTTATCGCCGGGGAAGCCGTATTTCGTCAACAGTTCCCGAACCTCCAACTCGACCAGATCCAGAAGTTCCTTATCCTCGACGAGATCCACCTTGTTCAAGAAAACGACGATGGCAGGAACCCCGACCTGGCGGGCGAGCAGGATGTGCTCCCGGGTCTGGGGCATCGGGCCGTCCGGGGCGCTGACCACAAGAATGGCGCCATCCATCTGGGCGGCGCCAGTGATCATGTTCTTGATGTAGTCGGCATGGCCCGGACAATCCACGTGGGCGTAATGACGGGCGTCCGTTTCATATTCCACATGGGCGATGTTGACGGTCAAGATCTTGCTCTGGTCCCGAACCACGCCCCCCTTGGCAATGTCGGCATATTCCCGAACCGTTGCGTGTCCCTTCTTGGAAAGGACCTTGGTGATGGCGCTGGTTAAAGTGGTCTTGCCGTGATCGACGTGGCCGATGGTCCCAACGTTGATGTGCGGTTTCTTCCGTTCAAATTTCTCCTTAGCAGCCATTGTCCCTTTTCTCCTCTACAAACGGGTAAGATTTGAAGACGGGAGACACGCTCCCTTCAAGCTGGAGACGGGAATCGAACCCGTGACCCCGTCCTTACCAAGGACGTGCTCTACCAAACTGAGCTACTCCAGCAACCCCTCTGCTGGCACTCGACATAAAAGATCTCTCTTCTTAAGAGGTACAAAACTCTTTATTCTAATGGGATAGGTAAAAAAGTCAAGAAAAATATTACAAATGTGGCATCCTGGGCCGGCCACGGGTCCTGGCGTGGGGCGGCCCCGCATCCGGCATCGGGCCTTGTTCGGATGGGTTGTTCACATATACCATGTCAGAGCAAAGGCAGGTGACCAAACCCAACAGGCCTCTCCATGGAAAGTCGTACAGTTCAGCATGGGTTTCCATTCGGTCAGGGCTTGGCCTCACACGTCGGTCCTGCTGGCGTCTGCGGGGCCGCCCCACGCCACCCGTGGCCTCACCGATTTCCTGTGGCCGTTCGCCCTGAGCTTTTGTCGAAGGGCGAACGGGCGGTCTTGTTTTCCAGAGGAAAGCGGGCGACGGGAATCGAACCCGTATCTCCTCCTTGGAAGGGAGGAGCTCTACCACTGAGCTACACCCGCAAAAAATCAACGGCTTCAAAACAATAATTGTTTTCTCCCTCGGCTTCCAAGAGGAAACAGCGGTCTACCCAATCGCCCCCAAGCAGACATCCGCTCTTAATGTCCAACTAGAAGACCAGCTATAAGAGAGCCGACTATTGAAATAGCCAGCCCGATAAAAAGTCCCCATTTCAGCCGGTTTCTCGAAGATTCAAAACGCTGATACTTCTCGATTCCGTCTCCCCAACAAAAAAAACGAACGACATACAAATTCAATGAGCCGAGCGATTGGCCTCATTTCGACGAACACAATCAACATCCCCATTCCAAATAGGATGGCTGGAAAAAACCATCGATTCACCGCCTCGCGCCCCAACAATAGGTTTTGTGCTAACAAACGAACTAGATCTTCCGTGTTCGCTTTTTCGATTACAGCCTCGGAAACAACGGATTTCCGCATAGACATTGTAAACAACGAGACTGAAACGGAAAAAAATACCATACCGACCCCAAGATCGATTACTTTGGGAATCTTAAGGGGAAGCCGCCCCCGCTGCAATATCCGCTTAATTTGTGTCTCCAGATCATCCGAAAATAGAGAGCACCAGTCCCGTGATTCATAAGTAAGAGTAAAACCAATCGGCCCGAATCTTTTTAAATTCTCTCTGTCAGAATTGAATCTTAAGAATGCGTAAAATCTCTTCCGAACCGAATCATTCCCATCCGGGCGCTCTAATATGACGACTAAACCAGTTATTTCGTTCCCAAAAGAGTTCTCGTCTTGGAAAACCTCCTCCAGATCCTTTGTCTCGTAAAATGATTGATCCTCATGCTCTACACGGAGTATGAAGGTGGGTTCTATTCCCGTCTCTTCTTTTATTTTGGTTCCAAACCTTCGAAAAACATCTACGATTTTTCGAAGGTTATCCTCCTTTAATATGAAATGCTGTTCAAAATTCTTGTGCCTACCAGCTCTATTTTCCATTTCAAACCTCTCTCTAATTCATTCTTGATTAAATTATGGGCAGGAGAGGATTCGAACCTCTGTAGACCTCTCGATCATCAGGTTTACAGCCTGACCCCTTTAGCCACTTGGGTACCTGCCCGAATCAATGTGCCGGCTTCTTGCTCAATCCAAGAGAGAATTTGTTGAAGTAACCGTTTGTCACTGTACCGAATATGAAACACGCCGTTGGGTAATACCTTCTGCCTAACTCGGCCAGATCGAAATCTGCTGATATAGGGTTTGAAGAATTGCGATTCGGGAATCCGAGTTAACTCACTCCAATACCGACGAATATGATCGACATTCTGTCCTTCATAAATGTAGAGGAAAGCACGCAGGCGCGACTCTGAAACGCCGCAGATTTCTCTCAGGAATCTTAGAAAAACTAAAATAACCTTCGGATCAGTATTGGCGAGATCGACCGTATGGTGCTGCTTCGCGCCCTCACCCCAATAAAGCATCAGGCCGGCCGTTTTAAGGCGCCTTTGGGCCTGAGATAACTCTTTGCGTAGTATAAAAGCCGGTTTATCACGATAAACCAGATAATTGCTCTCGCTCCGGGTTCGACGGGAAATACCGTGCTTGCGCATTAACTCGTACAGGACGTGTTTGTTAATCTTTGAGATCTTAGAAATCTCTGGGATGGAACGTTGCTCCTGCCAATACCGCTTCCGAAGTTCTTCGGGAGTAATGGCATCCCGAAGAATCCATCCGCGGTAAACTTCTAGCTGGTCCCAGGCGTAACGATTGGAGATCATCTTAGAATTTTCATCTCGATAGTACCCGTATTGTACGAAGAGAAACAACGGATGACAAGCTGGCGAGAGGAATTGAACCTCCAACGTCCTGTTTACAAAACAGGTGCTCTGCCGTTGAGCTACGCCAGCAAAAACAGATCCCTTGAATCGAAAGAATTAGCGCTTCGCCGCGCGATGAAAGGCGGCGGGGATGGAATCCAGCACGTCGGAGGCGATGAGCCCGACCTGGCCGACTTTGGCAGCGGCCAAATCGCCGGCCAGTCCGTGCAGGTAAACGCCCGCTTCGGCCGCCGAAAACGGATCCAGCCCCTGAGCGATCAACGCGGCGATCATCCCGGTTAAGAGATCTCCTGTCCCAGCGGTCGCCATCCCGGGATTGCCGGTCTTATTCACGACCGTCTTCCCCGCCGGCGAGGCCACGACGGTCCGATGCCCTTTCAAAACCACCGTCACCTTGAGTTCCTTCGCAACCTTCCTGGCGATCTCCAGCCGATCTCTCTGGACCGTCTGCACCGTCACCCCGAGCAGTTCCGCCATCTCTCCCGGGTGAGGAGTGATCACCAAACTCCCCTTCGCGCGGCCAAGTTTCTTCCGGGCCGCTCCGGCGAAGGCGCCGATCCCGTCGGCGTCCAGCACGATCGGAAGATCCACGGTCTCCACCAAATGCTGGACCGCTTTCACCGCAGAGGGCTCACGGGAAACACCGGGGCCGAGCGCCAGGACATCGGCCTTGAGAAGCAGGGAGGCCAACCGCTCTACAGAATGGGGGCTTAAAGTCCCCGTGGGAGATTCCGGGAGAGGATGAACCATCACTTCCGTTGACTGAGAGGCAACGATAAAGTAGACCGACTCCGGCACCGCCAGTGTGACCAGCCCCGCGCCGGCCCGAAGCGCGGCTTGGGCGCACAGAACCGGCGCTCCCGTGAGGCCGATGGAACCGGCGACGACGAGAACGTGGCCGTAATCCCCTTTATGGGTATCGGGGCGGCGGGAGAGAAACAACGGAGGAATTAAAGAGCGAGATTTCTCGGCCTGACGGTCTCGAAATGACGACGAGGTCATTCGGACTTTCCGGGAGCAACGACCAGAGCCGTGGCGATCGCGTGCTCTGCCGTGTGCGTCATGGAAAGATGGACTTCGAGCCCCACCCAACGGCGCATCGACCGGTGAAAGACCACCTTCGGCTGACCGGCGGGGGTGCGGGAGATTTCCAAGTCGTGCCATTCCAAACCAAGCCCCTTAGGAGCCCCCAGCGCCTTAACTACCGCCTCCTTCGCCGCGAAACGGACCGCCAGATGCTGGGCCGCGGTCTTGCGGCCGCGGGCATACTCCAATTCCGACGGGGTAAAAATCCGATTCAAGAAAACGGCTCCCCACCGCTGGACCGCCTGATGGAAGCGGGGCACCTCGACCAGATCCACACCTGTCCCCACAATCTTCATGGTTCACCTCTCACCAACCGGGCCATTTCCCGGACCGCTTGATGGAACCCAACCTCGATCGCTCTGGCCACAATCGAGAAGCCGATGTTGAACTCCTCGATCTCCCGGATCTCCACAACCCGGGACACATTACGATAATCCAATCCGTGACCGGCCGCAACCCGCAAGCCGGCCCCACTGGCCAGCCGGGCCGCTTCCTCCAACCCGGACAGCGCTTCCGCTATATGGGATCTGCTCCGGGCCTGGGCGTACCGCCCCGTGTGAAGTTCCACCATCGGGACTCCCAGTTCGGCCGCCCGCTCCACCTGCGATGGGTCGGGATCGACGAAGAGGCTGACCCGGATCCCGGCGTCCTTTAATCGGCAGATCGCGCGCGAGAATCTGGCACGACCGCGGCGCAGATCCAATCCCCCCTCGGTGGTCAGCTCGCGCCTGCGTTCCGGAACTAAAGTGGCCTGGGCCGGTTTGAGCCGGCAGGCGATCCGGACGATCTCCGGGTCGATCGCCATCTCAAGGTTGAGTGGGGTCCGAAGGATTTCTTTGAAAGCGGCCAGGTCCCGATCTTGGATGTGCCGGCGGTCCTCCCGCAGATGACAGACGATCCCATCACAGCCGGCCTGCTCCGCAGTGAGGGCCGCCAGGATCGGACTGGGATCTTCCCCTCTCCGGGCCTGCCGCAGCGTCGCCACATGGTCGACATTAACCCCAAGGCGGGCCATCTAGAAATGGAGGGATCGGCGGACCGCGATCCAGGTGGCCACGGCCAGAGCCAACGCGATCAGCCGCAGCCACGACCGACGGCTCAGCCAGTCCTTCACCCCGTCCTCCGGCCTGAGGGAGAATCCGCCGCTCCATCGTAAAGGATCCTCGCTAGGTCTTCCCTCTCTAAGTCCTTGGTCAATTTTCCCTTCACCGCCATCGAGATCGTCCCGGTCTCTTCCGAGACAACGATCACCAGCGCGTCAGTCTCCTCGCTTAAACCCAGCGCCGCCCGGTGCCGGGTGCCCATCGTCTTGGAAAGCTGGGGGTTCTCGCTCAACGGAAAGAGGCAGGCCGCCGCGGCCAGCCGCCGCTGGGAAATCACCACCCCGCCGTCGTGCAGGGGAGTCCCTGTCATGAAGAGGGTCTGGAGAAGTTCGCTCGAGATCGCCGCGTCCATGGTGACGCCGCTTTCCGCGTACGAGGCCAGAGACGTTTGCTGCTCAATGGCAAGGATCGCCCCGATCCGCCGGCGGGAAAGGGCCAGCATCCCTTTGATGATCTCCTCCACCACTTCCTCACGGCGGGGGGCCAGCCGGAAAATCGTTTCCCCGCCGATCCGGGCCAGTCCTCGGCGCAGTTCCGGATGAAAGATGACGATGAACGCAACCGCGATGACGGTCGCCAGCTTCTCGAAAAGCCAGGCGATCACCTCGAACTGAAGCAGTCCCGCCACCAGGGCCACCAGGAGCAGGACCACCACCCCGCGCAAAACTTGGATGGCCATGGTCCCCTGGATGAAAACAAGAACCCAATAATAAAAGGCCCAGAGGATCCCGATCTCCAACAGGGCCCGGACCAGGTCCCATGTCCCCAGAAAGAATCCGCTCACCCCGCCCCTCCGGAGTGCCCCTGTCCTCTGGGTCTGCTATTCTGTGATATCACCCGAATACCTCCAGCAGTCTGGTTGCATCCCGGCTGAGAGGACAGGGGCACTGTGCCCAAGGCACAGATGCCCTCGGCCCATCCTTCCACCCAGTCATCATGCATCAAGCCGGGCCGCTTGACGCATCAGAGCCACATCATGGACGCGGACAATGTCCGCCCCGCCCCAGACCGATAAGGCGACCGCCGCCGCCGTCCCCATGAGACGGCCTTCCACCGGAGCTCCGGTCGCATGCCCAATGAATGATTTTCGGGAAGGCCCGACGACCAGCGGAAGCTCGAGCATCGCTTTAAAGGCAGAGAGGGATTTAAGCAGCGTTAGGTTGTCTTGCCAACGCTTGCCGAACCCAAGCCCCGGATCGACGAGGATCTTCGCCCTTGGGATTCCGGCAGCCTTGGCCTTCTCGATCGAGCGCTTCAAGTCCGAGACGATCTCCGGGATTAATCGGCGATAACGGGGATTCCGCTGCATGGTCTGAGGGACCCCCCGCATATGCATCAGGATCACCGGAACCTTGGCCGTGGCAACCACCTGCGGCATCTTGGGATCCCGCAGGGCCGTCACATCGTTGACGAGACTGGCGCCGACTCCAAGCGCCGCCCGCGCCACAGAGGCCTTGTACGTATCCACAGAGATCGGGATCTTCAGCCGGCCGACCAATCTCTCCAAGACCGGCAGGATCCGCCGGAGTTCCTCCTCCGCAGAGATCGGTCTTGCTCCGGGCCGGGTAGATTCTCCGCCCAGATCAATCAGATCCGCCCCTTCCTCCTGCATCTGAAGAGCCCGGGCCGCCGCCTGGCGGGGATGAGTGAAACGCCCTCCGTCGCTGAAGGAGTCGGGCGTCACATTGAGGATTCCCATGATCAAAGCCCGCTGACCCAGGGGAAGCCGGAAAGGAACCACTGAAACTCAGGCAGGCACCGGCTGCGCGGCAGGAGGACCTTCCGTCGATTCCTCAGGAGGGGCATCCGACATCACAATCCTCTTCGCCTCATCCCCATCCAGAACTTCCTTTTCCAGGAGAGCGGCGGAAAGCCGCTTCAGGCGATCCTTGTGCTGGATCAGAATATCCTTGGCCCGCTGATGGCACTCCTGAATAATCCGCTGAATCTCTTCATCGATCAGGACGGCCGTCTGGTCCGAGTAATTCCGCTCCTCGACGATGTCCCGGCCCAGAAACACCATCCCCTCCCTGCGCCCGTAGGTGAGAGACCCCAGACGGTCGCTCATCCCGTATTCGCAGACCATCCGGCGGGCGATCTCGGTCGCCACCTCCAGATCGTTCTGAGCGCCGGTGGTGATCTCGTCGAACGTCAGCTCCTCGGCGGACCGGCCCCCCAGGAGAACGGTGAGTTTTCCCAACAGCTCCTTCCGGGTCATGATGTACCGGTCCTCGAGCGGCATCTGCATCGTGTACCCTAAGGCCGCCGTCCCCCGGGGAATGATGGACACCTTATGGACAGGATCCGAGCCGGGGACCATCATCGAGACCAGCGCGTGGCCCGACTCATGGCAGGCGACGATCTTCTTCTCGTAAGGGGAGATGAGGCGCGACTTTCGTTCCGGACCGGCCATGACCCGTTCGATCGCCGCCTCCAGCTCTTTCATCCCGACCCCCTCCCGGTCATACCGGGCCGCCAGGAGGGCCGCCTCGTTGCACAGGTTGGCCAGGTCAGCTCCGGAAAAACCGGGGGTCTGCCGGGCGATGGAATTTAAATCCACCTCCTTGCCCAGCTTGATCTTCCTCGTATGGACCTTCAAGATCTCCTCCCGCCCCCGCAGGTCCGGTCGGTCAACCACAATCTGCCGATCAAACCGCCCGGGCCGAAGGAGGGCCGGATCCAGAACATCCGGCCGGTTCGTCGCCGCGACGAGCACCACCCCTTCCTGGGTATTGAATCCATCCATCTCAACGAGAAGGGCATTCAAGGTCTGCTCCCGCTCATCGTGCCCGCCGCCGATCCCGGCGAAGCGCTGACGCCCGACCGCGTCGATCTCATCAATGAAGATGATGCATCCCCGCGAGGCGGTCTTCGCCGATTTCTTCGCCTGGTCGAACAGGTCCCGCACACGGGAAGCCCCCACCCCGACGAACATCTCGACGAAGTCGGACCCGCTGATCGAGAAGAACGGCACCCCCGCCTCGCCCGCGACCGCTTTTGCCAATAAAGTTTTTCCGCAACCCGGCGGGCCGAGCAAGAGAACCCCTTTCGGGATCTTCCCACCCAGCCGCTGGAATTTCTTCGGATCCTTTAAGAACTCGATCACCTCCTGAAGCTCTTCCTTCGCCTCATTGACCCCCGCGACGTCTTGGAAGGTGATCCTCTGGGCCTCATCGGGCCCGATCTCCCGGGCTCGGCTCTTCCCGAAGGAGAGGATCCGGCTTCCCCCCTGCCCGCCCCGGTACAGAAGCATCCAGAGCACGCCTAAAAACAGAAACGGCCCCAGCAGATTGAACAGGAAATTCAGCCAGAAGGAAGAACGGGGCGGCTCGACCCGGAAGGTAGGAACCTGCTCCCGAATCCGCTTGACCATCTCAGGGTCCTGACCCGGATCCGGGACGTTGACTCGAAAACGCCGGCCGTTATCCAGTTCCCCTTCAACGACGCTTCCCGCGAGCACCGCCGTTCGGATCTTTGGACCGACCTCATTGGGAGAAAGCCATTGAAAGAACTCCCCGTAGGAAATCTCTTCCGGGAGTCCCTGAACCGAGAGAGATCCTACCCGGTACAAGTAGAGGAAGGTAAAACCCAGCAGGATCCAAACCACCCATCGGAACCAGGGGGTGTTCGGCCGCCCCAACGGCGAGGGGGGAGATGGAACCTTCTTATTATTTAAGGCAGTTGGAGTCGTTGACATCTCATCTCTAGTTTACCAGATTCGCTCGTCGGATCAACAGCCAACGTGAGTCCGGAAATTCCGCCCGAAAACCGTGCGGCAGATCCATCGGACTCGGATCCTTTTCCAATAAAAGCTCGTCCAGCGCCATCCAATGACGCGCGGTGAATCCGTTTCGATCTCCCTGGAGCTTTGCAATCGCCGACCGCAAGACAGCCCTTCGGAGGGCCGCGGGTTCCCGAACCAGCTTGCGGCGGCTCAACCGGATCCGATCCTTTCCCAGACGGGACATCCGACGCAAAGCGGCTCTCCCCTGGGATTCAAGCCAGTCCAGATCGGCCCGAACAATTTCCGCCAGGGTGCTGACATGCCGGCGGAACCGGGGGCTGTATCTCTTCTCCAGAAGGGGAATCAGCTCATGCCGGATCTGGTTGCGCAGGAATTTTCGGGACTCGTTCGACCGGTCTTGGAGCGCCTGGATCCGATGATCCTTGAGATATCCTTCCACCTGGGCCCGGGAGATCTGGATGAGCGGCCGAATGATCGTGATCCCCTGCTGTTTCCGAACGGGCGGAATCCCGGCCAAGCCGGCCGTGCCGGCTCCCCTTAAGATCCACATCAAGACGGTCTCCGCCTGATCATCCTCGGTGTGGCCCAGCGCGATCTTTTTGCAACCGGTACGGATCGCCAATCCGGTCAGGGTCCGATACCGGACTTCCCGGGCCACCGCCTCTAGGGATTCCCCTCCCTCTTTCCGGACCTTGCGCCGGAGAATGCGAACCGGCACCCCCCAAAGCCGGCCCATCTTTCTGACTAAGGCCGCTTCCCGGGGAGCATCCGCCGGGCGCAATCCATGGTCAACGTACGCCGCCCGCAGATTCAAGCGCAGCGAACCTCTCAGAGCAACGAGGGCGCTCAACAGAGCCATGGAGTCCGGCCCGCCGGAAACACCGACGAGAAGCCGATCCTTCGGCTTAAGCATCCGGTGCTTCTGAATCGTGGAGCGGACGGCATCGAGGAAATTAGACATAGAGGTAATGGCGGCGACTGGATTTGAACCAGTGACCAAGGGCTTATGAGTCCCCTGCTCTACCGGGCTGAGCTACGCCGCCAAGAAGTTCGACCAACTCTGAAATTGTATACCTTTCTAAGAAGGTCACACAAAATTCTTGCATTCTGAAAGAGGGGTACAGGTTGGTCGAACTTCTTCCGAGGGAAGAACCACTGCCTGGTTCTTCCCTCGGACCTCCCTTCTCCGGCAAAAACAAAAGGTGCTGTTGGGGGAGATTGTACATCTCCCCCAACACACCCCCTCTTCTAGAGGATACCCCTTTCCTCCAGAGGAAATGAGTATAGCATATGGGCCACGGGTGACGCGGTGATGCCCTGCGCGTGGGAGGATCCACACCGGGCGGAGGGGCCCACCCGCGGGGCGAACCGCGGCAGGACCCGTGGCTGGCGGCTTCTAAAGTTCGAGGGTGAGGCGGGAGAAACCGAGGATCCGGGCCTGGTGGACCAGATCCCTGCGCAGAGCCGGATCGGCCAGGAGTCGGGCTCGGCCGGCGGCGGGGAGTTTTACGACGAGGATGTCTCCCTGAGGATCCAGAGCGGTATCTGAAAGCCCTGCTTCATTCAACTGCTTCACGATCAAATCAAGTAACGCAACATGCTGGCCGCTCATGCGCGCACTGTCTTTTCGATCCAGCCGCCGGCCAACACAATGTCGCCGTCGTAAAAGACGGCGGCCTGACCGGGAGTGACTCCGCCTCCCACCGGCTCTTTGAATTCCACCCGGAGGCGCGGACCGTCGGGAACCAGCCGAACCGGCAGCTTCCCGCTCCGGTACCGGATCTTGACCGACGCCTCCATCGGCTCTTTCAAACCGGGAATCGCGCCCCAAGCCAGCTCCCGCACCTGACAGAAAGAGGCCTTAAGCTCCTCCTCTTCTCCGACGATCACCCGGTTCGCCGATGGATCGATCTCTAAAACATAGAGAGGGGTCGGGTGAGCGACCCCGAGTCCCCGCCGCTGGCCCACGGTGTAGGCGGCGATCCCCTGGTGAGTTCCGAGGACCCGCCCCTGGCGGTTCACGATCTGCCCCGGCTGAAACGCCTCCGGGGCTCTTGCCCGCAGGAATCCTTTCGTATCTCCATCCGGAATGAAACAAAGCTCCATCGACTCCGGCTTCTCGGCCACTTTTAAGCCGGCCTTCCGGGCCGCCTCCCGGACTTCCGATTTCGTTTTGTCCCCGAGCGGCAGTTTTAGACGGGAAAGCTGATCCTGGGTCAACTGATATAAGACGTACGATTGGTCCTTGTTCGGATCGACCGCCTCCTTCAAGAAATACCGCCGCCGGCCCTGATCGAAACCGACCCGGGCGTAATGGCCGGTGGCGAGCCACTGAGCCCCAAGCTCCCTGGCCCGATCCAGAAGTATCCCGCACTTGATCTGCCGGTTGCAGACCACACAGGGGTTCGGAGTCCAGCCGTGCGTGTACCCCTCGACAAAATAATCCATCACGTTGGACTTGAATTCCTTGGCCGCCTCGACCACGTAAAAAGGGATGCCCAGCTGCTGGGCGACCGCCCGGGCATCCTCGATGTCCCGGGTGGAACAGCAGGTTTGGGCTTTCGGGACCGTGTCGCACAACTCCTTCGGCCAGGTCTTTAAGGTCATGCCGATCACCCGGCAGCCGGCATCCCGAAGCAGGGCGGCGGCCACCGAGGAATCGACCCCGCCCGACATGGCAACGACAACGGTTTCAGACATTCTTGAATGTCTCAGACATTCTTCAAGATCCAGATCACGCCCAAAACAAGGCCCGACAAAGAGGTGAGGATCACCAGCACCCGGTAAATCTTCCGGCCGGTCTGATTGGCCCGGTGATAGAACCGGCCCGCGAGATAACCGTATCCGCTCATCGAGACCGCGCAGCCCAAGCTGAACAGCCCGATGTAGATGTACGCCAGCCAGGCCGCCGCCATCATCGTGATCGGGATCAGGACGAACAGCTCCACCGTCCCTGAGGCCCCGTGAACCATCCCGACCAGCGTCGGGGCGAACCAGTGAACGTGCCCCCGCCCCGGTTCATGGGAATGAAGATGGGTGTGCTCCGTCTTTACGTGGGCGTGCCGATGTTCATGCCGGCGCTCCTGCATCAATAGAACGAGACGCCAGATCCCCAGGATTAATAAGGAGACCCCGACCGCCAGCTCCGCGTACCGTTCAAAGGAAGGATCGAACTTCAGATGAAACAGGATGATCAGCGAACCCAGGATCAGAACGGTCAAGGCGTGCCCGATCGCCCAGCGGCAGCCGAACCAGGCGCTCTTCAAAGGGTCCGGCTCCAGAGAAACGAAATGGGTCACCGCCGCGACGTGATCCCGATCGAAGGCGTGCCGGATCCCCAGGACGAGCCCGGTTAAGAGTAAGAGCGCGGATTGGAAAGAAGACGCTTCCACTCATCCTCCGGCATCGAGTAGCTTTCCTCGGCGGAAGGAAAGGAGCCATCCTGGACGGCTTCTTTGAATTCCCTCAACGCCTTCAAGATGATCTGATCCAGGCGGGTGAAGGTCCGGATAAACTTCGGGGGATGGAAAGATCCGGTCAAGCTCAACAGATCCTGCGTCACCAGCACCTGCCCGTCGCAGTGGGCTCCGGCGCCGATCCCGATCGTCGGGATCCGAAGCTTCTGGCTGACCGCCTGGGCCACCTGGGCAGGCACGCACTCCAGCACGATCCCAAAACAGCCCAGGGCCTCCAACTCCAACGCCGCCTCCAAAAGTTTCTCCGCCTCCTCGGCGGTCTTGGCCTGCACCTTGAAGCCGCCGACCCATCCGGCGGTCTGCGGGGTGAGCCCCAGATGTCCTAAAACCGGGATCCCTGCCTCCAGGATCGCCCGGACCGCCGCGACCCAATCCCGCGAACCGAGTCGCCCCTCCAACTTCACCGCGTCGCAGCCGGCCTCCTTGAGGAACCGGCCGGCGTTCTTGACCGTCTCCTCCCTGGAGACGTTGAAGGACATAAACGGCATGTCTCCGACCAAAAGAGCCTGGGAGACCCCGCGCCGGACCGCCTTGGTGTGGTGGAGCATCTCTTCCATGGTGACTGGGACGGTCGTCGGATAACCGAGCGCCACCATCCCCAGGGAATCCCCCACAAGGATGATGTCCACCCCGGCCTCATCCAGCAGACGGGCCAGCGGCAGATCGTAGGCGGTCAGCATCGTGATCTTCTGGCCCCGCCCTTTTTTCTCGATCAGATCCGGAATCGTTACTTTTGGATTTGTAATTTGAATACCTCCACGGTATTTCGCATGAGGGTGGCGACCACCACCGGCCCCACCCCGCCCGGCACCGGGGTGATGAAGCTGGCCACCTTCACCGCCTCGTCAAACTCCACGTCCCCCTGAAGCGTCCCGTCGACCAAGCTCGTCCCCACGTCGATCACAATGGCCCCCGGCCGGATCCAAGACCCTTTCACCAGATGCGGCCTTCCCACCGCCACGACCAGGATCTCCGCCCGCCGGACATGCTCGATCAAGCGGCCCCGGTCGGAGGTAGCCACGTGGCAGATCGTCGTCGTGCAGAACCGGTCCAACAGCATCAGGGAGACCGGCTTGCCGATCAGCTCGCTGTGGCCGACGATCACCGCCTCCTTCCCGTACAGGTCGCAGCCGGTGGCGTTGATCAGCTCCATGACTGCGAGAGAGGTGCAGGTGCCGATCCTGGACCAGCCGAAAACCGCCTGCCCGATGTGCTGGGGGTGGATCCCCTCCACATCCTTGCGGGGATCCACGCCGGCGGAGATTCCCTTGGCGTCGAGCGCAGGCGGCAGCGGAAATTGCACGGTCAGCCCGGTAATCTGCGGATCCCGGTTCCACCCGTTGATCCGCTCGATCAGTTCCTTCTGCGTGACATCGGCCTTCAGCCGCTCCAGCCGGTAGCCGATCCCCAAAGCGGCGGCCGCCTTCATCTGGGACCGGACGAAAAGATCCGAGGCCGGCTGAACTCCGACCTGCACCGTCAAAAGGAACGGAACCCGGCCGTGCCGGGCCTTCAAAGCCGCCACCTCCGACTTCAACTGCTCCTGGATCTTGGCGGCGACGGCCCGCCCATCCAGAATCTGCGCGGTAGCCGGGAGCGTCATTTTAAATTAATCTCCACCATCATCCGCGCCGCTTCAAAGGCCCCTCGAAGCAGTACCTGTCCCGCCTTCAAATCAGACCCTAAAGAAGAACCCGCGAAAGGGCGCAGCCCACCCAAGATCGAAACTCCCCGGGAGGCGGCTTCGCAGATCTTCATGGGGGACTGGATCGCCTGCTTTTTAGCAGCCGAAATTCCTCGCTTGGCTTTTAAGGCCTGAACCAATCCCAAATACGCCTGCGCATCCTCCCGGATCAACCGCCGCAGTTTCCGGGAAAGTTGATCCAGTGTTTTCAGAGTTCGCTTCAGCCTTGATTGGGATCCCAAGCTGAGACTCCGGCGGGCCAAAAGAACCCGGCAAACCTTGCTTCCCAACTCGATCCCGAGGCACCCCGCCAGCGCCGCGGCGGACCCTCCGCCCGGAACCGATTTCTCGGAACCCAGCTCGTTGAGGAATTCTTCGATGGTCCAGCTCGGGGAAACCATCGACTAGAACAGCCCCGTAATCCGCCCATTCGCATCCACGTCCAACTTTTCCGCCAACGGAGACTTCGGCAGGCCCGGCATCGTCAGGATCTTTCCGGTCAGCGCGACCAGGAACCGGGCTCCCGCCGCCGCACGGACTTCCCGGACCTTCAGCTTCCAGCCGCGCGGGGCTCCTTTCACTTTCGGATCATCGGTCAGAGAGAGCTGGGTCTTGGCCATGTTGATCGGAAGGCCCGCGAACCCGTCCCGCGTGAGCCGCTCGATATCGGCGGAGGCGGTCTCAACGTATTCGACGCCGTCGGCCCCGTAGATTTCCCGGGCGATCGTCTCAATCTTCGAGGCGATCGGCTGGTCCAGCGGATACAACGGCTGGAACCTGCCCGCCCTCTCCTGGAGAGCGGCGAGCACCTCCTTGGCCACATCCACTCCGCCGGGTCCCCCCCGTTCCCTCACTTCAGAAACGGCGCACCGGACCTTCAAGCCCAGGCAATGTTCCTGAATCAAGCGAAGTTCCGTCGGCGAATCGCCGGAAAACCGGTTGATCGTCACCACCGGGATGATTCCGAACCGGCGGATAATCTCCACGTGCCTCTCCAGATTCTCAAATCCCCGCTGCAGAGCCCGGGGTTCTTCCTTCCCCGTCGCTTCCTCAAGAGACAATCCGCCGTGGACCTTTAAGGCCCGGAGGGTCACCACCAGAACCGCCGCCTCCGGCTTAAATCCGGCGGAGCGGGCGACGATGTCGCAGAACTTCTCGAACCCAAGATCGGAGCCGAACCCGCATTCCGTCACGCAGTAATCGGAAAGCCGCAGTGCCATCTCGGTCGCCAGGACCGAATTCGCCCCGTGCGCCATGTTGGCGAAGGGGCCGGCATGGATGAAAACCGGCTGCCCCTCCAGGGTCTGCACCAAGTTCGGCTTGATCGCGTCCTTCATGAGCAGGGCCATCGCCCCGACGGCGTTGATCTGCGCCGCCCTGACCGGCCGCCCCTCAGCGGTCAGGGCAACCACCATGGAACCCAGCCGTTCCTTAAAATCCGAGAAATCCTTTGAAAGGGCCAAGATCGCCATCACCTCGCTCGCCACCGTGATGTCGAATCCGGTTTCCCGTTTCAAGTACCCGACCCCCCCCAACCCGACCTGGACATGGCGCAGGTTCCGGTCCGGGATCTCCGAGACCCGCCGCCAGAGGATCCGGTTCGGATCGATCGAGAGGGAATTTCCATGAATCACATGGTTCTCGACCAGAGCGGTCAACAGATTGTGGGCGGTCCCGACGGCATGGATATCCCCGGTGAAATGAAGGTTGATGTCGTCCATCGGAAGGATCTGGGCGAAGCCGGAGCCGCAGGCGCCGCCCTTCACACCGAAGATCGGACCGATCGATGGCTCCCGCAGAGTCAGGATCACCTTCTTGCGCAGGTGTCCAAGGGCCTGCGTCAACCCGATGGCGGTCGAGGTCTTCCCCTCTCCGGCTTCGGTCGGCGTCATCGCCGTCACCAGGATCAGCTTCCCCGTCGGGCGGCTTTGAATCCGATCCAGCGCCTTTAAAGAGACCTTCGCCTTGTACTGGCCGTAAACTTCCAGCTCCTCCATCCGGATCCCCGCCACACGGGCGATCTCCGTAATCTGGAGGGGCCGGGCCGCTTGGGCGATTTCAATGTTGGATTGCAGCTTCCGGGCCGTCTCGATGGGCATAGAAAAATATTATATCAGATGTTGCGCGAGGGTTCAGGCCGCCTTAGCCCGATGAGGATGGAATCGGACTTCGAGTTCGCTGTCCAAAGCAACGGCGAGCTTCACCAAGGTTTCCAGACTGAAATTATGGGTTTCACCCGATTCCAGTTTGGCAATGAAGGGCTGGCTCACTCCAATGCGGTGTGCAAGCCCTGCCTGGGTTAATCCTTGTTGTTCCCGGAGCCGAATGAGGGTATCCACGATCCGAAGCTTCTCCAGTTCCTCTTCATAGCCCTTCCGAAATCTGGCATCTCTCAGAAGAGATCTGAGCACCTCCTGATGAGTTTTAGCCCTTATTTGCTTCATAGTAACTCACCTCCCAAAGAAACTTCTCCTTGTCGGTATCGCCGCAGGAAATCTTGCATATGGGTTAATGCAACCCGCTTCTCTCTTTCCGGCAGCCTATCCGTTCTCTTCCGAAACAGATGAACGACCACGGCGTATTCTTTGAGCATAAAGAAATACAACACCCGATGCGCTCTGGGTCGAAGCTCATAAATCTTGTCGCCAACGTAATCCGCCATCGGCCGGCGAAGTTCCTCACCCTTTTCTTCCAACAGCGAAATGTAGGCAAATATCTTCTGTTGCTCTTCCAATGTGAGCTTATGGATATCTTCAAGAATCGGGCTGTCACCCCCTGCATCAACGTAGTAAACAACCCTCTTCCTGCCCATAAAACAAGTATATAACCTACGAGTTATATTTTCAAGAAAAAAATAGGGAGGATTTTACGCGTAGAGGTAAAGCTTGCGCTGGCCGGCCTTCTCTTCGACCTCGAAGCCGAGAACGATCCCTCCGGCCTGCCGGATCGCCGCCAGCACGACGGCCAGATCCCGGGGGGTATTCCTCAACTTGTCGAGCGCGGACAAAACAGCCGGAGTCATCACGATACCGGGGGTCTTGCGGCCTTCGAGAATCTTAGTCCACGCTTCAACGTCATCCCCGGCAACTTTCGGGTCAACGAGCGCAAGATCTGTCGCCCCAGCGTTTTTGCCCGCGAGAAAACCTTCCGCTTCCTTTAGACCAGGCGGCAAGGGCAAGGTCTCACGAACCAGTTCCCGTTCCCGCCACACCGCCGGAACAATCTCCTCACCATGTGTAAAAATCCGGCCAATGGCGGCGACAGCCGCTGGATTGATATCGCTCAATTGATTCAAATCAATCTCAAGGGTTATCTTCTTTCCCGCCGCCACATTTAAGTTGGGTATAACCTGGTCATCCGCCAGCTCGGTTCCATTCTTAAAGAGTCCTTCGTACTGGGTGGTCGCAGCCGCGATCCGCGCCTCCACTTCCTCCAAACCGGCAGATAGCTTTTCCACCACCTTGGTCTTCCCTTCATCATCAATCTCGATGATCTTAAGAACCCGTTTAGCCGCCTCCTTGGCACCTTTGTCTTTGTAAGTTTTCAGGAATTCATCGAATTGGTCCTTCTCCATGATCAGGACGGCACGTCCAACCGTCTCTTTCCCTTTAAAGGGAGATCGATCGACTGTCTTGACCGTCACGCGGCCTTTCGTGCTCACACGATGCATGGCTTTACGATTATCAAAGGGTTGAATATACCAACTGTCTGTTTTAATAAACGGAACCCCAACGAGTTCTTTCCCGACCAGCTCTTTGGGAAGGAGAAGGTCCAGGGTAATTTCCAACGCGGTAAATTTCGTCGCCTTATCGTCCTTGACACCAAACTCTTTGGCCGGCTGAATCGGTTTCCCAGGCATTTCGGATTTAGCCCGGACAATGACGGTGAGAATCCGGTGAGCCGTCACAGGACTGGCCGTATGGATGTAAACCCCTCCCACACGATCTCGGTCGTCTTTCATGGCCTTGTAAGCTTCAAGCAAAGCCGGACCAATTTCAGTCTCCTTGCCGAAGAAACTCGGAGTACCTACTTCCTTCTCGGGAATTGTCTCCACGCCAATCTGGAAGGTCACCTTCTCTTCTTTCGTCCGCGCGCGCACAGTCTCAGAGACATCCGCTATCCCTTTTGCTGTATCTCGATAGGTCATCGCAGCGATCTCGGTTTTTTCAAGAGTACGCAATCCCTTTACCGTAACACCACTGTCAGTTTTATGATCATTCTCATACCAAAAAGGCTCAAAGCGGGTCAGGAGAGGTCCTCTGACCACGCTCTTTCCGTCCGGGTGCCGCTTTTGGCGGGCAAACGCCTGAACTCGTGGCAGGATGACACCTTCAAGCAAATCCATGTAACCTTTCAAGTCGCCTTTCCACCCTTTTTGAGTATAGGGTTCAATATCCGTTGCAAAAGCGATTTGAAGTTTGCCTAAGTTGAGCCGGGCTAGCCTGACTGTTAAATCCTGATAGTGGCTGGCGACAAATAGTCGGTTTTCAGCCCAATCATGATTTCCATCGATGAAGCCCAAGGTCTTCAAACCTGCTTGGGAAGCCTGGGTGAGCAGCGCTTGCTGTTGCTGAGCTGTAAGCTGCCGAAAACGGAATCCGCTGATCCAGACGACGTCTACACCTGTTTTAACCGCTAGTGAGAAGAAATCCTTGAGACGAAACAAATCTCTGGGATCCCAAATAATAATTCCGAGTTGTTTATCTGTTCCTAATTCCTTCCGTAAATCCGCCAGAGCGCCTACTGGACCTGTGCTTATCTGGGCTTGAGCCAAGCCATAAAATTCAGGAACCAACGTTGCTGTAATCCCGCCCGCTGCAGCAGCTTTTAAGAAATTACGTCGAGATATACCATAACCGGTACGCTCCTCCAAACCGGCGGCATTGGATTTGGAACGGGACCACTCTTCAACATATCCCATGTTGTCCCGGTAATGATTGCGCGAACCGGTCAGGATCATGGAGACATCCGGATTGTTCAACAGTCTGAAATAACTTTCCTTTTCGGTGATGGACCGGTCGCCTTTGCGGATGACCGAGTTGAGCACAATGGCCTTGCCATCCGCCCGAAGCGCCCGAACCAGATCGGGACGTTTCAGAAAGACAGGGCCGGGCATCTGGATAACATCGAAAGGAGAAAGCAGATTCTCCCGAACGGCTTCCTCCAGCACCTCCTCTCCAGAGATGGAAGCCCCGAGGAACCGGATCCCTCCATGTCTTTCTTTCTTCATCCGAACCATTTCGTCCACGATGGGATGATCCCGAAAAACATCAGCCGTGGCACCGCCCACCATGTGGATATAGAGAAGGTCGATCCTGCCCAGATATTTCATGCTTTGGGCAACCGATTCTTGCAGATTGGAGACCGAGTAATCGGACCGGAACTTCCACTGATCCTTAATTTCTTTCGAAGAATCGTAGGTCTGTTGTTCTCCCCATTTCGTGGCGATGAAGGCCCTTTTGAATCTTTCTGGCCGCGATCGAAAATACTCGCCCAGCTTCTCTTCTGTGAAGCCATACGAAGCGGCGGTATCAATCATCACCACCCCATTTCGATTCGGCACTCGATCAAATACCTGATCCAGATACGCATCGATCTCCTGCTTCTCTGGATAGGTATAGGAAGCAATGTTATCTGGTGTCCATGGCCGGCCCATCCAAATGGTTCCAGCCCCCAGAACATGAAACTGAAGGCCGGTCCCACCAAATTCCCGAATCACTCCCTCCTCCAGGCCGGCTTCTTTTTTCGGCGCGGGCACAACTTCGGTCATGTGGGCCTCTTGATCGATGAGATAGAATTTATCATCAACCACCATAAGGACTTCTTTCTGATCCGGGCTCAATCCACGAATCACCGTCTCATCCACTGTAAATTTCGGCGGCGGGATGGGTCGGCCTTCTCTTTCAAGGCGCTCTCTAAAAATGATACCTATGTCCTGTTTAAAATGAATAACGGGGACGTAGTCTTGATCCTGAGGATGAAGACGCATCATCACAGTCACGATCGAACGATCCCGGGACATGGCACGCGAAACCCTGCCAGACAAGGGATGCGCTCTCCTCCCTTCAAGACTCATCACATCCTTCTCTGAAAAGACTGGAGCCACGACGCCGGTAGCAGAGTAGAGTACGGCAGCCGCTGTCTCGGCATCGTCTGCCGTACGAATCGGCTTGAATTTATTCAGAGAAACTGGAACAGGAGCTGGCGCCGCTGGGAGAGGGGGAGCGGGTCGTTTGGGCGACAGCACGAAGACAGTCCCATCTTTTTCAATATCCAAAATAAGTCGCACTCCCGATACGTTTGCAATAATCTCATCGAGGGGTAACCCTCTGGCAGATGCGGAATAGAGCATTTCCCCCTCTGCAGGGGTGTTTGCGACGACAACAATGCGCCGCTCTATCACGTACCAGCTCTCATCCGGATCCTTTTCCAACCCTCTCGGCACCTCAAACGACACAACGCCGTCCCCCGGCGTTCGGCGCGGAAAAGGTCGCCTCACCGTCCATCTTTGATCACCCGGCCTGTCCCTGGGAGGACGTAAACCGTAGACGGGGTTCGACAGGAAACCGTTCGGAAACCGCACGGTAAGGTCTCCTGAATTTTGATCCACAACCGCCTTAAAAAGAGGCGAGGGGGAAGAGTCGAAGCCCGGGATCCGAACTGCAGGAACTGCCGGTCTGGAAAGCTTATTGTAGGTAGCGAGACCAGCGACAGTGGCGGTTGCTCCAACTGCAGTTCCAACGGCACCCGCCAGCAATTCCCTCCGCGTAATTCCCTTCTCCTCCTCCATCCCGGCGGCGGGCGGGGCATCCCCGAGCGAACGACCTATGATGGTTGCGAAGGTCCGGTCCCTCGGTATGAGTCGGCTGTCGCCACCGACGATGGTGATGGTCAGGTCGAACAGCGTCGGCTTGTATTCGGCGATCAGTTTGTCCAGATCCTTGAACCCCTCCCACGGCCTATTCAAGGCGAACGACGTACCACCATCCACTTCCCCTGACTCGTCGTGGTAGACGAATCCCCAAGGCAGGTAACTGCTCAACTCAGCCTTCAGCTCCGAGACGCTGATCCCCGATTTCTCGAAGAGGACTTCCTCCCCGCCGGCGGTGGATGATGGACTCGACAAGGGGCTTAGAACAGGCCGGATTGGAGCCGCCGAAGTGGAAGGGAGGCCAAGGGTAGCGCTGGCAAGATGGATAGCAGCTTTCCCGAAATCGTCAGGGTTGCCGGAACGGAGAGCTTGCTCTAAACCGGATAAAACCCCTTGTTCCTCCTCGGAAGGTTCCTGATTCCGCAGGGCCCCTCGGCTGAGCTCGGGGTAAACTCCGGCAGGGTTTGGCAGACCAAGCGCGAGGGATAAGGAAAGGGCTGTGAAACGGGTTATCAATCTTGGGTAACGGTTGTTCACTATTTATCCGAACGGGTTCTTTCTCCTGGGAGACTTCGTCAGTCCTTATTTTACGCCTACTGCTAAAGATACCTGACGAGAGACCGATTGTCAAGGATTATTGAAAATTTAGTTAACTCACGACTCATGCAAATTGATGGATGGCCATGAGATTATCCGCTTTCTGCAACCTGGAGTTTGGGATGCCCGTACAAGGTAGACAGCAGGATCTCTGTGGAGATTCCCGACTGAGCCACTCGGATCACCCAGAGAATCA
>JACQCH010000003.1 GCA_016201735.1 Candidatus Omnitrophota bacterium
GATTTTGCGTATCCCGCACACGCTGGAAGTCGTTCATGCATGTCAAGGGCGGTCCAACGTTCTTGCGACAATCTGTGCTCGACGGTTAAGTTGATCGCCATGAGTCTGAGGCCGAATTGCATTTCGAGGCCGTTAGGCCGAGAAATCCCGATTTTCAAAGCGAGATCTCTCACCACTTCATGGTTCGAGATGACATCGACGAGATTGCTTCGGACACTTCGTGTCCTCGCAATGACGGTTGCGGTGCTTATTCCCTCGTCTGCTTATGCGGAGGCGGCGGTGGCTCTAAAGAGCGTGCCGCCGATGCCCGAGGGAACGGTTCTGTTTGAGGGAGAGCAACGGTTCGCCCAGCGGGGTCGGATCGGAGGATTTGCCGTGAAGCCCTCCAAGTACGGGATCTACTACGACCGCCGGGTCCGCCGGGAAGGGTCGGCCGAAGAGCCGGTCTATGTCCGGTATTTGAAGACGCCGAACCCTTCGTTTGTCGGCGTCTATCTGATCCTCGTGGGGGATCTTTCCTCTTACACCACCCTGACCTTCTGGATCAAGGGGGCCAAGGGGGGAGAGACCTTTGAGCTGGGGATGAACGATGTGATTTCCAACAAGCGGGAAGACGCGGTGATGGCCGGCTCGATTTACCGGTACCTGCCCCAGGGGATCACCACCGAATGGCAGCAGGTGAAGGTTCCCTTGGATGATTTTTTTGGAGCGGATCTGGCCCGCGTTTACAGCATCGTGTTCGGCTTCAACGAGGAGGGAACCGGGGAGTTCTGGATCGAGGGGTTGGAGTTCCATGCCCAGCCGCTGGTCGACCGGGAATCTGAAATCGCCGCCCGGGGGGAACTGCTTCTGGACAATTTCGACCACAGCGACCTGAATCTGTTGGGCCGGAAGGCCAACGCCTACAAACGGATCCCGTCGGTCTGCGCCTTCAGCCGGGTCCCCGAACCCCGGGTGGGGTCCCAGGGGCGGGGGCTCCGGCTGGATTGGGCGAAGCAGACAACCGGTTGGTGCGGTTACTACACGCTGCTCAACCAGATTGACGGGGAATTCTTCGACTTAAGCTCCTACAAGGAGGTCCGTTTTTCCGTGCGGGGACTCAAGGGCAAGGAGAGCTTTGAGATCGGGATGGCGGATAAGTCATGGCTGACCATCGGCGATTCCGTCAAGGCCGGGTCGATTGAAAAATATCTCCCTCCTCAGGGGGTGACCTCCTCATGGCAAGAAGTAGTGATTCCTTTGTCGGGTTTTGGTAAGCTGGATTGGAGTCAGATGGGTTCATTCGTGATCAATTTCCCGAACCCGAGCGAAGGGACGGTCTTTTTGGATAATCTGCGGTTTATTCGAAAAACACAGGAGGAACTGTTGAAGGAATGGGAGGGACAATGAGGACGAGATTGCTTCGGGCGCTTTGCACCCTCGCAATGACGGCGGTTTTTGCCATCCCGGCTTTCGCTGCCGAGGAGAAGAAGGTTCTCATCGATGATTTCGAGGGGGGGATGTCCAACAAGCTCGGCGGCAACGGGAGCACCTATGTTCAGGAACCCTCCCGCGCCCTGGCCCTGGTCATGAAGGATAAAAAACTGGCCCACGATGGAGAAGGGATCTTGATGCTCAAGTACGACAAGAAAGCCAAGGGGGGTCCCTACGACTCTGGAGGGTGGTGCGGCTATTACACGATGGTCGGTCCGAACAAACGTTTCTTTGACGCGACCGCTTACAAGACCCTGACC
Source organism: Candidatus Omnitrophota bacterium (assembly GCA_016201735.1). Classification (GTDB taxonomy): domain Bacteria; phylum Omnitrophota; class Gorgyraeia; order 1-14-0-20-64-10; family 1-14-0-20-64-10; genus JACQCH01. Next base: position 1,734 of record JACQCH010000003.1, read on the forward strand.
TTTTGGGTCAAGGGGGCTACGGGAGAGGAGAACTTCGTGGTGGGAATCGCCGATCAGCACTGGAACGAGGTGGGGGATTCGGTCAAGTCGGAGGCGATCGGAAAGTACCTGTCCACCCGCCACCTGGCCAAGGAGTGGCAGAAGGCGAAGATTCCTTTGGATACCTTTCTGGTGGACATGAAGAAACTGGTCTCCATCGCGGTCTGCTTCGAAGGTTCCGTCCTGCCCGGTGGGGAGGGAAAGGGAACCGTCTACATCGATGGCTTGACGTTCGAGGAGGAATAGGTGCCAGGCACCGGGTGCCTGGCACCATTAAAGGAGGAATTATCCATGATCCGGGCACATTTAAGAACTTGGCTCAAAACGTCATCTCGAGCCCAGAAGGGGCGAGAGATCTCGTCTTTAAAGGTGAGATTTCTCCTCGCTTCGCTCGTCGAAATGACGATCATCCTGGGGTCCCCTTTTCTGACCCCGGTCCTTTCCGCTCCGGCCTCTCTGGTTCTGGTAGTGGATGATTTCGAGGGGGGGGAGGTGAAAAACCAGCTGGGAAACCGGGCCAACGTCTTCATCAAGGCCCCCTCCAAGGCGATGGTGTCCCGCCGCGAGGATCTGATTGAGGGTAAGAAGACGAACGTTTTGATGCTCCGGTACGAGAAGAAAAACAGCGGCGGGCCTTATGACTCCGGAGGGTGGTGCGGATACTACACACTGCTGAAGTCTCCCGGGGCGTTGAGGGCCCCCACGCCGGACAACCCGAATCCGGAGCCGGTGGAAGAGCAGTACCTGGACGCCTCCGGCTACAAGGCGATCACCTTTTGGATCCGGGGCGAGAAAGGGGACGAGAATTTCGTCGTGGGGCTGTCCGACCGTCATTGGGATCGGGTCGGGGATTCGGTCAAATCGCAGGAGATCGGGAAATATCTGCAGGCGGGAAAACTCACGACCCAGTGGCAGAGGGCCACGATCCCATTGGACGAGTACTTCGTTGATCTGACACAGGTGGCTTCCATCTCCATCGTGTTCGAGGGGGATCTGTTTCCGCCCTCCGGCCACGCCGGAACGGTCTACATCGACAACATCACCTTGGAATGACGGCTGACCGTGTCATTTCGAGGCCGTCAGGCCGAGAAATCTCGTCTCTAAAAGCGGGATCTCTCGCCACTTCGTGGCTCGAGATGACACGGGTACTAATGCTAGTTATCCTCCTCTCCCTCTCTCTTTTTGTCGGCCATCCGGGACCGGTCTTTTCTGAAGAACCGCCCCGGGTTGCAGAACCGCTCCGGGCGACCTGGGTGTGGGACGTTCGGCTCCTGCTTTACCCGAAGGAACAATCTGCCCTCCTGAAATTTTGCCAGTCCCATCGAATCGGCACCTTGTACCTGTTCGCCTATAATTTAACGCCCCCCATGGATCAGACTTACCGGGAGTTTAACCGTCAGGCCCATCAGGCGGGACTGACGGTGTACGCCTTGGGGGGGGATCCCCGTTGGGGACAGCCCCGCTATCATCCGGTGCCGTTGGCCTGGGTCGAGTCGATCCGCCAGTTTAATCGTCAGGCCTCCAAACAGGAGCGGTTTGACGGGATCCACACCGATGTGGAGGTGTATCTGCTTTCCAAATCCTGGGACGAACATCCCGAGGTGCTCCTGGGCGGCTACCTGGATCTCCACGCGAAGATCGCCGACATTCTCAAATCCGACCTGGAGCCGATTTCCCTGGGGGTCGATGTCCCCTTCTGGTTCGACGACGACACCGCCTGGCGGATCCTTTGGCATGGGACGATCAAGCCCCCCTCCCATCACATACTGGACATCGCGGAATCGATCACGGTTCTGGCCTACCGGAATGCCGCGGAAGGGTCCGACGGAACCATTCAGCTGGTTTCGCTCGAGATGGATTACGCCGACCGGATCGGCAAGAAGGTTTTCATCGGTCAGGAAACGCAGAAGGATCTTTTCCCCCCCTACGTGACCTTTGGGGGAACCTCTTGCGCGGTCATGGAGAGGGAGATCAGGAAGGTCTTTAAAGCGGTGGGTCGGCGGCCCAGCTTCGGCGGATTCGCGATCCACCATTACGAGAGTTACCAACGGCTATGCGGCGAATAAGCGCATTTCTTCTTCTCCTTACCCAGCTTTGCTCGCCCCTGCTTCCGCAGGCCCTTGCCGACGTGGTCTACCTGAAGTCCGGCAAGGATCTTAAAGGGCTGGTGGTCGAGGAGCATCGGGACCGGATCCTGGTGAACACGGAGGGGAAGGAGGTTTTCCTGCTTCGGAAGGAGATTGATGAGGTGTTCTACGACGACCCCGAGCGCAACTACCTGTATCTGGGAAATCAGGCGCTCGAGGGGGGGGAATTGAATCTGGCCAAGGAATTCTTCCGGAAATCCCTTCAGATCAATTCCGGTTTCCAAGAGGCGGAGGAGGCGCTTCACTGTCTGGAAGATCTTCAGCGGAAGGAGAAAGTTTCCCCGGGGCAGCCGGACCCGGCGGCCGCCTTAAAACTTCAGTGGGGGTTGGAGCTTGGGCGGACCAATCCATATCCGACGGTGCGTGTGGTCCGGGAAGGTTCCTTGGCCGCACGGGCGGGGATCGCCGCGGGGGATTCTTTGGTGAGCGTCTGGGGCTCCTCCTTGGGTTTCTTGCCGGTGGAGGAAGCGGCGCGGGCTCTGCTGGGTCCGCCTGCAACAAAGGTGAAGCTGGTCCTTCAGAGGGATGTGGAGCTCTCGCCCGGGCTGATGCTGGGGATCACGTTGGGGATGGAACGGCTCGGATTAACCGTCACGGCGGTGTCTCAAGGCGGCGCGGCGCAGGGGCATGGGATCAATCCGCTGGATCGGATTGTCTCCATCCAGGGACGCTCCACCCGCTACCTGCCGCTCAATCAGGCGCGGCGAATTCTGGAAGTTGTTAAGGAAGAACGGGTCTCCTTAAGGATTCACCGGGATCTTATGATTCTTAGAGAATAGGGGGGATTGACAGATGTCAGCTAAATTTCGGCGGACGCACTATATCACCGATTTTTCTCTGCAGATGCGGTATATCCTCGTCACCTTTCTGATGCTGGTCGCCTACTTTGGGATTTCTCTCTGGGTTGTTTATATGGCCGGCTGGCAGCATCTGGTGGAACGGCTTTCCCAGGTTTACCCGCAGGGGAGGTTGACGGAGATCCTGGGGCTGATCTATCTTCGGATGGCCCTCGGGTTCTTGCTGATGCTCCCGGTGACGTTCGGGATTACCCTGTTTCTTTCCCATACGATTGCCGGCCCGCTGGTCCGGATCAAGCGGTACCTGCGGCTAATGGCCAAGGGAGAGTTTGATCTGTCGCCGCTGGCCCTCCGGAGGTTCGATGAGTTGAAGGAGGTTGCCCAGCTGATCAACGAGATCACCTCCCATCAGGGGCCCCGTCTTCAGGAGCGCCGGAGTCTGGTGAATTCCCTGCAGGGGACGATCCAGGCGCTCCGGAACGACCTGCAGCGCCTGCCCTCGATCGGGCAGGAGGTCCACCGGAAGGTCAATTTCCTGGCCGACTCTCTGCGCGTGCTGGAATAGATGAGGGCGTCGGGGTGTCGGGAGGCGGCTCCGGTACCCTCTTGCTTCCGGGTCCTGGCATGGGGCAGCCCAGTTCCGGCATCGGGCCTTGTTCGGATGGATAGTTCACAGTGACCATGTCAGAGCATAGGGAGATGGCCGAACCCGACAGGACGTTCCATGGAAAGTCGTACCTTTCAGCATGGGTTTCCATTCGATCAGGGCTTGAGCCTGAAACGTCGGCCCTGCTGGCGGAATCTGGCCTGCCCCCTGCCACCCGAAGCTCTTCTGCTATGGCCCCGAGCCGATTCCTTTACTTTTCTCCTCTCTTTTTTCTTTCGGTTTCTCTCGTTCCCTTGATCGCTTCTTCCTCTCGTGCTTTTGCGGCCGATGCGCAGACGAGGGAGGAGGCCAAGGATACCAATAAGGACGGCAAACCGGACGAATGGAGGATTTACGACGGGGAAAAGCTCCTGCGCATCGAGAGGGATCGGGATGGGGATGGAAGAAGGGAGGTGGTGATCTATTTCAAGGACGGCAAGCCGGAGCGGGCCGAGATCGACCGCAACAACGATGGGAAGCCGGACATGATCCTTTTCTACAAGGAGGGCAAGCCAGACCGCCAGCAGGGGGATTTAAATTTCGACGGGAAGCCGGATTACTGGGCCTTCTACAAGAATGGGATCAAGGATCTGGTGATCATGGACAAGAATCACGACGGCAAGCCCGATGCCTGGTTCTACTACAAGGAGGGGGGCCAAAAGATTTCCGCCGGGGTGATCGATGAGAACTTTGACGGAAAGCCGGACCGGACCGTAGGCGAAGTCCCCAAGGAGGAAACCCGCCAGCCCTGGTAGTCCCGCGGATCTTGACGAACCTGCCGTTCCATGATAAAAAGGAAGTTCACCAACCGTAACAAAACCCAAAAGGAGTTCCGCAGAAAACCATGGAAGTCGTTGTGAAGGAATCTTACGAAGAGATGTCGAAGCTGTCCGCGGAGCTGATTGCCGAGGTGATTCGGCGAAAACCGCGCGCGGTGTTGGGCTTGGCCACCGGGTCGACCCCTCTGGGGACTTATAAGGAATTGATCCGGCTGCATAAGCAGGAAGGCCTGGATTTCTCCCGGGTGATCACCTTTAACCTGGATGAGTACGTCGGGCTGGTTCACGGCCATCCTCAGAGCTACCATTATTTTATGTCGGAGAATCTGTTTAAGCACATCAACGTCAACCCAAAGAACGTCCATGTCCCGGATGGAACCGCCAAGGACATCCCCGGGTTCTGCCGGTGGTATGAGGAGCAGATCGTGAAGACCGGCGGGCTGGATCTGCAGCTGTTGGGGATCGGTTCCAACGGGCACATCGCCTTCAATGAGCCCGGCTCCTCGTTGGGTTCCCGGACCCGCATCAAGACCCTGGATGATAAAACCCGCCAGGACAACGCCCGTTTCTTCAAGAACATGAATGAAGTCCCCAAGTACGCCATCACCATGGGCATCGGGACCATCATGGATGCCCGGCAGCTGATCCTGTTGGCCAATGGGGCGGGGAAGGCCGACGCGATCTTGAAAACCTGCGAAGGCCCCATCACAGCCATCGTGCCTGCCACGATCGTCCAGCTGCATCCGAAGGCGACGATCATCATAGATAAACAGGCGGCGACGAAATTGACCCGAGAGTACCCAGCGGAGCCCCGGGTCTTAGTCCTGGCTTAGCAAGTTGAGCCTGCCTAATTACGACGTTATCAAGGCCGTTGAAACGGCCCGGGAGACCTCGGAGTTCCTGAAAGAAATCAAGGAGGCGAGATCCGATTTTGCCCTCTTGACTGCTTCTCCGGCCCTGGCGGCCAAGGCCGGCTTTCATCCGCTCACCCCAGCCCAAATCGGGGCTCTTTCCAAACAGGGAAATACCGCTTCCGACTGGAAATCAGTCCGGGCGGCAAAAGGATTTGATCCGGCCCGTGTCTCTAACTGCCATTTCGCCGGGCCGGTGCTCCTGTCCTCTTTCACCGGAACGGTGGAGGTGGAGGGGGTGGAGTTCCCGACGGGGCTGTCCCACAGCGTCCTCAGTTCCTGTGTCGTCGGAAAGAACGTGTTTCTAAGAAACGTCCGGCTGATCAACAAAAGCGTCATCCGGGAGGGGGCGGTCCTGTTTGATGTCGGAGCCCTGACGATCGACGGGGTCGAGAGTTTCGCCAACGGCCTGGAGGTTCTGATCGCCATCGAAACGGGAGGGCGGGAAATTCCTCTGTTCGCGGAGCTCACCGTGGAGGGAGCCTGGGTGTTGAGCCGCTCCCGTGGCAACCAGGCTCTGATCGACTCCTACGCGGCCCAGATCCAGTCCTACGTCAAGGCCGCTTCCGCCCCGTTTAATGTCGTGGGCCCGAAGGCGAAGATTCTCCATACCCCCCGGGTGACCGGGATTTTCCTGGGGCCGTCGGCCGTGATTGATTCCGCGGCGGCCGTCTCCCACGCGGCCGTTTTGAGCGCTCCGGACGAGGCGACCCGCATCTCCGACGGGGCGCTCGTCAAATCCAGCATCCTTCAGTGGGGTTCCGAAGTGACCAGCGGGGCGATCGTCGACTCCTCGCTCCTCACCGAGCATTCGCACGTGGAGCGCCACGGAAAGGTGACCCACTCGCTCCTCGGTCCCAATACCGGAGTGGCCGAGGGGGAGGTGACCAGCGCCCTGTTGGGGCCGTTCGTCGGATTCCACCATCAATCCCTGCTGATCGCGGCCCTCTGGCCGGAGGGGAAAGGGAACGTCGCCTATGGAGCGAACATCGGCTCCAATCACACGGCCAAGGCGCCGGACCAGGAGATCTGGCCGGGGGAGGGAACCTTCTTCGGGCTGGGGGTCAATGTCAAGTTCCCGACGGACCTGACCCGCTCTCCTTACTCGATCATCGCCAGCTGCGTCAACATGCTTCCCCAGAAAGTGGAGTTTCCCTTCTCTCTGATCAACACGCCGGCCTCCGCCTATTCCGGCATTTCACCCGCCTACAATGAGATCCTGCCGGGGTGGGTTCTCTCCGACAACATCTACATGGTCAAGCGGAACGAAGGCAAATACCAGAAGCGGAACAAGGCCAAGCGCTCCCGGTTCCTCTTCGAGGTGTTCCGCCCGGATATCGTGGACGGAATGGCGGATGCCCGGAACCGGCTCCAGGTCCCCTCGATGAAAGAGCTTTACACCTCCAAAGAGATCCGGGGTCTGGGAAAGAATTACCTTCTGGAGGCCAGCCGGAAGAGGGGGGTCGAGACCTACACCTTCTACATCCGGGCCTACGCCCTCTCCGGCTTAAAGCGGGAGCTTGCAGCCCTCGCGGCCGGCCGGCAGTTGGACGTGGCGGGGAATCTTTTGAAGAGCAAATCTTCCAACGCCCGGTGGGAACATGAGCGGCAGTTGATCAACCAGGAGTTTCCGGGAGTTGGATTGGCGGATCTGTTAAAGGAGTTGGTCCGGATGCAGGAAAAGATCGCCGAGGATGTCCAATCCTCGAAGGAGAAAGATGATAAGCGGGGGGCGGAGGTGATTGAGGATTACGCCGCTGCCCACAAGCCGGCGAGTCAGGACTCCTTCGTCAAGGAAACTTGGGGTTTCACCGAGCAGTTAAAGAAAGAAGTCCAGCAGATCATCGCCGGCCTCTCTCAAAGCCAGCCCCGCCGGATCAGCCCCTCCTCGACGTCGTCGAAGGTTTCGTAGCGGACGGAAGCAATCCCCTGGGCCTGCGCCCAGGTGTGGAGCTCATCCTTGGCAAAGGTGAGCTTGGCATGACGCGCCCCGCAGCGATCAGTGACCCCGTTGCCGACAAAGACTGTCAGATACCCCTGCTCGTTCCAGCCCCGGATCGGATCCCCTTTGCAGTGGCCGCACGCCTGGCAGTTTAAGGAAGGGTAGGGGAATTCCACGCGCCAGGAGCCGTTGTTCCGAATCAGGCGGTTGGCCAGATAAGGAAGGGGCCAGAGGCCCGCTTTTGAAAGAACGATCTCCAGGCACAGATCGAACCCGCCGCTTAAGCAGACGAGAGGAATTCCACGCTGGCGCATCGACCGCAGGAAACCCGGGAAGGTGGGGTCCACCTCCACTTTTTCAGTTAAGAGGGATTTCATCTCTTCCGGTGTCGCCCGCACCGATCCCATCTCGGACTGAAGCCCATCCCGGATGGAGAGCTCCCCTGAGACCACCTTCTCTTGGACCTCGCGCCAGCATACGTCCCCGTACCGGTCGAGGATCTCCACCAGGGTATCCTGCCGGGTGACGGTCCCATCGAAATCACAGGCGATGAGCAGCTGGGGTTTCACTGTATGGTGCCAGGCACCGTGCAAATGGTGCCTGGCACCATCATTATCGGGATCGCAGGGTAGTGGGTCAATTTGAAGTTATTGGGTAGGTCAATTTCTCAAGAGATAGATGATAACAGATGCAACGAACCATACAAGTACCGCAAGCAGAGCGAATTCCCCCAGATTAGACCGATCTCCAACGATTGCATTAATGATTACACTAAATAGAAGCAGAACGGAAAGAATAGTACCGATTCCAATAGCCCACTCTTGCTTTCGATTCAATTGCATGGCATGATCATACCATGCCTAAGCGGTCAAGTAAACCGCAAGACCCAAATCAGCTGGCCCACTCCATCGTGGAGCAGGTAACTCAATCTGCTTCAAGTCAGCCGCAGAAGAATCCTGCTGCAGTTACTTTGGGGCGGTTAGGAGGATTGAAGGGTGGGAACGCAAGGGCAAAAAAGCTAAGTAAAACACGTAAGAGAAAGATCGCTCAACAAGCGGCACTTTCTCGTTGGTCTAAAAAGAAGTTGTAGGAGAGAATTTGGCTGATATAATCTTCAGCTCTGAGGGGAAGGTTATTTTTCCAACAAAGTATCATGGCGATGTAAGTCTATCTGAAATAAAATGGGGTATTATTTGCTCCCAACCGGAACGTCGTTACTATAGATACAATGGAGAGAAGATACCTACTACCTTAATAAATCCAGATTACGTTAGGCATCACAAGTCAAATCCAAATCAATTTCTCTATTACAAGGCATTTGATCGCTACAAGATTACAGAAACAGCCGAGATTCCTCTCAAGAGCGGTTTTTGTTGTGTTATACTTGATACGTCAACGGCGAGAGTTTGCACAGTAATGCCTACAAGAAAGATTAAAAAAGGCGACGAGTTTAAATTGCCGAGGACATAAAAATGGCTGACTCAAAAGAAATTAAAGTTTCACAGGTATATGATGCGGAAGACGATATCTACTATGTTTCTTTTGAGACGGGTGAGCCGTCTTATGTAGAAGAATTAGATGACGATATTATTGTTGAACTCGGCATATTTACAAATATGCCGACGGGATTTCGAATTTTGAATTTCAAAAGTTTGGCCAAGAAGATCGAACTTGAAATGAAACAAATGCAGAAGAAAATACAAAGAGCAATGGAAGCTGTCCGAAAAGAATATCCTGCCAATTTTCGCCAGAGGGAAAACCAGGTTACAGCCGCTCTGCAAAAGACGTTTGCCTAGTTTTTAACCCACCCCTCGTTTTCAGTAATTTGCTACACAGCTATAATTATTTGGAACTAACCCACTACCGATCGCAGGGACACCTTGTCAATCCTTCTCTCCCGATGTAGACTAAACCCTTCATGCAAAGCGATGTTGTTTTAAGACCGAGATTGCTTCGGGCACTTCGTGCCCTCGCAATGACGGTCATTGTTGGGTCCGCTTTTTTCCTCGCCCCTTTTCCTCTTCGACCTTCTCCCGCGATCGCCGCGGAGGTGACCCTCGATTTCTGGGAGCTCTCCGTCGGCGAGGAGCTGATGCGTTCCCTCCTGGACAAATTCGAGCGGCAGAATCCGGGGATCCATGTCCGGTTCCAGCAGCTCTCCTGGGATTACGGGCTGGACAAGATCATCACGGCGATCGCCGCCGGCAACCCTCCGGATGTCTGCGAACTGGGGACCGACTGGGTGGCCCAATTTTCCTCCACAGGGGTCTTGAGGGATTTGACGCAGGAGGTTTCCCCGATCCGGGAGCAGTTCCTCCTCTGGGATCCGGCGACCTATCGGGACCGGATCTACGGGGTTCCCTGGCTGGCGGGGACCCGGATCCTGTTTTACAACAGGAGTCTGTTTGCCCAGGCCGGGTTGGATCCGGATCATCCTCCGGCGACCTGGGAGGAACTTCTCCGGGCCGCCAAGGTGATCCGGGCGTTGGGACCGGACACCTATGGGTTCGGCATCCATGTGGGGGAAGCGTACGCTCCCTGGCAGGAGTTCCTTCCTTTCGCTTGGGGCAACGGGGGACAGATCCTGGATAAGGAATGGAAGGTCTGCCTCTTGGATCAGCCGCCGGTCGTGGAGGCGCTCAAGTTTTACCAATCCCTCAAACCGTATTCCTTGGTGGAACGCCAGCCGCAGGTCAACCAGCTTTTCGCGGAAGGGAAGATCGGGATTCAGATCTCCGGTTCCTGGAATCTCGCCCTGATCCCCCGGATGAACCCGACCCTCAATTTCGGGGTGGGCCTTCTGCCCAAACCCTCCCAGACGCGCGGATTCCCCGCCTCTTTTGCCGGCGGGGAGATCCTCGTTTCCTTAAAAAGCTCCGGGCATCCGGAAGAGGCATTGAAGCTCATGCTGTTCCTGGTGCAGGAGGAGCAGGCGATGGCGGTCGTCGAGGCCCAGCGGAACATCACTCCGACGGTGAAATTGGCCATCGGGCATCCGTATTACCGGAGCCATCCGGAGCAAAGGCTTTTCTTCGATCAGGTCCGGACCGCGGTGGCCCCTCCGGCCCATCCGGAGTGGGTCAAGATGCAGGAACGGATCACCCGGACGGTCGAGGAGGCGATCTTAAACAATCGGGACCCGGAGTCGGCTCTGAAGGAGACGACCCGCTTCATCAATTCGGTTCTTCAATCTCCCCAGGTCAAGGGACGCCTGAGCGACGCCATCGTCTTTTCCGGTTTCCTCCTGATTCTGGCGGGGCTGGCAGGGGCCGTCTGGATCTTCCGCCGCCGCAGGGGGGTCCGGGAGAATGTCCGTTTCCCCCTCTCGAGCATAGCGATCAGCCTCACCTTTCTGGCTCCTTGGCTGATCACCTTTCTTGGGTTCAGCCTGATTCCGCTCCTTCACTCTCTCGTCTTAAGTTTCTCCCGGTACAACCTGTTAAGCTCCCAGATGGTTTTTGTCGGGGTGCGCAATTTCCTGGAGGTGGCGCGGGACCCGGATTTCCTGCGGGCGCTGTGGCACACCTGTTTGTTCGCCGCCGGGACGATCCCCCCGACGATGATCCTGGCCCTTTTCGCGGCGGTCCTGATCAATGTCAAGGTTCCCTTCAAGCAGCTTTATCAGGCGGGGCTGTTCCTCCCGGTGGCCACCTCCGTCATTGTCATCGCGACGATCTTCACCTATCTGTACGCCCCGGATGGCCTGGTCAACCGGATCCTGGAAACCCTGCATCTTCCGGTTCCCGTTCCCAGCTGGCTGCTCAATACCCAGTGGGCCCTGCCTTCGATCATGATGATGAACGTCTGGGCCAGTTTCGGCTACTACATGGTCCTGTTTCTGGCGGGTCTGCAGACGATCCCCGTGGAGCTGTACGAGGCGGCTTCGATTGACGGGGCCAACGAGTGGCAGAAATTCCGGCACATCACCCTGCCGCAGCTTAAACCGATCCTGCTGTTGGCCACCGTGATCAACACGATTCACGCCTTCCAGGTTTTTCCGGAGATCTTCGCGATGACGCAGGGAGGCCCCTTGGGGTCGACGACCACGGTGGTCTGGTACCTGTACGAGACCGGCTTCCACCGGTTCGACATGGGACATGCCGCCGCTGTCGGATACATCCTGTTCCTGATCACGATGTGCTTCTCCTGGATTCAGATGCGCCTCTTCAAGATGGAGGAGCAGGCATGAGCGACATGTCATTTCGACGAACGGAGATTTGGCTCCAGCTCGGGGCGGGGTTCTCAGACCCGCTCGATCGGGGTCCTGTCGGGGGTGGGCCGGCTCCCGGCATCGGGCCTCATTGGATGGGGTATTCACATTGACCATGTCAGAGCATAGACAGATGGCCGAACCCAACAGGCCTCTCCATGGAAAGTCGTTCATTTCAGCATGGGTTTCCATTCAATCAGGGCTTGAGCCTCAAGGGTCGGCCCTGCTGGCGGGATCCAGCCCACCCCCGCCACCCCGAAGCTCGATGAATCTGCGAGGACTCCGGCTCGGGGGATGGGCTTCGAAGGCACTCGAAATCCCAAACGGGCACGGTTCTCCGCCTGTGAGCTTGAATTCAGGCGGAGAGAGTGAGGGATTTCGTGTAGCGCAGTCCGCCTCGCTGGGGCGGACAAGCGGGCCTGAGAAGCCCTCCCACGAGCCGGGGCTTTCGATGGGGCGTTGGGAGCGGCGATGAGGGAACGGTTTATTGTGGGGGCGGCGGTGGTGGTGCTCACCTTCATGCTGCTGCTGACCCTCATGCCGCTGGTTCTCATGTTCTACACCTCCGTCAAGCCGACCGGGACCCTGTTTCAGCGGACGAAGCAGGTGCTGGTGGCCGACTTCGAGGTTGGCGACCTGAACTCGATCGGCGGCCCGATCGATGTCGAAGTGATGGGCGGCGCTTCCGTCGAAAAACAATTCCTGCCTCCGGAGCCTGCCTCTCGGGAGAACCGGGTGATGGGGGTCCGGTATTCCAGGCCGGACGAGGGGACGGCCCGGTGGCTGACCCGGATCGGCCAGGACATGCGAAAATTCGCCTGGCTGGAGTTCAAGGTGCGGGGGGAGGTCGGCGGCGAGAGCTTCACCGTTGATCTGGTGGACTTGAAAGGCCGCCGGACCTCTTTAAGCATCCAGCAATTTCTCCGGGGAGGATTGACGACCACTTGGGAGACGGTCCGGATTCCGGTGGAGGCCTTCAATCTGTCCCTCTTAAGCCCGGGCCTGCCGGAGCGTCAGGCGGAGGAACTGGCCCTAAGCTTCGATTCGGGGGCCGGCACGATTTATCTGGATGACATCCGGCTGATGTTCCGGGAGTGGACTTGGAACAATTACTGGGATGTTTTGATCAGCGGGCCTTTCGGCCGGTACGGGGTCAATTCCCTGGTGATCGCCCTGGCGGTCACCTTTGGGAACCTGCTTTTCTCGACGATGGTCGGCTACGCATTCGCCCGCCGGAACTTCCCGGGGAAGAAGCTGATGTTCTTTATGATCGTCGGCTCCATCGCGATTCCGCCCCAGGTCTTGATGGTGCCGGTCTTCATCCTGATGAAGCATTTAGGGTGGCTCAACACCTACTGGGCCCTGATCGTGCCCAACTTCGTCGCCCCCTTTAACATCTTTCTCATGCGGCAGTACATCTCCAAGCTGCCGCCGGCCGTCGAGGAGGCGGCCCGGATCGACGGGGCGTCGGAATTCCAGATCTTTACCCGGGTGATCATCCCCCTCTCCCAGCCGGCGCTGGCGGTCGCGGGGATCAACACCTTCATGGGATCCTGGAACACCTTCCTCTATCCGTTCCTCTTGACCAACACCGTCGAGATGCGGACCCTGCCGGTCGGGTTGGCCCTTTACAAATCGCTCCATGGGGTCGACTGGGTCCACCTGATGGCCGGCTCGGCGATCACGGCCCTTCCGGTGATCGTCGTCTTCCTCTGTTTCCAGCGGTACATCATCGAGGGGCTCACCCGTGGCTCCACCGTCGGGTAATCTCGCTCCAGGGAATTGCCCCGGCGGGGAGCGGTCCGATTCCCGCCAGCAAGGCCGACCCTTGAGGCTCAAGCCCCTTTCGAATGGGAACCCAAGCTGAAATGAACGACTTTCCATGGAACGTCCTGTTGGGTTTGGCCACCTGCCCATGCTCTGACATGGTCAATGTGAATACTACATCCGATGAGGCCGATGCCGGGAGCCCCCCCGCCCCCGCCAGGACCCCGAAAGCAGATGAGTAACCGAAGGTGGTGGTTGGGCAAGGTGGTGACGCCGGCGGAGGTGATTGCCGACGGGGCGGTGGGGATCGAGGGGGAGAAGATTTCCTACGTCGGGCAGGCGCCCAATGCTCCCCGAGATCCGAGGGACCCGGTTGAGTTCGTGGAAGGGTGGATCACCCCTGGCTTGATTGATCTCCATGTGCACGGGGCGGGGGGACGGGACCTCATGGAAGGGACTCCCGAGGCGATCCATGCGGTGTCCCGCACCTTGACAGCCCACGGGACGACCGCTTACTTAGCGACGTCGGTTGTCTGCCGGGAGCTTCAAGCCAATCGCCATTTGGAAATCGCCGCCGAACTGTGCCGCTCCCAATCGGAAGGAGCCGTTCCCCTCGGGATTCACATCGAGGGACCTTACGTCAACCCGGCCCGGGCGGGACTGATCCGGCAGGATCGGATCTGGCCGCCGGATCGGCAAGATTTATCGCGCCTGCTGAAATTTACCCGTGGCACTCTGCGAATGATGACGATGGCTCCGGAACTGCCCGGGGCTCTGGAGCTTCTTCCGGTTCTTTCTGATTCGAATGCCATCGGTTCCTTGGGTCACACCGAGGCCGATTTCACGCAGGCCCGGGCCGGATTTAAGAATGGGATCCGGCATGTGACCCACCTGTACAACGCCATGCGCGGCCTCCATCATCGGGAACCCGGAGCGCTGGGTGCTGTCCTCGTCGATCACGGGGTGACGGTGCAGTTGATCGCCGACGGGGTTCATGTTCATCCGGAGATCCTGCGCTGGACTGCGGAAGTTCTTTCCCCGGAGGCGCTGGTCTTGATCACCGATGCTCTCCCATCCGCGGGACTGCCCGACGGGACGTACGCCTACGACGGCCGCCTCTACGAATCCAGAAACGGCTCCGCTTATTACAAACCGGTACCCGGTACCGGACTGGAAACGGATCAACTGTTTGGGACGACCCTTCTTCTGGATGAGATGGTCCGCCGGGCGGTCCGCCTGATGAAGGTGAGCTTCCCTCAGGCGGTCGCGATGGCGAGTTTCAATCCGGCCCGCACGTTAGGAGTGGACGGCACGGTGGGCTCGTTGGTTTCCGGCCGCCAGGCGGATCTGGTGATCTGGGATGAGACATTGCAGCCCATGGAAACTGTAGTAAGAGGCAAAACAATTTGGAGTAACAGGAGAACGGATGCCGCGGGGATGGCCCGCGATGGGAGGATCCACACCGGGCGGAGGGGCCCAGAGCGGGCCGCCCCGCGGTATCCGTAACACGCCTATGCTCAAACTCGGTGTGAGTTATTACGGGAATCGGATCCCCTGGCGGGTGAAAGAGGATCTGAAGGAAATTAAAGAAGCCGGCTGCACCTACGTTGTCCACACCTTCAGCGAGGAGGATCTGGAGTTTTACCTGCCGGCGATGGCCGAGATCGTCAATGCAACTCACGAGCTGGGGATGGAAGTCTGGCTGGATCCCTGGGGGGTCGGCCAAGCCTTCGGCGGGGAGACCTACTCAAGTCTGATCGCCAAGGAACTCTCGGTCCGGCAGATCAGCTCCGATGGGGCATCCCTTCCGATCGCCTGCCCGAATCACCCCCTCTTTCGGGAGTTCCTTCTCAAATGGATTCAGGCCGGGGCAAAATTAAAAACCGATCTTCTGTTTTGGGACGAGCCCCATTTCATAATTCTTCCCGAACGGGAGGATGCGCCCCCGAAATTGTGGGCATGCCGATGTCCGGTCTGCCAGGAGCTGTTTAAACAGCGCACCGGACGGCCGATGCCGGATCTTCTCACCCCTGAAGTGCGGGCCTTTAAGGAAGAGTGCCTGGTGGAGTGCACCCGCTTTCTTTGCGACGCCACCCGGGCCGAGGGTTTGAAGTCCAGCGTTTGTCTGCTGCCGTTCAAGTCCTCCTCGACGGTGAATAACTGGAGCAAGGTGGCCCAGATTCCTTCTCTTGGAATATTCGGGACCGACCCGTACTGGCAGCCGCATCAGCGGGAGATCGGCTCTTTCGTGGGCCGGTTCGCTAAAGAGGTCAAGGCCTTGGCCGATCAGTTCGGCAAGGAGGGGATGCTTTGGATCTTGAACTTCAAGATCCCGAAAGGAGAGGAAGGGACCATCACCGAGGCGTTGGAGGCGGGGTATGCCCAGGGGATCCGGAACTTCGCCGCCTGGAGTTATTACGGAGCGGCGCCGATGAATCTGCGGGCCGAGGATCCGGCCGCCGTCTGGAAAACCTTGAGCGCCGCCTACCAGGAATTCCATCGAAGGAAAGGTTAGCAATTTTAAGCGATTTTAGTTGACAGAAGTGCTTCTAGAGGTTATTTTCAAAACGTTTAAATTAACTGCTCTCATCAGCCCAAAGAGGAGATCCCATGATTCGAGGTGCCGAGATCGATGAAGAATATTCCCTCACTGAACGTGAACGGAAAAACGTTGCAATTCTGGAGGCGATCAAGCGTTATGGCCCGATCTCCCGCACCGATGTTTCCAAGCTGACCAAGCTCAACATCGTGACGGTCTCCAACTACATCAACAATTTCATCGAGCAGGGGATCGTCATCGAGAAGGGGTTGGACATCTCTTCCGGCGGCAGGCGTCCGACGATCGTCGTGTTGAATCCGAAGTCGGCTTATGTCGTCGGAGTGGATCTGGGGGTCTTCCAGATCACGGCGGTCCTAAGCGATCTGGAAGGAAACGTCGTCACCCGTTCAAAAACCTCCCGGCCCCGGGACACGGCCGACAACGTGGTCAAGGCATTGAGCGAGCAGATCGAGCAGGTGATCAAGTCCTCCGGCTTGGAGGCGAAGAAGATCCGGGGAATTCAGATCGGGGCCTCCGGGGTGATCGACCGGGAAGTGGGGACGATCCGCTGCACCGAGGGGGTGGCCTCCATCTACGTGCCGATCACGACCCTGCTCTCCGAGCGGTTCAAGGTTCCGGCGAAATTGGAACACGATGTCACCACCGCCGCCTACGGGGAATGGTCCTTGGGGGCGGGAACGGATGTGGACATCATGCTGTTCATGTACTCGGGGGTCGGCTGCGGCATGATCATCAACGGCGAGATCTACCACGGCCACACCGGTACCGCCGGCGAGGTTTCCATCCGGGGAGAGGCGGCCGACGTGTCGGATCTTTGGATCGGAAACATCGCGGCCCTGAAGCCCTGGGCGGCCCACTTGGGGATTCCGGATGAAGCCCGGGAAGCGATCAAGAGCGGCGGCGTTTCCAAGATCTCGGAGCGGGTGAAGGGGAAGCTGGATCAGATCACCCTGGAGACGGTCATCGAAGCGGTCAAAGAAGGGGACCAGCTGGCGATCGAGACCGTTCAGAAGGCCGGCGAACGGCTGGGGGTTCGGATCGCCTTCCTCATCAACCTGCTCAATCCCGGCGCCGTTGTAATTGGGGGCGGAATTGAAGCGGCCGGCCCGGCTCTCATGGAAGCGGTCAAGAAGATGGTGCGCCTCTGCGCGTTCGAGGAGATGGCCAACGCGGTCAAGATCGTCCCCGCCCGTCTTGGAGAGGATTGCGTCGCCCTCGGGGCCGCCTCCCTCGTCATTCGCGACGTCTTCGCCGGCGTGTAAGAACCGTTAAACCGATCAACCATCCCAACGATGCATTACGGCCACTTTAACGCGAACGGCAGGGAATTCATCGTCACCAAGCCGGATACCCCCCGCCCCTGGTTTAATTACCTTTTCAACGACGTCTACCATGCTCTCGTCTCCCAGACCGGGGGAGGCTTTTCCTATTTCCGGGACCCGAAATATTACCGCCTTCACCGGTACGATCACTTAAGCTCCGACCGGCCCGGCCGGTATCTGTACCTGAAAGACCCAGCCAAGAATCAGGTCTGGACATTGAACTGGCAGCCCACCCGCGAAAAACTCCAGGATTGGGAATGCCGGCATGCTCTGGGGTCGACGACCCTGCGCTCCACGGCCCATGGGATTCAGGGTTCGATCACCTATTTTGTCACCCGGGAAGCCCCCGTCGAAATCTGGCTCGTCTCCCTGAAGAATCTCTCCAAGGGCCGCAGGACCCTGCAGGTCACTCCGTTCATGGAGCTGGTCTGCGGGGATGTGGCGCTCGAGATCCATTACCGGAATATCCTGATGCTTTACAACGAGGCCAACTTCGACCCGGAACTGAAGTCGATCATCGCCTTCAAGCATCCGTTCAAATCCTGGCACAAGCCCGGCTACGGATTCTTCTCAGCCACCTTTCCGATCGACAGTTTCGAGACCCGGCGGGAGAGCTTTGTCGGTCCCTATCGGGACCTGGACGATCCGCAGGGGCTCGAGGCGAAACGGCTGGGCAATCATTCGACCCGAGGCGAGGATATGGTGGCGGCCCTGCAGGGGACCGTGACCTTAAAGCCGGGAGAAACGCAGGAATTCGCCGTGATCGCCGGGATCACCGACAAGCGGGAGGAGATTCCGGCCCTGATCGAGAGGTTCCGGTCGCTGGAGGCGGCCCGTCAGGAACTGGTGCAGGTAAAGGACCATTGGCGCCAGACCCTCGAGAAGGTGTGGGTCGAGACGCCGGATCCCAATTTCAATTTGATGACGAACCTGTGGGGAAAATATCAGCTGTTCGCCATCACCCATTGGCGGGGAACCTCCCATTACCACGGGGCCGAGGGGGGGCAGGGGTACCGGGACACGGCGCAGGATGTCGAGGGGCTCTTGAGCGTCGACATCGGAACGGCCCGGGCGAAACTGGAACGGCTGATCTTCTATCAGTACAAAAACGGGCACGCGGTCTCCGGTTTCTCCGAGGTGGAAGGGACCTGGGAGAACCAGGGGGTTCAGGGGGTCATCAAGAAGGCGGATGTCTCCGTGTGGCTGCCTTACAGCGTCGTCGCCTATGTCAAGGAAACCGGCGACACCGCTTTCTTAAAAAAGGAGATCCCATTCCACGACGGGACCTCGGCCACCGTCTACGAGCATGTTCTGCGGGCGGTCCGGTACCTGTACGGCGCCCGGGGGGAGCATGGGCTTCCCTTGATCGGTCACGCCGACTGGAACGACGCCTACGACCATGTGGGAATCAAAGGGAAGGGAGAGTCGGTCTGGTTGGGGATGGCCTTCGTCCGGGCCTGCCGCCAGGTGGAGGAGCTGGCTTCTTTTCTGGGGGATGAGGGAATCGCCGAGGAGATGCGCTCCAAGGCCGAGGAACTGACCCGGATTATCAACGAGGTCGGGTGGGATGGTTCCTGGTATCTGGCCGCGTTCAATGACAAAAGATACAAGATCGGATCCCATGAGAACAAGGAGGGGAAGGTTCCTCTCAATTCGCAGACCTGGGCGATCTTAAGCGGGGTCGTCCCGCCGGATCGATTGCCCAGCATCTTGGAAAAAATCGACCGGTATCTGGATACTCCGTACGGGCCGGCCCTGTTTCTGCCGAGCTACACCTCCTTTAATCCGGAGATCGGGCGGGTCACCGCTTTCTGCCCCGGCACGAAAGAGAACGCCGCCATCTTCTCGCATGCCTGCGCATTCAAGGTGGTCGCCGACTGCACGATCCAGCGGGGAGAGCAGGCGTACGCCACCTTCTCCAAGCTGATGCCGATGGCCAAGGCCAAGCAGGATCATGACCGGTACAAGGTGGAGCCGTACGTCTGGGCCGAATATGTGGTCGGCCCTGGCTCGAAAGACCGTTTTGGAGAAGGTGCTTTCACCTGGAATACCGGGACGACCCCCTGGATGTACGTGGCGGCGACCGAATGGATCTTGGGGGCCCGTCGGGAGTTTGAGGGATTGAAGATTGACCCCTGTCTGCCGAAGCACTGGAAAAAGGCCTCGATCCGCCGGATCTTCCGGGGCTCCACCTATGAGATTACGATCCGAAACCCCGAGGGAGTTTCCTCCGGGGTTAAGCGGCTCACGGTGGACGGGGTTGAGCAAAGCTCCAATCTGATCCGGCCCCATCCGGACGGCCGGGTCCACAAGGTGGAAGTCCTGTTGGGTAAGATGAGCTCGGCCGTTCGTGGTGAGCCTGTCGAACCACGAACGGCTCTGCACCGCTAGTTGTTAAGCGTAGCGGGAAATATTAGTAGTAATAAAATCTAGTTTAAGGCCTTGACTTTTGTGCTCCGGAGCAGGTATAATTAGGTCAAGATGAGAGAAAAACTTAGACACATCACTCTTGCCGTTATCCTCTTGCTCTTAGCCATTCCGACCTTTGCCGCTGAAGAGCAGCCGAAGAAGAAAACCTTCTGGGAGCAGCACGGGAAGATAGAAGATCCCTCGAAAGCGCCCGCCGTTGTTGAGGAAGCGGCCGCCAAGGCCCCCATCCAGCAGGTCCCCCTGACGCTGGAGAATCTTCGCATCCCGGTCCAGCACGGCTCCATCAAAGAGACCTACGCTTCCCGAGAACCGATCATCCTCCATATCCAGGACGCCCACGCCAACTACGAGGCCCAGAAACATTTGAGCGCCATCCTGGAATATCTGATCCAAGCTCATGGCCTTTCTCTTGTTCTCGTGGAGGGGGGCTCCCGCAACGACTCCCTTTCCTACATGCGGACCTACGCACCGATGGAGAAGCGCAAACAGGTGGCCGAGGAATTTCTTAAAAGCGGCAAGATCTCCGGGGAGAATTATCTGGATCTGACCAGCGACTACAATTTCACGGTGTTCGGGATCGAAAAGCCGGAGCTTTACGATCAAAACATGGAATCCTTCTTCAACGTGGAGAAGGTCCAGCCGCAGGCGTTGAGCGCCATCCAAGGGTTCCAGCAGGCGGTGGCCGGATTGAAGGAAATGCTTTATTCGGAACCGGTGAAGGCGCTCGAGATGCGGGAACTGGAGGTGGAGGCCGGCCGGGTTCCCCTGGCCAAACATTACCAGGCGCTGGCCGACGAGGCCAAGAAGGTGAAGGTCACCCTCTCCGATTCGGAGTCTCCGAATCTGTTGAAATTCTTAAACGCCAGCCAACTGGAAGCGGATCTGAATTTCAAGACCGTGGAGACGGAGCGGACCCGTTTTCTCGAAACGTTGACCCGGAATCTCCCGAAGCCGGAGATGGACCAGCTTTTGAAGCAGAGTCTGGAACTGAAAGAAGGGCTGGTCACCCCCGCCACCTTTTATGGACATCTCAAGTCCTATGTTCGGCCGGAGCAGGCCTCCGAATATCCGACCCTGACCCGGTACATTCAGTACCTGGAACTTTTCGAGGGGATCGATCACGCCACCCTCTTCACCGAGGTCGAGAACTTGAGCGACCGGATCAAGGACAGTTATTTCGGCAACAAGGATCAGAAGGCGCTGGCCCTGCTGGCCAAAGACATCGGGGTCCTGGGGGATCTGTTGGAGTTGAAATTGACCCCGGAGAGCTACAACTACTACAGCGCCCACAAGAAGGAGTTTAAGCCGGACCGGTGGGCCGATTCCCTGCGGGAGCTGGGGGCCAAGCAGAAGCCGCCCCTTTCCTTCACCTTGACGCCGGGCCCTTTGAACGGGGCGATGCCGGCGATGTCCAGTTTTTACGAGGTGGCCCGGGAGCGGGACACGGCCATGGTGGAGAACGCGCTCAAACAGATCGA
Organism: Candidatus Omnitrophota bacterium; assembly: GCA_016201735.1. GTDB lineage: Bacteria > Omnitrophota > Gorgyraeia > 1-14-0-20-64-10 > 1-14-0-20-64-10 > JACQCH01. The sequence continues at coordinate 22,762 of JACQCH010000003.1, forward strand.
GGAATTCAAGGTTCCTTTCGCCGTCTTGATCGCCGGCGGTTTCCACACCCCGGCCTTTGAGAGGATCTTCAAGGAGAAGAAAATCTCTTACGCGGTGGTGGCCCCCAAGGTGGGGAAGGTCACCGCGGCCGACACCGAGAAATATCACCGGGTCCTCAAGGAGACGTACGTCCCGATGTCCGAACCGTACCGCCGGAAGCTGGGTGTGCCGGGCACTCCGGATCTGCGCACCTCGAAGAAGGAAGAATCTGCCGGTGCGCCGGCCGCGCAGGAGAAGAAGGGGCCGCCCGCTGTCCCCGCCGCCGACACCGAGGTTCGTCCGGTGGCCGTCGCCGAGGCGGTGGAGGAGTAGCCGATGCCCCGATCTCCCAAACGATCCCGTCAACCTGATGAACCCAGCGAGAAACAGCGATTCGAAATTATCCTGGAGGATGTTCAAAAGAAACTGCAGTTGCTTTCCGAAGGACAGGATCAGCTTCGGAGTGAAATACAGGAGGGTTTTCAACGAGATGAGTTTAGGGAGAATCAAAGGTTCGACATCGTTGAACAGGCACTAAAGGAAAATTCTCAAGATATTAAGAAACTTCGCGAAGAAGTCCGCAATCTTGTGGGACGAGTTACTGCCCATGAAGAGGCCCATGTCAAATGAAAAAATCCAAGAAGGTTTTCAATCTTCTTTCTCGATCTGAAATAAAATCCACTGCCCGGTGGATATGCACCCTGGAGCCCAAAGAGAAGAATTACATCGAAGATTCCCTCATAAAGATTCGCGATGGACTCAAGCAGATTAACGAATTATGGAGTAGCCATGCGGTTTAAACAGGTTTTTTATTTTCGCCGGTTCTTTTCCGTCTTAACAATCCTTTCCTTTACCTTGTCCCAAGCCTTTCCGGCTTGTGACCGTGGCAGCCAGGAACTGGCTGCAGGAAATGGTGCGGCCTCTTCTGGCCGCAGCCAGGCCCTGCGCCCAGGCATTGAAGGCCGCTCCCAATCCGGCCTCGAGGAGGCGATCAAAGAAACTGCCTCTGCGCCTTTAACCCCGGCGTCTCAATCGGTTTCATCGGAAAACCTATCTTTTAAACCCCGAGACCTCTGGATTCCTCTGGCCGTGATGGAAAATGACCTGCGAGGCCCGGTCACCCAGTCGGTAAAGGCGCAAGAAAATGTTTTTATCGTGGAAGGGGTTTTTGACGGTAGTCGGGACCTGGCCGACGGACGGGTAGCGATATTTCCTTCCCCTCTCCTCATCGATGGATCAACCGCATCGCAGGTTTTTGACATCGTTGAGAAAGGCAAAGAGAATCCTTCCGAGATGAGTTCTTTGCAAGCAGGGATCTTTGATCAGGTAATGGACCTTGCACGCAACGAGTCCGGCGCCAGTTTAACGGAGCATCTGGCAAAAGAGGCCAGAGCGGGTCGGGACGCTTCCGCGGCTATCGCCGCTGCCGCACTCCAAGAGAGAGGATATTTTTGCGGTCACTTCGGTTGGGTCGGAACGGAGAAGCCGGATTATCAGCCGATTCAAGGTATTGAAAAATTGGAACCCGCTCATTTGAGCCCCCTCTTCGATCTCATCCAGAAGAACCGCTTGGAAGATGTCCTGCGCCAGCCGGGCGTCTACGTTGCCAAGGAAGAAGACGTCGTGGAAAAGGATGGGGCTGTCCAAGTGCGGCTCCGTCCTATCCAACAAGAAGGTGTCGAGGGTGCACCCGGAGAATGGATTACCCTCGATTCCCAGGAGATCCCCCTTTATCAGCAATTCCAAGATAGGGAAAAAGAGATATTCGAACTGCGGCGGAGCTTGAAGTATGCGATGGATAAGAAACAGGGGATTCACGGCGCACGCCGCCGACTGGATGCAGGGCGGACGTCAGTCGCCCAGGCCCGCCGGGCCCTTCTCCTCCAAGTGACCCGCCGACTCCACGGTCCCCGAGCGGTCTTCAGAAACCATCTTTTGGAGGATTATCTGGGAGGGGACGCCGAGCTGGATCGGTTTCTGGAGATTGCTTCTGGATTCAAGCGATTTGATCAGTATCTCCGGCTGTTCAAGAATCTCAACATGCAGGGCGAGCTTCAGAGGTTCGTAGAACGGCTCAACGTGGAGATCGAGAAAGAAGAGGAGATCCTAAAAGGGATCAAAAAGGCGAAACGGATCCGTTCCGCTTCGGATCTCTCCATCATGAGGCGACGGCTGGGGCGTCTGAAGGATATCGTATCGGCGATCGAGAAGGAAACCTTTGGGATCATAAGAGATGCTCAGCAGCTTGTGAGGGATCCCAAGACCTTGAAGGAACTTCTTCCTCGGGATCTGGCGGGTTTGTCCGACACGGCGGTCCGGGAACTTTATTCCTTATCGTTGACCTTCCGTTCCACCGACCGGATGATGGAAACCCGAGGGCGGGATTCTCTGGGATTGACTGCGTCCTTTACTTTTGCCGATGAGCAAGCGTTCCAGCAGTTTTATAAAAAGGTTCTTTCTCCCAGAGATCAGACGCAGTTCAAAGAACGGCAGCAGATCGAGGATTTGGTCAATAACGCCATTGAGGTAAGGAAAGGGTCGTCTCCGGACGGCAAGGAGGACCCTTCCAAGCCGGTCACGGTGACCTTCGTCTATAAAACCGCGATGTTGGTGGGCCGCCTGGGAGACAACGCGGCCCGCCTGACCGAGCAGATCACCCAGGACAGGATCTTCCAGCAGATCATCCGCCAGTTGGACAGCCAAAAGATGATCCACACTCGGTGGGCTTCCGCCGGCGTCATCTCTGAAGGAAATGCCCATCCGGTGGGAAATAAAGGGATTTACACCTTGAGTCTCAACGGCCAGACTCGGAAAGTGGAAATGGTCATGCAGATTTCCTCGGATCGGATCGCTCCGCAGTATGGCAAGAACGGAAATATCTTTGCTGACCTCAACGGAGACATCACCAACTACAACAGCTGGGACTTGGTCGCGGCCCAATTCTTTCCGAACTTAAGGCGCCAGTACGAAGAACGGTCGCTGGACTCGGGGGTCATCGAGCGGACGATCAGCGACAACATTAAAACTGATACGAAAGTGATCCCGCTGATCATCGAAGAGTTCCTGGCCAGGGGCGATACGATGGAAGAGGCCTTCCGAAAAGCAATAGCTCGCTTTAACGGCTCCTTCTCCATCCAGTGCGTCAGCGATCTAGAGCCTACCAAACGATTCGTCGCTCTAGGGGGAGACGGGCAGGGTCTCTACATCGGGATCTCCGAAGATGGGCTCATCCCGGCTTCGGAGGTGCATGGTTTTATTTATCGAACCCGCCGCTTTGTCAAGATCGAGCCGGTCAAGGTCAAAGAGTGGGGGATCGAAAGGACCGTTCCGGTCTATGTGGTCATAGATAAATCCAAACCGCCCACGGTGGAGAACATCTTTCTCTACCGGGCCGACAACGGAAAGAGGATTGAGCTCACCGAGGATGATATCGCGGTTACCGAGAACACGGCCCGGGATGTGGATTTGGGAGATAACCGCTTCTTTTTCATCAAAGAAGTTTTTGAAGCCCCGGAGATGTTCGAAGCCACCATTGAAGGCCGGGTGGATGTCCAAAAGAATGTTGCTACCGCTAAGGACGAGGCGGTGGTCAATCTCTCTGAAGACGAAATTCCGGAAGAGGTTCTCCATCAGATCGCCAACGGCAAATTAAACAAGATCCGCGTCATCGCCATGGGGACAGCCAATGCTGCTGGGCTCATCATCGCCAGAAAGTGGAAGCGGTCCATCGAATTGGCCAACCGGTATCGCCAAGCAAACGGACTTCCACCTGTTAAAATTGATGTAACTGGAGAAGTGGCGACGGAGACAGGGATGTTCGATGTTCCAAAAGACATGTCGGACACCCTGATTGTTGCTGTTACACAGTCCGGTGGAACCAAGGACACCAATGTCACCTTGAGGAAGGCAATGACTCAAGGGCCAGACGGACGTGGCGCAACGGTTCTTGTCATTGTTAACAAGCGGGATTCCGATGCCGTCTTTATCGCCCAGGATAGTGGGGGCGGGGTGATTTACACGGGGACCGGACGGGAACCGGAGATTGCCGTCGCTTCCACGAAGGCCTTTTACGCGCAGATCGGCGCCGGCTACACCATTGGGATGAAGATTGCCCAGGCTCTCGGTCTGCCTAAGGACGATCCGGCCTTGGTCGGCGACGCCAGAGAATTGCTGGCGACGCCTCGGAAGATGGCGGAAACGCTGAAGACCGTTCCCCGCTATGTTCCGCTTCCGGAGGAAAATCCTGCTGAAAGGGAACGGGCGCTGGCCCATCCTCTCGTGAAGGCCGCCCGCTTCTGGCCGCTGCGAAAAGGAGAGAAGGCCTGTTTAGGGGATGGCTTCGCGTATGACTCGGCGGAGGAGGTCCGAATCAAGAATTCTGAGCTGACCTACATGGCGATTGGCCGGGACTACATGACCCATCCGAAACATATCAATTTGAGCGCAGAGCCATGGCTGTTGATTTTGGCAGCCAACATTCGTGGAGACGATGGCAGTTACTGGAGCAAATACGTGCTTCAGGAGTTGGAGAAATTTACCGCTCATCGGGCTGCTCCCATCGTCGTGGCTACGGAAAATGAGAGGGATACCTATCTTCTAGAAAGAGGGGAGCCCAAATTTTTTGTTAAAAGGAAGCGTCCCAATGGAACAGAAATGCTGCCCCGCCCCATCGACATCATCACTGTTCCGGAAGCGCCGGAAGACTTCTCTCCCATCTATTCCGCGATGGCGGGTCACCTGTTTGCCTATCACACCGCTCTGGCGATTAACGAGTACGCGGTGCTGATGGGGAAGATTCAACAGAAAGAGTTGGAAAACTGGGAGAGACTTTCCAAACAGGAATTTAAGAATCGAGAGATCCTTGAAAATCCCAGTTTCCGTTCAGCGGTGCGCGAGGTTTTTAAACCCCTTTGGGACGACTTGGCGGATGGCGTGCGGCTCCCGGGAGATAATATGCAGGATATGCTGGTTCAACTCCGGGACGTCTACTTTGCCTTGACCGGAAGAATGGAATTTGATTGGGAGGAGCACTTCGGCAGAGAAGCGTCTCTCTTAGAGGCATTCCAAACCTTGACGGAACAGATCCGCACAGAATTGACCCGGACGATCGATTCCATCCGCCACCAGGCGAAGTTCGTGACGGTGGGGATCGAAGCGGGCGGGGCGGTCGTTGCCAAGGAACTCAAGGATTTCGCTGCGAAGCTGGTGATCAGCCGATTTCAACCGGGCGGCCAGCGGCTGGAGCCGGAGGTCATCCAGGAAACTCTACTTCAGTACATTGCGTATAAAAAGGATAATCGGCCGCACGTGGCGGTGATCCATCATCCCTTGGAAGACAGAACCATGTCTCATCGGATCATCATCATGAAAGATCGGGATGGAATTTCTGGAGCGGCAGCCCGTGCCGCTATGGGGAAAGGAGCCGGAATAATAGAAGAGGCGGTCCTTCAAGTTGACAAAGCCATCGTGATCATCCAAACCCTAGATAAACCTTATGCGGTCATGGAAGGTGAACCGGCTAAGGCGTCCGGCTTAGAGGAAGTCCATCAGCCGCCCCGTTTGACCGACCTGACTCTCCAGTATTTGAGCCAAGTGGAGCTTGGAATTGGCAGCGGCCCCTGGGCTGAATTCGGAAACTGGCTGGTGACCAATACCGGAGCGATGATTGGAAGACCCGGAACTCCTTTGGAGGTGGATCTCACCAATATTGACCCAACGGCTGTTTTGGAGCCCGGTGTCCGGATTGTGGGCAAGGATGCTGTCGTTGAGGCGGAAGCGCGGATTGGCCGAGGTTCCTATCTGGAGAACGCCAAGGTACGTGCTCGAGCCCAGGTCGGAGCCGGCTCGGTTCTGATCTATAAGCCTTCCCCGCCAGACGAAATCGAACAGTGGCGGTTGTCTCCGAAGAGCCCCTACCTTGCTCAAGAACAGCCGACCGAGGTTGGAGAGGATTCTCGCCTCTCACCCGGAACCTATCTTTTGAACTTTAGCGTTGGGGCCCGCACCGTCTGGGAGAGGTTTAAGACTTATCCCAACATCGGTCAGAATGGAAGATTAGGCGCTGACTGCCGCTGCACCACCGCCAAATTGGTTCTTTCGGACATTCCGGACGGCTCCGTCGTCGGAAACTTCGAAGGGCCGTTTGAAGAGGAAAGAGTAACCGGCCCCATTGAGGTAAGCAATTTTGTGGGGCGTCCGGGTGAAAGACTTGGTCGGGCGGGACGCTCTCGGAATTATTACGTGGAGTACGTTGAAGGATTCTCGTTGCCGCCGATGGTTGTGGATCATGCAGGTCCTGAAGTCCACGATCGGACTTATCGCGAGCTGGGATTCATGTCTTCTCGGAAAATTTTTGGAAACCATGCGATCGCCCTGGAGTTTTCCGGGAGCCTCCAACCTGAACAGACCCGTCTTGAGAAGATTACAGGTAAAGAGGTTTCAGCACACGGGATCGTGGCCTTTGGTTTTGGGGGAATCATCGGGGGCACCTCGAAGCTCATCGGAGTGACGGATTTGTGGAATCGCGATGACATCCAGACGGCCGAAGATGTTCTGCGCCGGTTTGACCGGACTTACCTGGGACACTTTGCTGTGGTTGCTCCCCGGGGATTCGTCTATGAGGATGCGCATCACAGATCATGGAGAGGTACCGGCGAGGCTTGGGGCCGGGTCGGAAATTTCTCTCTCCGAGGAGCCCTGACCGCCCGGCAGGAGGTTCCTGCTTGGGTCTTGGACCACGCGATAGATGTAGTCCTGACCCAGATGGCGGAGGAATTCCTGGATTTGCAGAAACGGGATTCATGGAACGATCCACAAGTCAGGGAGCAGTTCAATGGGTTTATCCAGGCCGCCATCCGTTCGGAGATCGTGGAACTGCGGATTGATCGGGAGAAGAATCAGCAGGAGTTTGATAATTTGCGTAAGCGTCCGGACAGTGAGGAGATTCGGCAAAGGCGTGAGGAGATCAGCACGCGGCTTGGGATCATTGACAGCGGGATCATCCGGCTGGAGGAGCATCTTAACTCTCGGGCTTGGGTTGGGGAATGGAGAGTTCGCCCCGAGGAGGGACAGCCGGCCTTCGGCTCCTGGTGGAAAGAGAATGGCCGATGGGTCCATCATGGCGAAAAGGATGGGAGATACATCGGATATCCGGACCTGCAGCACACGATCGAAGATCTGGCGGCCGCCCAGCCAGATGAGGAACACCCGCAGCAGCCCTGGTATCCGATGATGACCGATGATGATTCGGAGGCCATTCTTGATCTATTCCAAGAGCCGAAGCAGGGTTCTGTAGCCAAGGATGCCGTGAGGGGAGAAGGGGCTTCGGTGCATCCTTCAGCGGTGATCGGTTCAGGGGCCGTGATTGAAAGCGGCGCCGTGGTCGGACCCGGGGTCCACATCGCTGAAGGAGCAAGGATAGAGTCTGGGGCTCAACTTGCCTACAGCTCAGTGGGCAGAGGTGCGAGAGTAGGCTCAAAGGCCAGAGCTTATGGCGTTCTGCTGCTGAACCGCAATGTCTTGGAGCCAGAATCCCACACTCGCCTTAGCATCGTGGGATCTCAGGGTGAAAAGGATTTCAGTAAGGTTGGCTCTAAGTCCGAGGTCAATCTCTCCAAGATTCAGGATGGTTCAAAAATCGGAGAAGAAAACCTGGTGATCGGCAGCATGATTGTCCAAGGTTCTAACTTGGGGGATCGGAACAAGGCCATCTACGGCCGGCTGGAAGATGTCCAAGCCGGGAACAACAACACGTTGAACAGCCTCATGCGGCATGTCCGGTGGGGCAACAATATCCGGAATGACCATCTCGCCACTTGGATCGAAAACGAGATGGTTAACCCGGTCCTCATCCGAGTACCCGGGAAGAAACCAGTTCGACTGCACCTACCCGTTACCCATGGTGCCTACGCCACAGTTCAGGGCAGCCAGGAAAGACCAGTGGAGGTATTAGGATCATTCCTGGCTGGCCTGACGATTCTAGAACAGGGAGCTCGTCTGGACCGAGCTTTCGTAAAGAAACGCGTGAGCTCGGAGGAAAGATTGTCGCCCTATACCTACGGTTTTGACGCGGGACAGGCCGCCAAAATCTTTGGAGGGGCTCTCCAGCGTCCCGGCCCCGCTTTTCTTTTCCGCTTCGGATTAAGCTACCCATGGAAAGGAACCCTTCCAGAGGACCGCTGGGCCATCGGATACCTGATTGAGCAGGGAGCCATCCAAACCATTGAACGGATGACGGAACAACTCTCTGTTGTTAAGCCTCTTCGTGCCGATAGGGCCGACGCTGTGCGGAAACTGGTGGAGCTTCTGACTCAAAGGGATTTTCCGCAGGATGGGCCGACTCCGGCTCGACTCCGTTATGAGTTGGTTGATTCTCAAGGGAAGGCCATTCGCGCCCTCTACGAGGAGATGCAGGAGGAAAAAGAACATCCTTCTACACCCCCCGCGTCCTTTTTGCAGCTTAGCCGTCTTCAGCTTCTCGGGGGACTGTACTTGGCCATGGGGGCGCTCGACGGCCGATACCGCCTTCGGCTGGATTCAGAAGGTAAGACATTGGTTTTCACAGAGGGAGTCTGGAATTATGATTCAGGAAATGGAAAATACAGATGGAAGGGGAATCTGATTCCCGCGGGCGCGAGTGCCGAGCCCCTGCCGGCTGCGCCTTCCAAACACCGTAAGCTACGCCAGATTGTGATTCAACTGACAGAGGAATTTCACAAGAATGGGAGGATCCGTTTCGAGACGGAACAATTTAAGAACCGCTCTCTCGTTGCAATTGCCGGACCCAAGAGCCATCTGCTGCGCCTCTTGGACGCTTTAATGATTCCTCTCGGGCAAAGGGTTTCCACTCACGGTTTCCGCTCAACAGATCATGTTGGGGTCTCCTTTGTGGTAGTCAGCGGGGTTCTGAGTGATTCAGACCGCTTTGCAATCCAGGAATTGATCGATCGAATACTCCCAGGTTCTTTTGTGAATTTGTACGAGGGCACCACCTTAACCCCTGAAGAGGTGGATGGGCTCTTTGGAGTCTATAGGGATTTCCAGGAACGCAAGCAGGCAATTGTTCAGCCAAGCACCGATCCTTATTCTCCCGAGAAATCTTCAGTTCTTCTGGCGGTTCCTGCGGATGATGCCAGGTTTGAGGGGGTTTCACAGATAATTTCAGAGGTGTTTGGCCAGTGGGGTGTTCCGGTGTCGACCCCTATTGAAAAACGGTATCGCCCAACGCCCGATTCTAAAGAGGCGCGACTCCTCTACTATACAGTTAAGATGTCGCCGGCAAACCCACAGGTAGACGCAGCTGTGCATCAGATTGAGGCAGGTCTGCGTGACTTAGAGAAGTTAGCGGGGCTTGAGGAAAGGGCGGGACATAAGGAGATGGTCCGTCAGATTCAGGAATTTACCAGCACCCATTCCGGCGCGGAGGTTTCCTTCTCCGGTGGAATTTCTCCCCGGACAGGGCAGAGGGTTGGTCCCCAGGTGCTTAGCGGCGCGGACCTGACGCGTTGGAAAATCGATGATCTGGTTTCCGCTGCTGAAACCGTTTCTCCTGATGGGAAAATGGCGCTTCGGTTTGGAGGGGCGAACGGGACCAAGATCCAAGTTCTGCCGAGTACCGACGCTGGGATGGAGGAGGTAGCGGCGAACGGTTCCGCAAGACCGGTGGATGCGGAGGTGTTGTTGAGGGACAAGGTGAGACTGGAGTCCGCATCGTCTGCCGTTTCCTGGGTGGGCGCCATTGCAGGGCCGCATGAGAGCGGCCTGGCCTATGGGGTTGCTTTGAGTGCCGTGAAGACTCCTGACAGACAGCAGTCCTTGCCGGTGGCTTTCGTCGTGCTCAATGAGAAAGAAGCGGATTTGGTGAGGAAACTCGCCCCCTCCGGCACGATCTTTCTTGTCGGAAGCCCGGAATATCCAACGGTTCAGATCGCGGTCCAGAAAGCCGAGGAGTGGCTCGTTCAAATAATGGAGGTGAAGGTTCCTGAAGAGTTGAAACTCGGCACCGCCGGTCAACCGGTCTCCTCGTTGATCCAGAACCTCCTCCGGGATATTTTCGGAATCGAGGTGACTCCGGAATCGCTGGAGATGTGGCGGGGCTTTATCCGAGACGCGACGCTGGCTTTCCAGGCATAAATCAGAGGATTTTCTTTGTAATACCAATGACATTTTCATGAAACGGATTTATCAGCGGCAATCCATTCAGCGCCTAAGCGCCTGGGTTTTGATCCAGGCGCTTGTTGTTTCTCCGATTGTTCCCTCTTTTGCATTCGCTGAGCAAACAGACACCCTGAAAGTGGAGGCGGCCTTCGAAGGGACCGCCAGGCCCGGATTGGGAAACCGCCTGCTCACTCCCACCCAGTCTCCCGACGAGGATAAATTAACCGCCGGGCTGGAGGAACTTCCGGACTCGGCGAATCCGCTGTCGGAGGCGTTTGCCCCTGAACGGTACGTGATTTCTTCTCCTATGATTCCACCCCCTCAGGGAGAGGCGGTTTTGCCGATGGAGGTTGTTACTCCAGCCCAGGTGCGCCAACTCGTCGCATCGGGTAAACGGGTGGTTCTGCGGACCAGACTGGAGCGGGTCGGAGAGAGGTTGTGGGATAAACAAGCGGATCAGCAGGAACTCCAATACCTTTACAGGATTGTTTACGATATCGCTGAAGGAGGGACTTCCTTAACGCCGCAGGAGATCACCCAGGTTATTGAGCTGTTGAATCATCCGAGTCAGGCAATCGCCGCCGCAGCGCGGGATGTAATCGTGAAGGCCCGGGTCCATGGATTGCCGGAAACAGTCCGCGGGTTAGCGCGAGGGTATCAACAAAGGCAGACGCGCATTCCGCCGGGGCCCTACGCCGATCACTATTTCAAGGACGCGATGACGGCCCGGCTGGATTTTACTCATCGGATGGAACTGGGCTCTCCGGAAACTCCCATCTTTGCCGGAGAGATGACCGAACAGAGGATGCATGAAATCCATGAACGGTTGAAGCGCTGGGTGGATCCAGAAAAATCACTGCTGTCCCAGCTGACCGGATCAGGACAGCGGATGGCCGCTCCCATTGGATTGGTGGAGGCCGGCCTCAGAGAGGAAGGGTTCCCAGCGCAGGAGATGATGGTGGACATCGGGTCCCAGCCCCACGACTTGGTGAAGGTGCTCTTCGGTCTGGTAGCGAAGCGGTTCGTCGAGAATATGCCGAAGTGGCGGGAGGAATTTGGCAGGAACGACAAGGAAAAGAAGATGCCCAGTCAATGGAACATCGCCATCGGGATGGATCCCCGCAGCACGGGCCCCGCCATCTTCCAAGTGGCCGCCCGGGTTTTCCAGAAGATGGGGGTCGGGGTGAAGTTCATCGGAATCACCAGCGCTCCCGAAGCGGCGGCTCGAGCGCTGTTGTCCGATCCCGGGGAAAACCTTTTGGCCTCCTATGAGATCACGCCGAGCCACATCCCGCAGGGATTCCAAGGAACCAAGCTGATGCTCTGGACAGGGCAGATTCTTCCCTGGGCCCGGGCGGAGGAGTTTAATAAGCAGATCCGTTCGGCGGTCCAAGATTTCAACGAGGTTCGGCAGGTGATGGAGTGGCTCCAAGACCCGGCGCTGAATGGCCCGGTCGATCAGATTCTTCAACGGATGCCTCAGGAGTACGCCGATTCCAAGCGCAGATACCACCGTTACCTGGAACAGCTCTTCGTGGGGTCCTCCAAAACCGGCCAAGAGGTGGAGGATCGCGTTGCCCAATTATCTGAGGAGCTTAATCGTCTTGGCATCACCGTCGTGATCGACGCCAACGGCGGGGCTAGGATCACGGACCTGCCCTTCTATGATCGGCTCTTCGGCGGTTATATCGTCATCGGGGCCAATGCCGCGGAATTCGCGCACTCTCTCCCACCCGGGGAAATCTCCTCCAGAAATCTGATCGAATTTGCCGAGGGAGTTGCCCCCGCTTTTGATCAAGACAGGATCTCCCTGATCCTAGTCAACCCGGATCCGGACGGAGACCGCAAAGGGATCGTTTACCGGGCCCCAAGCGGAGAATTTCTCTATCTGGACCCGCAGGCAGGATACCTGTTGGATGTTTTAAACCACGTGTTGTCGGCTGAAGAAAATAAGGTTTCGGGGATTGGAGTGGTGGCCAATGAGGCGACGACGATCGTCGCCAAGATCCTGGCGGACCGGCTGGGATTTAAGTTTCTCATCACGGAGACCGGAGAGGCCAACGTTGTCCAAGGGATGAACCGGTTGATCCGGGAGCTGCAGGAACAGCATCCGGGGGATGTTTCCGTGATGGGAGGAGAAGGGTCCGCCGCGGCTACCATTTCGGGCGACGTTCAAGTCCGAGACATGGTCCAGGGGATTGTCTCGATGGTGAACTTCGCCCGAAATCCAAACCGGGTCAAACGGCTGATCGATCTGCTCGTGGAGGAGGAACAGGAAAAGAAACGGCTCCTGGAGAAGGTGGAGAGGGAATGGTATCAGCCGGGACAGATCCAGTACCTGGTTTATCACATTGTCCATGAGATCCTGCCACCGATGCGGAACACCGATCCCGGATACGATACGGAAGTCCTTCACGGGGTGGGGATCCAAGACCAGAAGCCATTTAAGGATACCGCCGATCGCCTGTTGGCTCCGGAGGGAGAGTGGGTCAAACGGTTTAGAGAGGAGACGGCAGATGTGCTGCAAGTTCCTCTCGACAGGATCCGAATCTCAGAGCCGATCAATAGCATTGAGGATTACCAAATCCCAGTGGCCGGGAAACGGACGCTTCCCGATAAGCGCACGATCCATGACGGCGGTTACGAGATCCAGGCCTTTTACCGGGAACCCTCCGGGAAGGAGCATTACCTTTACAAGCTGGAGTTCCGGCGTTCCAAAACGCAGATCGGAGACACCCGCCGGATGGTTTTTGCCACGGTGACATTTCTGCAGAGGGCCGAGGCGGAATTATTGCTCGATCGCCTGTACGAGCGGATTTATTCCCTCTGGCTGGCTTTCTTGAACGATCTGGAGGCCGAAGAGTTGATCGGTCATTTAAAAGGAGATTTTGGTCCGGTGCAGCCGTCCCTGGTTCAGAGCCTTACCGGATTGCTGGACCATCTGCTTTCCAACACTTGGCAGGCCCGGAAAGGCAGGGTTGAGCAACTGACAGATCCAGCAAAGTCGACCTACTCTAAGGTGGATGTCGGGAACATCAAGGAGCAGGATGCCGCCGTGGAAGGGGCGATGGCCCGCCTCGCGGCACTCTTGAATGAGATGGATCAGCCCATGAAGGAACTTCACACCCTCGCTGCTGAAATGAGGGAGAACAATCAAACCAGGGTGACGGAGGATCAGCAGAGTCGCCTGATTGCGGCCCGCCAATTTTTGGAAAAATCACCCCAGTTCTCTGTGCCTCCAATATCGTCCAAGAACCGCAATGATTTGGCAAATACCATGGCACAGGATTTAGTCTCCAAAATCTTCCGATGGAAGATGAACCGTCTGCTCGGAGGATGGGATTTCTCCTTAACCCAAGACGTTTTGGCGCGAATCGACCGTCTTGGACAAATCATGGATGATTTGCATGACTTTGCCTTGAGGAAGGCCGCTGCGGAGAATCCGCGACAGGGAGTGGCCTTCTCCAACTTAGTGAATGCGAAAATCATCCTTTCTAAGGAGGTTGATTTCACCCAAGCAGCCGCGGGGATGGAGGAGCAGTTTAAGCCATTGGGAGAGGCGGTTCCGTTGGATCAGGTGCCGGTTTTTCCGTCGAATGCCCGGCCGGATTTCGGATCGGCTCCTTTTGTCTTTATTTCCCTGATGGCGGGGCAGGCGATTCGATGGCAGGAAAGCATTGAGGAGGCCGGCCGCCAGGAAGAGTTCGCGGCCCGCACGGATCCAAGGACGGGGCAGGCGACTGAAATTCTTTCCAAAGGGTTAGTCCCCTTGAAGAATGTTCCTGGGTTTCCGGCCGGAACGGAACTGCCGGTGGGGTGGCTGCCCGTTTCCGCGTCTTTGGCGCTGGGAGGGATGGTGATCACCGTCGTCGGCCATCAGAAGGATCTGGTGATGGACCGGTTCACCCAATTGGATGCGCAGAAAAAGGTCTCTTACGTGGAGCAGACAAACCGGGATGGGACCGGAGGAGCGGTCTGGCGCGCTTTGGCGGCCGGCAATCTCCAGGGTTTGGCGGACAAACCGGTCATCATCGCTTCTGGAGACCAGCCCTTGCTGGACGCCAACGTCTTTAAGGATATTCTACGGGCCCTTGAGAAAACGGATCTGGTGGTGGGAACTTCCGTGGTGAAGGATCCGAAGGACAAGGGCCGGATCGTGCGAAGCCGGAAGAACGGTTTGATCTTGGAGATACTTGAGCAGAAAGAGATCAGTGATGCCATTACCAAGGGGAAGCCGTTTCCTCAAAAGTATCACGATGCCGGCTACGAAAGTTGGCAGGAGCTGGATGGGATTCATGAAACGAACACCGGAGTCTATGGGGTTCGAGTGAGTCTCATGCGGCAGTTCCTGTCCGGGATCCTGAACAAAAACGCCCAGAACCAGTATTACGCCACCGACATGGTCGCGGAGGCCTTGAAGAAGGGGAAGATCGTGGCCGGTATCGATGTCCCCGCTTGGAAGATGCCGGATGTGACCCGGATCGGCGACCTGGAGGTTGTCGTCAATACGCTGAGGGATCGGGCGGAAGAGTTAAAATTCACCGCCGGGCTGGAGGAGGGAAAGAACTGGACGGCTACGGAATGGAAATTGGCCTTGGAACAGGCGGATCAAATTCTTCGGACTTTCCCTCCTGACCTTACTCTCTCCCGGGGAATGTCTGTTCTCGTGGTGCTGAAGAACCGATACGGATCGGATTCGGAGAAGCTTAAGAAAGAGGTTGACCGACGGCTCAATCTGCTGGGGAAGTTTACCAGCCAGTTTGGAGACCGGGACGAACCGGTTCAGTTTATCGTCGTCCCCGCACGGGTTGACCTGATGGGAAACCATTGGGACTATAATGGAGGACCGCAGTTGGTCTCTACTCTGGATCGGGACTCGCTGGCTTTGGTGCGGGCTCGTTCGGATTCCGAGGTTCATATCACAAGTACATTGTTCCCATCGGAACCTGTCGTTTTTGATCCCAGGAAGAAGTTGGGTGGCCTCAATGGAGGTCTTCCGAACAGAAAAAAGCCGCTTCGGAAGGAAGATTGGGCCGATTATGCGATGGCAGCTTGCGCCTATTGGTTGAATGAATGGTTGAAGGCGGATTCAAGTGTGAAATGGAATGGTTTCGAGGGAATCTTTGATACCTCGGCTCCTCTCGGGATGGGGCTGGCGACCTCTTCCAGCTTCCTGACTGCCGCCGCGATCGCCTTTCATGAGCTAAACGGTAAAGAATGGGAGTCGGATCGGCGGAGCTTCGCTGCAGGGTGCGGCCGTGCGGAATGGCTTCGAGGGACCCGTGGGGGCTGGTCGGATCATCTGGCGGCTTTGATGGGAAAAAAGGGACATCTGATAGTGGCTTATCCCGATGAAGAACCCCAATATTTCAAATTACCTGCGGGTTGGAATTTTGTAATCATCAGCAGTGGTGTCAGCAGGAGGATGGCTGGGACGGCCTTGCCGTGGTTTAACCAGCGTTCAGCCGAAACCAATCTGTTTGGGCGGGTGTTGTTCGGTCAGCTTTTAAAAGAGGAATTGGGAAAGATTTCCAAAGAGAAAGCGGAGCAGATTCAAAAGGAGTGGTCTCTTTGGGAGCTGATTGATTTCGGGATGAAGAACGGTCTCGATGAGGAGAAGTTGAGTGGGATGGTCGCAGAACTACCTGATTCGCTGACCGAAAGAGTCGACGGCACGCGTTATTCTGCTCTGTTTCGTCAGGTCGAACAGAATTATCCAGGGCTTCGGAACAAAGTGGCGCGTTCTACCTATTACGTTCGGAATCGTGTCTTGTACATGGTCCGGAATTATGTTCGAATGAAGAGGATCTCCTCTCTTTTGGAGAAAGAGAGTTTCGATGATTTTGGAGAGTTGATGGCCCGAGAACTGAAAGATCTGATCGATCTTTATCGGGTTTTGGATTACCCCGCAATTCAGGAGTTTCTGACCCCGATTCTGAGCCTTGTGGATGTGGATGGAAGAGTCAATTGGACGGGAGGGGGATTTGGAGGTGCCGCCGTGGCCTTGCTTTCAAAGGGGTGCTCGTTGGATGATTTCCGAGACCAGATGAAGGAGTTAGACTATTTCAAGAGAAAGACGAAACTGCGCCAAGCGCTGCTGGACGGCAGGGCCCTCTTTGTTGTCCAGCCGACCCCGGGAGCGGAGGTGGAAAAGCCCTGGCGGTTTGAGAAGAACGATTCGGAGGCGACCAGTGGTCTAGAGGAGTGGGAGAGACGGATTGAGGATTACTACCAGGATGCAACGGTTGCGGTATTGGGTGGCCGAGGTTTTGTAGGTGGGCGCTACTTGGATCGCTTGCTTGATCGATATGGTCCGATGGTCGGGAGGGTCAAGGCGGTCACTACCCAGGACCCCGATCGACTCCGAGAGCAGATAAGCGCCTTGCCCGGGGCGAGAAAGCTGGAGCCGATTCAAGGAGATCACCTTGTGCTTGGAGATGTTCGGAAATTGATCCAAGGAGCCAAGATTATCATCGATACCGCAGGATTGGCATGGCAACATCTCCCAGGCGGCCGGTCCACCTCCCTTGAAGATGAGCTGCTCCAGAACAGTTTGAGTGCGGCACTGATCGGGTACGCTCTGGAACCAGGCCAGCGGCTCCTTTGGACTTCCAGTAGCGCCAGCGATTATATGTTTGCTCGTTTGACGAAACCCGAACAGTACCAACTATGGAAAGAAATCGACCGGAGGGCTAGAGCTTACGTTGAATGGATTCGATCCTTAGGCAATACAGTTCCTGCGCGGGAGCAGCTCCTTGCCTTTATTGCGGATGATCTGAATTCGCATCCGCCGCAGAGCTTTTTAGATGGACCCGAGAGTTCTGTCCAAAAAACCGTTGTTTATGCGCGAGCCTTTAGCTACCCCTATTCTAAGCTGCTGGGGCAGCGCATTCTGGAAATCATAGGACAGGGAGGTAAGAAAGATATTCGGGTGCTCAAGATTTCCGATGTGTATGGGCCGGGACAGGGGTTAGGCCCAATGGTTTGGAACCCCAGGCATAAGCCGAACCCTCAAGCAGCGCGGCGGCCGCAATGGTTCCTGGCTGTTTACGAGGCGATTCGGGAAGGTAGATACAGGCCTTGGATGAGAAAGCAACCGGAGGGGAAAGGACCCGAGGGGGGGTTCCGTAAAGTGAGCGGTCAGATACAGCAAGAGATTCTTGACGACTATGCGGCTCCGACCCATATCGATGATGTGGTAGAGATGTTGTACAGGGCATCGGCTATTGAATTACCCACCCAACCTGAACCCCAGGTGGTGTTGTCCGTCAGTGCTCCCTGGATTCCCAACGTGGAGATGGCAAAGCAAATTTCCAATGTGGTTGGTGTAAAGGTTCTTGGTAAAGAGATAGAGGTTGTTCCTGGAAGACAGGTTTTGCGAGATAAGCCCCCTTCAGCAAGCGAAGATTTAGCGTTTTTAGGAATGCAGGGACGCTTGGTACCGTTTCAAGAGGGAATTGCTCGACAGCTTGCATGGTGGAGACAAACTCGATCCTTTGCCGGGCTGGAAGAAAAAATCCAGTTGGCGCCGGGGGCGGCGTTGAAGCGGGTGATCTTTGTGGGGCCGGAGGTCGCGACTGGGGAACTGTTCAGGGGACTGGCTCGATTTCGACCCGCCGGTGGTGAAAAACTTGGGTGGGTGGTATTCGCCCGGGATGCGGCTCACAAACAGGAGATTGAAGCCGGGTTGGAAGAGGCCGGGCTTGAAGCCCTGGAGCCGGTCGTCGATGTCAGCGCTTCCCCATACAACGGGAATCCTCACGCGGCCATCGCGGATTTTCAATTGAAATATTGGGGTAGAGGAAATGAGATCCATGTCCTGCTGACTCTCTTCAATCTGGCGGGGCTGGGACCTTTTCTCAAGATCGAAGACGTTTCTTTCCGCTCTTGGCTGGAGCGGCTCGATCTCCAGCTGGAAGCCTACTACCAGTAATTCCCCCTCACGCCGGCTTGCCAGGCGCTGATTCCCTTTGATATACTGGCGTCATGAATAAAACCAAGAAGGGCCGGATTGTCTCTTTGATTACCATCGGGTTGGTCGGTCTGGTTTTCTTGTCCCGGGGGCACACCCTGAACGCGGCGGTGGAGATGCCGGCGGCGGACTACACGAAGGGGTTGTCCTGGCTCGGGCACTCTTCCTTCCGTCTGGTCCGGGGCGGGGTGACGATTTATTTTGACCCTTGGAAGTTGACCGGGCAGCCGCACGACGCGGACCTGATCCTGATCACGCACCCTCATTTTGACCATCTCTCCCCAGGGGATGTCGCCAAGGTGGCCAAGGCGGACACCGAGATTGTGACCGTTCCGGGGGCTGCGATGAAGCTGGAGCAGGCGGCGGTGCCGGGAAGGATTCATCTGGTCAAGCCGGGCGATACCCTCACTCTTAAAGGGGTGAAGGTGGAGGCGGTTCCCGCCTACAACCTCACCAAGGTTTTTCACCTTCGAAGCAACGAGTGGGTCGGCTTCATTGTGGAGGTGGACGGCACCCGGATCTACCATGCCGGAGATACCGACTTCATCCCTGAGATGAAGATGTTCCAGGCGGACGTGGCGCTCCTGCCGGTCAGCGGCACCTATGTGATGACAGCGGAGGAGGCGGCCCGAGCGGCCAAGGCGATGACGGCCAAGGTGGTGATCCCCATGCACTATGGGTCCATTGTGGGGACGGCCGCCGATGCCAAGCAGTTTGAGAAGCTCTGCGGCGTGAAGGTCGTCGAGATTCTGGTGAAGGAGGGTGGTGAGAAACAGTGATATGGAGATTGCTTCGGCGGCCCCTTCAGGGCTCCCTCGCAATGACAATGGTATTGTTGCTCACTCCCGTTTTTGCCTCCGAGGATCTGAAGGTCGGAGCCCAGGTGGACAAAAAGCAAGTCCCTGCCGGCGAGCCGTTTACCTTTTCCATCACGATCGCCGGTTCCATTCAAGAGACGCCGAAGGTCCATCTAACGGCCTTCGATGGATTCGAGATCCTCTCAACCGGGCAGTCCCAGTCGCTCCAGATCCGATCAGGCCAAGTTAACTCCACCCTCACCCTCTTGTACACCCTGGCTCCGACAGCGCCGGGCACGCATACCCTCGGGCCCGTTAAGATCGAGTATCAAGGAAAGGAATACCAGACCCCCCCCATTGAAGTGACCGTCCTACCGGGCAGGGGCCCTCCCAGGAAGAGGCCGCAGCGAAGGCCGGAACCCACCCCAGAAGAGGAATCTCTTCCGCTTGAGGGAGGAACGATCCTGTGAGTTGTGCTTCGACAAAGCCTGCCCTGAGCCTGCCGAAGGGCTCAGCACGAACGGCTCGCATATTCTTTGCGTTTACAGTCATTGCCGTGTTGCCCGCTGTGGGCGGATGTTCATTTGCTTGGAAGTCGGCCCGGGAGCGGGGGCTCGAGACGGAGGCGGAGCAGTTGAAAGGACGGCTCGCCGAAGCGGATCGGTCCCGGAAGGATCTGTTGAGGCAGGCGGACCAGCTTCAGGCGGAGTTGAATCGTCTGCAGGATGAACGGGCGCGGGAGGTCGAGCGTCTTACCGAAGAGAAAGGGGCGGCTGCCCATCGGGCGGCCCAAGAGACCGCCCAAGAGAATCAGGAGCTCCTCAATGCCCAGCGGCAGCTCGCCGAGGGGCTGAAGAAGGAGCTGGGAGACGCCCGGGCGAAGCTGGAGATGACACAGCGGGGGCTGGTCCTGACCCTCCTCGATGAGATCTTCTTTGATTCCGGAAAGGACATCGTGAAGCTCCAAGGGGTTGAGACCTTGAAGAAGGTGGCGGCAGTGCTCAAAGAGGCCGTCCCGGATTCTCCCGTCGCGGTGGAGGGCCATACCGATAATGAGCCGATCAAACATTCCGGTTGGAAATCCAACTGGGAACTTTCCGCGGCCAGGGCCCTCGCGGTCCTGCATTATTTCATCGGTTCCGAGGGGTTGGAGCCCTCCCGCCTGAGGGCCGTGGGGCTCGGGGAATATCAACCGGTTGCCTCGAACGACAGTCCCCAAGGGCGCCGCCAAAATCGCCGCGTGGAAGTGGTGATTCTCCCCAGCACCCTGAAGAAGGTGAAGAGTGACCCCGCCCCTCCGGAGTGATGCCCTCGGCAGGGAGGGTGGGTTCTTTAAGATCCGAGGAGATGCGACAGGTGATTTTCAGAAAGAGTGGTCCATTCGAGTGGGAGACAGCCGAGGGCATCTGTGCTTTTGGCACAGTGCCCCTGTCCTCTGAGCCGGGATTCAACCAGACTGCTGGAGGTATTTGGGTGATATCACAGAATAGCAGACCCAGAGGACAGGGGCACTCCGGAGGGGCGGGGTGATTAAGGGTCTTCGCTGCCGCGAATGCGGCCGGGAATTCCCGGCGAAGGCCCTGTTTGTCTGCGAATACTGTTTCGGCTCCCTGGAGGTGGACTACGACTATTCCTCCATCGGCAGACAGATGACCCGGCAGTCGATCGAGAGCCGTCCCCGGAATATCTGGCGGTATCGGGAACTTTTGCCGATCGACGGGGAACCGACCGTCGGGTTCAACACCGGGATGACCCCCTTCTTCCGGGCCGACCGGCTGGCCAAGGAACTTGGGCTAAAGGAGCTTTACATCAAGGACGACTCGGTCTGCCATCCGACCCTTTCCTTCAAGGACCGGGTGGTCTGTGTGGCCCTCTCCCGGGCCAGGGAACTGGGATTTGACACCGTCGCCTGCGCCTCGACGGGAAACCTTGCCAACGCTGTTTCCGCCCTCTCCGCACAGGCCGGGTTCAAACGGTTCATCTTCATCCCGGCCGACCTGGAGATGGGAAAGGTGGTGGGCTCTCTGATCTTCCATCCCCGGTTGATCGCCGTCGAGGGGAATTACGACGAGGTGAACCGCCTCTGCGCGGAGATCGCCGCCCGGCACCGGTGGGCCTTCGTCAACATCAATATCCGTCCCTACTACGCGGAAGGGTCCAAGACGTACGGTTTTGAGGTGGCCGAGCAGATGGGTTGGAAGGCGCCCCGGCACATCGTGGTTCCCGCCGCCAGCGGCTCTCTGCTGGTAAAGATATGGAAAGGGTTCAAGGAATTTCATAAACTGGGTCTGATCGAGAAGCCCCACACCCGGCTCTACGCCGCTCAGGCGGAAGGATGCGCCCCGATCGTCACCGCCATCGTCGAGAACTCCGACATCATCAAGCCGGTTAGACCTAAGACGATCGCCAAATCGCTGGCCATCGGCAACCCCGCCGACGGCTATTACGCGGCCGACGCGATCCGGGAGACGCAAGGGTGGGGAGCGGCGGTGAGCGATTCGGAGATCGTCGAGGCGATCAAGCTGCTGGGAGAGACGGAAGGGGTTTTTACCGAGACGGCTGGCGGGGTCACGCTGGCTGCCGCCCGGAAGCTCATCGAACAAAAGAGGATTCCTCGCGATGAGTCGATCGTCATCTGCATCACCGGTCACGGGTTAAAGACCCAGGAAGCGGTCGTGGACCATATCGGAAAACCGATTAAGATCAAGCCGACCTTAAGTTCTTTTGAAGAAGCAGTCGGCGATAAATAATAAATAGGAGGAGAGATGGCCATTACGGTTCGAATACCAACCCCTTTGCAGAAACTCACCGGGGATAAGCCGGAGATCGCGGCAGTCGGCGGGACGGTCCAGGAGCTCCTGGCGGATTTGGAGCGCCAGTATCCCGGCTTCAAAGACCGGCTCTGCGATCCCCAGGGGCGCCTGCGCAGGTTCGTCAACATCTACGTCAATGAAGAGGACATCCGGTTCCTGAAAGCGGAGGCCACTCCCTTGAAGGATGGGGATGAGGTCTCCATTATTCCGGCCATCGCCGGCGGGGCGGAGTAACCGATGCCGAAGAAAGTGGTGCATCTCATCTTCCCGCAGCGGCTCATCAAAAGGCCGGTCATCTATACCATGGCTCTCAAACATCATGTGGTCCCCAACGTCCGGCGGGCGAAGGTCACCGAGACCGTCGGTGAGATGGTGCTGGAGTTGGAGGGGACCCGGGAGAGTCTGGAGAAGGGGATTCAGTTCCTGACCCGCCAGGGGATCAAGGTCCAGCCGGTGTTGGGGGATGTCATCGAGTAACAACGAGTGGCTGACGATCACGAACTGATCGCCGGCATTCTCTCGGGGGACCCGGAGGCGTTCCGGACCCTGATGGAGCGCCATGCCTCCGGAGTGATCAACCTGGCCTACCGTTTTCTTGGGACCGTCGCCGACGCGGAAGACGTCACCCAGGAAGTTTTCCTCCGCCTGTACCAAAACCCGCCCCGTTTGGATCCTTCCGGAAAGCTGTTCACCTGGCTCTACCGGGTGACGGTGAATCGCTGCCTGGACCTTTTGCGCAAGCGGCCCCGGGAGGCGAAGGTTTTGTCCCTGGATGAGCCGCTGGCGGGCGGCGAGGAATCCGGAGCGACCCTGGCGGACCGGTTGGCCGCGCCCGCCGGCGGATCCGCGCGGGACCAGATGGTTCAAGCGGAGCTGGCGGCCCTTACCCGGCGGGCCGTCGCTTCCTTGCCGGCCGCTTTGCGCCGCCCGTTGATTCTTTCCACCTTCGAACAGCTTTCCCACCAAGAGATCGGACGGATCCTGCGCTTAAGCCCCAAGGCGGTCGAGCGCCGCCTCGCCCGCGCCCGGGAACTCCTCAAGGCTCGCCTCTCCCCTCACCTCTGATTTCCTCCGTTCCTTTTTTGGGGGTAGATTTTTGTTGCAAATTAGAAGACAATTGTATACTATCTAAGAAGACGCTTTATGGTTTGAGTGGGGATTATTTTGGGAGAATTAATTCGATAGATTCCAAAGATAGGGGTTTCTGCGATATGATTACACAAGCGATGAAAATAAAAACGGCCGGGATCCTCCCGAAAGAGCAAGCCATTTTAGAACGATGGCGTAACACAATTCAATGGATGGATTGTGTTGAAGGTATGAAGTTACTTCCTGAAAAATGTGTTGACCTTGTTGTTACCTCTCCCCCTTACGATGGTATTCGGACGTATAAGGGACATGGCGATCAACTTAACCGTCGAGCACAAATCATGAATTGGTATACTGAAGACCCGCGGGGCTCCCCCCAACAGGACATAACTGCGCCCTGGAGGTGCGCTGCGGATGCCCCACAAGCCAAAGGATCCCGTCTCGGCCA
>JACQCH010000013.1 GCA_016201735.1 Candidatus Omnitrophota bacterium
CTGCGGTTTTGGCCCTCGAGCCATGAGAAAATCCCTCCCCTTGTTGTTGGGGAGCGAAACCAGTATAGCAGAGATTCATCGTCTGAAAACCCGCTGAGAATTTACCGTCATGTGTACTAGAGGTTATCCTAAAAACCTCTCCTCTATGAATCCCGGAATTTCCACCCCGTTCACCCTGAGCTTGTCGAAGGGTGAACGGAGAGTTGTCCTCGGAGTCGTTCGTGCTTCGACCCTTCGACCTTGCTCAGGATCAGCACGAACGGTCTTTTTATTTCTCGCCATCCTTCTTCTCTCCTCCTGCGGCCCATCTTATCCGAAAGAGCGGATCGCGCAGTCCGTGGAGGAATTGTGCCGTAAAGAATACGGGATTGCCGTCAAGGCCCGACTGGTGGATACGACCTTGGGAGTTTTGGTTCCCATCCCCGGTTTGTTGGAGGAACTGATGAAGCAGTCCGGCGCTGAAGGGGCGCCGCCGATTCCGATGCTGGTCGAGGGGCAGTACCAGGAGCAGAAATTTCATTTCCAGTTTCTTTTCCGGGGCCAGTTGGTCCGGGTGGACAAGAGCAAGCCCGAGCGGGAGAGCCACTCTCCGGTGGATCAGGAGCGGTCCAAGCCACTCAAGATGCTGGATCAGGTATCGACGGCGATGCGCCGGGTGGCCCTCTCCACCGATGCCCGGTTGGAATTCTACACGTTGATCGCGCAGGATCCCGGGCCCGCGAACCTGGAGCTTATCTTTGCCGGGCATCTGGACGACTTGAAGCGGGTCCAATACATGGACATTTCCTTGGGGGAGCTCCAGCGGCGCAGCCGGGTTTCCGTCCGGCATCAGCCGGAAGCGGCGGCTCGCCAGACGGTCCAGATGTTCTTGGAAGATTTGACCGACCGGCCGCTGCCTCAGCTTTTGAGCCGGTACGTGGCCCCCTCGAGGAAGTTCAAGGAGCTGTTTCCGAAAATCTTGGAATGCGCAGTGGAGCTCCAAGGCCACACCCAGGATCTCCTGAAGGGGGAGTGGGCGGTGCGGCAAATTCAGAAGGATCAGGTTCTGGTCTATGTCCCTCTGGCTCCCATCGGACGGACGGGGGCCTATCTGTTTACCGTTCAGATCCGGGAGGGTCAGGCGGGGCTTTTCGATTTGGAACGTCTGCAGACGGATGCGCTTCCCGCCCGGTTCCAGACCTTGGGAGAGCCGGCCACTTGGAAGGGATTTTTCTATCTGGAGCCTTTGGTCTTTTCCCAGTTTCTGTCGGAGCAGATTGCCAAACGGGCTCTCTCGGAGTTTGAGCTTCTCGACCGGGACAAGGAATCCAAGTCGAAGCACCCTCCCAAGCCGGTCACGGACGAAGAGGTCTCTCGGGTCGTCGTGGAAACGTCCGCCTATGTGCTGAACAGCTATCGGTTCAGCGACTTCAAGGAGCTGACCATCACCGACGCCGTGAAGGGAACCCGGTGGGTGATCTCGGCGAAAGATCTGCCGATCTATCGCCGCCGCAACGCCCCTGCGCTCCAACCGGTTTCGTGATCCGCAGCAAAGAGTTGGGGCGAGGGGGGCGGCATTCTCGCTCATGGAGAGATGCTGAATGAAAGAGTCGGAAATTTTGAAGAAGGATCGTGAGGAGTCGATCCTTCTTTCTAAGCGCATGAAGCCGGAAGAGAGGATCGTTGCCTATTTCCATCACTCTCAACTCATGAACCGGATTTACCAGGCAGGGGTGGATTATCGGAAGAGGATCTATAGAAAGAGATGAAAGCAAAAGGCCCTGGTCAATCGGTTCTCCTCTTGTTGGATGTCATCAATATTCTGGATAGATTTCACGTTCCTTATGCCGTCGTCGGAGCCTTCGCCGCGTCCTTTCATGGTGTCGTTAGGGCAAGCATGGATGCGGATGCCATTATTTCCTTACAGCCCGGCCCAGCAGATGTCAAGGTGCTGACGGATGGATTCTTAAGGGCCGGCCTTAAGAGCAGCTATAGAAAAGGAGATTTGGACGACCCTGTCGGCGCTGTCATCAACGTCGAGGATAATTTTAAAAATCGGGTTGATCTGTTGATGAATATTCAGGGGGTGACAGAGGATGCTTTTTCCAGGACGATTAAAGCTGAATTTATGAATGCGCGAATTCGCCTGATCGGCATCGAAGATTTCGTCGCCATGAAAATCTTTGCGGGCAGCCCGAAGGATTTAAATGACGTTGCCGGCGTCTTAAAGGTTTCTTACGATCGGATCCAGATGGCGTTGCTTAGAGAGTTGGTACAAAGATACGGGAAAAATGCTTTGGGCAAGCTGGAATTTTTATTGAGAGAAAATAAGCCCTAACCTACGGCTGGCCGTTGGGGTCACTATTACACTACCCTGGCGGGGTTCCTCCGCCACCTGAATCGGGCCGGAGGCGTACCCCAGCCGTCCCGTGGTTTTGATTGAGGCGGGTCAGAAGGAGGAATTGAAGATGTCCAGAGAGAGCGGGTTTCGTGGAAAGTGCAACGGGTGTGGCGAGGAATTTGCGGCATCGCAGATGGACAAGCACATCATCTCATGCGTGGCAAAGGCTGGCTCTCCGCGTCGGGAATCCGTCCTTGGGCAAGGGGCCACGCGAAGCTCGCTGTTCGGCCTGAGGGTGTGGGGTGATGGATATCCCGGCACCTACTGGATTTATTTGGAGGCGCGCGCCGATCTTTCCCTTCTGGACATGGATCGTTTTCTGCGCGACCTCTGGCTCGAATGCTGCGGCCATTGCAGCGCTTTCAACATCGGGAACGTTCGGTATGAGCCTTCGAAGGCTCCACCCGATCTTGGGTTTGGCCCATCCCAGCCGACTCGATTGATGAAGGCGCCGCTGGCGGAGGTTCTCAAGGTTGGCTCGGCCTTCCGGTACGAGTACGATTTTGGCAGCACCACGGATCTGGGCCTGAAGGTTCTTTGGAACAGGCAAGGGAAGGCGGGCCGTGGCGGGGTCACGGTTTGGGCCAGGAATGAGGCACCGGTCTTGACCTGCGCTTCCTGCAAAGCCACCGCGCAGTGGATATGCACCGAATGCATTGAGGAGGATGGGAAAGATCCATACCATTGCGCCCGCTGCGTGGGCAAGCACGGCTGCGAGGAGGATATGAGCTTACCAGTGGTGAACTCCCCGCGGATGGGTGTCTGCGGGTACGAGGGGCCGCTTCGATAAATTAGCCGCTGCCGAAAACAGTCTTGGTGCTGCTCTGTTCCTGTGATAGCATACGTTTGCCGGGGCAGTGAGGCACGGGTCCAAAAACCGGGCATGAGGTTGAGAAAGCCCGGGGCGTCAGGACGTTCGGTCAGGCCGAAAGGTTTTTGGACGCGACGGAATCCCGTTGTCGGGAGCGCCTTACCTCATTGTGCGGGACTGCCCCGGTTTTTTTCAGTGCCGCCGTTGGGAGGCCAACGGCGGGCTTATAACCTCCGGAGGGTTGACTGGGCAACCCTCCGTCTCTTGAGGAATCCCATGAAGAACCTCACGGAAACCCATTCCAAGATGGTTGAGAGGGCCAAGGCGCAGTCCGGTGTCGATGGCCTGATGAAGCTCTACGAGCGTTTTCAGAAAGCCAACGCCGTAACCGAGCGATACCTTCAGATTATTTCGCCTAAGAATCGCCAGTCGAACAGCGACACCTCCCTCCCGACTGTTGGGCCACTGCCGGTTTCCGTTCCAGCCGTCTCAAATTGAAGCGCCAGCCGCTTTCGGATCTCGTCGAGGCATTCTTTGCCGCTCAGCCGTGGCGGCAGATTGGAAATCAACCCTTCGGCTTGGCTCTCGCGAACGACCCTTTAGCGTATTTTGCTTCGATCATGGGCAGCGGCGGCATGGAGCACGGCCTGTTCATGGTCAAGGGATGGGAGAGCTACCATCTCCTTCGTGGAATGCTGAAGAAGGAGGTCGACGAGAATACGGCCAGGCAGGGGATCGAACTGCTCTCCGTCTCTGCCGAGGCGGAATTGCCTCCGCGCATGTCGGCGTACGCAAGGCGAAAGGATCTCAAGGAGATACCCCATCTCGGTTGGCCCATGGTTGCGATCAAACGGCCTCACCAGGTCAGTGAGCCGCCCGACCCGGCGGACGAAGGCAGTTTGTGTCGCTGTTTGGAGGTACTGGTTCATCTGGCCAAGACAGGGCAACTTCAATTGGCCGGGCGGAAGCGCAGGAAGGCCATTCTGGTCTTCGAGGCCAAGTGGGAAGGGCCGACCCTGTCTGTTCTTCCCTCGTGGAAACCAATTCCAACGCCGCCTCCCCTGGCTTCCGTTTCTCGTTTGACGGAGGAACTCCGGAGGCGCCTTTCCCGTTTCCCTCGCCTCTCAAGGTCCTACCTGATTGGTTTTGACGCTGGCGGCGTTTCGGTGAGAAACGAAATTCCACGGATGTTGCTTATCTACGATCTGGAGCGCGACAAGATCGTTCTGGGTGAATTCCTGTTACCTTCCGAGCCGGACATGCTGGGGAAAACCTTTCATCTCCTGACCGCTGCATTCGAAGGATACAACCTCCTTCAACAGCGGGGAATACCTTCGGAGATCCAGACCGATTCGAAATTTTTCTACGACCACTTCAAGAGCGACCTTTCCCATTTGGGCATCCGCCTGTTATGCCTCCCGGCGCTTTCCCCTCTCGACGCCTTGCGTGCCCACTTCTCTGCGTTTGCCAAAGCCGGCCCCGCCTCTGCCTGAATGCCGTTGGCTTGGCGTTTAGTTTTGTTTAGCGCCCGCCCCTTTTAAAGCTGTCCAACGCCCGTTGGTTTTGCTACAATTTGTGCTACCCGATAAGGAGGCACCCGACAGTGGAATTTCTCTCGTGAGCACGGCTTCGATCTTCATCAGCAGCGTGCAGAAGGAGCTGGCCGAGGAGCGCCGAGCTGTGAAGGCGTTCGTCGAAGGCGACCCGCTCTTGCGTCGCTTCTTCACGGCGTTTCTCTTCGAGGACCTTCCCGCCGCCGATGCTCGCACCGATGCCGTATACCTCGACCGAGTAGACCGCGCGGAAATCTATCTGGGGCTCTTCGGCAAGGAGTACGGCGTTGAAGACCGAATGGGCCTCTCGCCCACGGAGCAGGAGTTCGATCGGGCGACCCGGCGAGGCAAACCGCGGCTCATCTTCGTCAAAGGCACAGACGACCGGCTGCGCGATCCGAAAATGGCGGCGCTCGTCAGGAAGGCCGGTGATCAGTTGATCCGGCGGCGCTTCAATGACATTCCCGAACTCACCGCTGCGCTTTACGCGAGCCTGGTCGAGCACCTCGAACGTACGGGACAACTTCGCACCAAGCCGTTCGACGCGGCGGCCTGCCCGGAGGCGACGCTGCGCGATCTTTCCAGGGAGAAGCTCGACCGGTTCCTCGCTCGCGCCCAGGCGGTCCGCGGCTACGCGCTGCCGCCGCGAACCCAGATCAAGGCCGCGCTTACCCACCTCAACCTGCTCGACGACGGCCTGCCCAGCCACGCGGCCGTCCTGCTCTTCGGGCGCGAGCCTCAGCGGTTTCTGCTGACCTCGGAGGTCAAGTGCCTGCACTTCCACGGGACGGAGGTCCGCAAGCCCATTCCCTCGTACCAGATCTACAAGGGGACGGTGTTCGAACTCGTTGACCAAGCGCTGGATTTCGTGCTGTCCAAGATCGATCGCCGGGTGGGGACGCGCGAGGCGGGTCCGGTGGCGCCGGTGGAGTACGAGCTCCCGCGCGAGGCCGTCGCCGAGGCCGTCGTCAACGCCGTCACCCACCGCGACTACGCGAGCAACGCGAGTGTGCAGGTGATGCTCTTTGCGGATCGGCTCGAGGTCTGGAATCCGGGGGAACTCCCTCCCGCCCTCACGATCGCCGATCTACGGCAACCCCATGCCTCGATCCCCCGCAACCCGCTCATCGCCGAGCCGATGTTCCTGGCCGGTTACGCTGAGAAGGCCGGAAGCGGGATTCTGGACATGATCGCCCGTTGCCGCCGGGCCGGATTGCCAGCGCCCAGGTTCAGGCAGAGCGGCGGCCAGTTTGTCCAGACGCTCGACCGGCCGCTTGGCGTTCGCGGACAGAAACCACCTGTGCAAGTCGGGCACCAAGTCGGCACCAAGTCGGCACTAAGTCGGCACCAAGTCGAGATCCTCCGCAAGTGCATGGAAGAGCAGCCGGTTACGACGCTCATGGCGATCGCAGGTCGCGCGGATCGCACCAAGTTCAGGAACCAAGTGCTGGGCCCGCTGTTGGCGGAGGGCTTGCTGTCCATGACGATTCCAGACAAGCCGCGCAGCAGCAGGCAGCGCTACCGGCTGACCCGCGCCGGCGCCGAATACCTCAAGAGGATGAAGAAGTAGATGGCGATGGAGTTTTTGACACCCAACGAGCTTTCCCGCATCCTGAAGCTCCATCCCTTCACCATCACCCGCCTGGCCCGGGAGAAGAAACTCCCGGGTTTCAAGGTGGGCGGCTCCTGGCGCTTCCGCAAGGACGAGTTTGAGCGGTGGGTTGAACAGCAGGACCACGATCGAGGGCGACGTCGCAAACAACAAGGTGTTACCGGTGGCCACTCAAACTGAAGCTTTCTCCCGGGTGCTCATTGACCAAGCGCTTCGGGATAGCGGCTGGGATCTTCTCGATCCTCACCAAGTCCGCTTTGAGTTGCACGGTGCCAACGGAAGGGCCGACTATGTTCTCAGTGGCCCACATGGTCCCTTATGCGTCCTCGAGGCCAAACGGGAGGATGCTGACCCCTACGATGCGAAGGAGCAGGCGTGCGGCTACGCTGAAAACCTCCGGGCACCTCTTGTGATCCTTTCCAACGGACGGGCTCACTGGTTCTGGAACTACCAGCGCCGAGACCAGCAGGATGCCTACCGAATTGAACGGCTCCCATCGCCGCAGGACCTCGAGCGTCTAAGACTCAAGAACCTCCAGCCACCCCGGCCGCTGTTGACCGAGCCCGTTAGCCGGGACTACCTCACATCGTATAATCCCAACCGCAAGCTTCGCGGCTACCAGCTTCGAGCTCTGGACGTGGTGGCACACCAATTCGATCAGTTGGGTAAGCGGAAGTTTCTACTCGAGATGGCAACCGGTACAGGGAAGACCCTCCAGTGCGCGGCTATGATCCGGCGCTTCCTCACCACCCGTAACGCCGAGCGCGTGCTCTTCATCGTTGACCGCATTGAACTCGCCAGACAGACGATCGAGGAATTCGAGGTGCTCCTGCGCGAGTACAAACCAGTGATCTACAAGACGGCTCGTCGGCGCCCCGGGGAGCTGCTTGGCTCCTCGGTGGTAATCGCTACTGTCCAGTCCCTCATGGTTGACAGGCGCTACCGGACGGAGTTCACACCATTCCATTTCGACCTCGTTATCAATGACGAAGCCCATCGGTCAATCTATGGAGATGCTCGGGAGTGCGTCCAGTTCTTTCAGGCGACCCGCATCGGTCTCACCGCGACACCCAAGACGTATCTCAAGAATGTCGACATCGTTAAACTCAGCGCCAGTAACCCCAAGTCGCTTGAAGCCCGTGAGCTCCGGGACACCTATCACTACTTCGGCTGTGAACCTGGGGAGCCAACCTTCCGCTACGACATCGCAGAGGCGGTCCAGGATCCGGAGGGACCGTTCTTGTGCATGCCGAAGATCTTTGACATCCGCTCGGACATTACAACCCAGGCGCTCGAGGAGAAGGGGTGGGCGGTGACCATTGACGAACGTGAGGAGAACTACAAGGTTCACGATCTCGAGCGGCGAGTCTTCGTGCCGGAGCGCAACCGGATCATGTGCGAGGCGTTTCTCCAGCATGCCCAGAAGGACCCGGCCAGCCAGATTGGCAAGACGATCATCTTCGCCGTCAACCAGCATCACGCGACCGAACTCACCAAGATCCTCAACCGTATGCATCCCGAGCTAGCCGTCACTATCACCTCTCGCATCCCAGAGGCCTCGGAATTGTCGAAGGGCTTCCGTGACGGGAAACTCAAGCAGCGGGTGGCGGTGTCAGTCGACATGCTCTCCACAGGCTACAATTGCCTCGATCTGCTTAACGTAGTGCTGATGCGGCCGATTTTTTCACCAACGGAGTATGTACAGATCAAGGGACGTGGCACACGATTGTTCACCTTCCGTATCGGTAACACGGAGTACGAGAAAAAACACTTCTTCTTGCTCGACTTCTGTGGGGTGTCCGAGTACTTCGAAGACAAGTACGACTATACAATGCCGCTCGCGCTGCCACAGCCGCCAGGAGGCCCGAGCCCTGAGCCGCAGCCGCCGGGTGGACAAACTGAGGGACAGGGTGGAATGACTTGCCCAGGACCTTTTCCACCTGAGCAGCAAGAGATTCCAACGTGGGAAGGGCGCGATGTCATCGTGTCGAGGGAGGTCCACGTTGTGGGACCGAATGGTGAGAAGGTCGATGTGTTGACGTTCCGAGGTTCCTTTGAGCGGGACGTCAGTGCCTTTGCGAAGCGTGATCAACCGTTTAAGCAGGCTGTCGATGAGGAAGACGATGACGGGGTCGAGTCGATTCTTCAGGAACGCTTCTTCCATCGTCCGGAGATGTACTACTCCTCCGACAAGCTGGTGAAGGCCTACGGCCTTCCAGCGCCGACCTCGGCGTTCGTCTATAACGCCCTGGGCGTGCGTCGGCTACCATTGAAAGAGGAGTTGGTGGCTGACACGGTCGGCTCGATCGCTTCCCGTTACAATCTCCGATACAGTGACCAGCAGTGGTTGGCCTCAACGGCACACCTCATCACTGAGGATCGGCCGGCCCTTAACGCCTTCCTGGATGGCGATTACCCCACCGTGTTCTCCCGTACGCAATTCAATCAGCTTGGCGGCTTATCGGCGTTGACACGATTCGAGCACCGCGATGAGGCATTCGAGAGCCTCAAGACCTCAGCCCTCGTGCGTCAGGCACAACTGGCGATGGAGGAACCCGCATGAGTCGGATGGCGACCACACCCGAGAAAACCCCCACTGCGACATTTCAATCCTCAGGATTACGTCAAAAGGCGGATCAGCTGATGGATATCCTCTATGCGGGCGGCGTCAACAACCCAATGGATTCCATCGAGCAGATCTCCTATCTCTTCTTCATGCGGATGCTCTGGGAGCGCGATGAGGTGGCGGCGAGTCTCTCCAAGAAACACAAGCGCCTGTTCAGTGGCGAATGGGCCCGTTGCGGTTGGGGTAATTTTGTGACATTGACCGGCGATCAGCTATTCAATGCCCTTCGTGATGCGATTGAGAAACTCCATGAGTTGCCAGGCTTGACGGCGACCGGGCGGGAACTGTTTAACCGGTCGACGCTGAAGATCTACGACCGGCCAACGCTGCGGGCCGTTGTGCAGGGAGTGAACCAGGTCGACCTTGAAGCGCACAACGGCATGGATCTCAAGGGTGATATGTACGAGTATTTGCTCAGTAAGCTGACAATGGCCGGCACCAATGGCCAATTCCGAACGCCACGGCATATCATCGATATGATCGTGAAACTGGTCGATCCAAGGCCTGGGGAGCGAGTCTGCGACCCAGCTTGCGGGACGGCCGGATTCCTGATCGCTGCGTTCAATTACATCCTCCGATCAAACACCCCCAGGGCTGACTTTGCAAAGGGTCGGGTGACAGGTGATCTGCTCAAGCCCGCACAGTGGCGATTCCTTGAGGAGCAGGCTTTCACGGGTTTCGATAACGACGCCAACATGGTCAAGCTGGCGATCATGAACTTATATCTCCACAAGCTCGAAAGGGCTGACGTCCGGTTCTACAATAGCCTCACAACGTCCCTGGGCGGCTCGTACCCGGGCCAGAGGTTCGACGTGATTCTAGCCAACCCACCATTCGCAGGCGCAGTACAAGCAGAGTCGATTCTCGAAGATTTAAACGCCGGGCTGAATACGAGAGCAACGGAGTTTCTATTTTTGAAATGGTTCATCGATCACCTCACACCCAACGGACGTGCGGGCGTCATTGTGCCCAACGGGGTGTTGTTCGGTTCCATGAAAGCGGCTACAAACCTGCGAAAACTGCTTCTGACGGAGTGCGACCTCCAAGCAATCATCAACCTACCCAGCGGCGTCTTCAAGCCCTACTCCGGGGTTGGCACCGCTGCGCTCATCTTTCAGAGTGGTAAGGCGACGAAAAGCGTGTGGTTCTACGATCTGACCGCCGATGGCTTCAGCTTTGATGACAAGCGAACCCCTATTGAAGCCAACGATATTCCCGACGTACTGGCCAAATGGCCGAACCGAGTCGAAGGCCCGAACAGCTACTGCGTCTCAATTGAGAAGATTAAAGAGAACGACTGGAGCCTCGCGTCGGGCCGCTACAAGCCGGTGATAACTGAAGCGGTCAACCATGACTTGCCAGCGAAGATTCTTTGCGACGTGCTCAAGCTGGAAAATGAAATTATTAAACGCGGTAATGCGCTGCTCGGGAGGTTTGAGGGTAAGAAATGAGCCGCTGGCCGACAAAACCACTGGGCGAATTACTTACGACGCTGGAAAATGGCTCGCGGCCAAAGGGTGGGGTTGGTGAACTTCCAAACGGCATCCCCAGTCTCGGTGGCGAACACATCAACCGAGAAGGCGGCTTTGCGTGGGATACTCCGAAGCATGTCGCACGCAATTTCTATGCAGGGATGACGCGTGGTCGCATTCAGCGCGGCGACATTCTCGTTGTGAAGGATGGCGCAACGACCGGCAAGATCGCTATTGTTCGCGACGACTTCCCGTTCCGCGAGGCTGCGATTAACGAGCACGTTTTTCTTCTACGAACAGACACGTCCAAGGTTTTGCCAGAGTTCGTCGGCTACTTTCTTTTTGGGCCGGTAGGTCAGCAGCAGATTCTCTCAAATTTTCGCGGTGCGGCAATTGGCGGCATCGCACAGGATTTCGTTTGCAATGTTCACGTTCCTCTCGCACCGCTGGCGGAGCAGGAACGGATTGTGAAACTACTTGACGAAGCAGACGGGTTACGGAAGCTGCGCGCTCAAGCCGACCACCGCACCGTCGCCCTCGTTCCCGCCATCTTCCACGAAATGTTCGGGGACGCAGCCGCCAATTGTAAGACCACTACTATCGAAGATGCCGTCAAACAGTTCATTGATTATCGTGGCAAAACGCCAGAAAAGTCCACAAGTGGAGTCCCACTCGTAACCGCCAAAATCGTGAAGGGCGGTAGTATCCTCCCTCCAAACGAGTTCATTCCGGAAGAAAGCTACGATGCTTGGATGCGGCGAGGTTTGCCCAAAACGGGAGACGTTTTGTTCACAATGGAAGCACCGCTTGGGGAAGTTGCGATGGTCGAGAACACTCGTATTGCGCTGGCGCAACGGATTCTCTTGATGCGGCCACGATGCGATCTACTGGACAGTCGCTACTTCATGACCGCCCTCAAAATGCCGTCCGTTTGGAAACAAATTGAGGAGCGGGCAACAGGTTCAACTGTTCGAGGAATCAGGCAAGCAGAGTTGCGGAAAGTTCAGTTGCCAATTCCCCCGCTTGCGTTGCAACAGGAGTTCGCCGCCCGCGTTGCCGAAATCCGCGCCGTGCAAGCCGTGCAAGCCGCCAGCCGTCGCCGCTTGGACGACCTGTTCCAATCCATGCTGCACCGCGCCTTTCAGGCCGAACTTTGAATGCGACACTGATGACCGAGCGGCAATTTCGGACCGTTTACCCTCACGTCATAGGCTGGATTCGTGATACCTTGGCAAGCCACGCAGCACAGGCGCAAATTGTTGCTTCGGTGGGATTCCGCCGCCTCCCGCTCTATTTCAGCCTGTCGCTACTGGCCTCAGCCAAGTTCGTGGCGGTAGAGCGAGTACCGATGCCGCCGCTGGCCAACCAGATCGAGGCCCGCTGCGCCCGAGCCAAAGCACATGCGAACAACCTGACCCAATCCATCCTCGCCAAGGCCTTCCGCGGCGAGCTTGTTCCCACTGAAACCGAACTTTCCCATTCGAGACGGGAATGAGGAAGGCAATCTTTAAGCTCATGGCGATCAACTTAACCGTCGAGCACAGATTGTCGCAAGAACGTTGGACCGCCCTTGACATGCATGAACGACTTCCAGCGTGTGCGGGATACGCAAAATCTCCGCCGACGTCGCGGTCCGGTGCGATGCCGCACGAC
>JACQCH010000014.1 GCA_016201735.1 Candidatus Omnitrophota bacterium
AGCAACTCAACCACGGGGGGCGGTGTCGGTTATACTACTACCGGCATCTCCGGCACCGGCACGATTGCGGCGCAAGGGAACGTCACGGTGGACGGTAACAACTATAGCGGCACCGCAACGCTTCTGATCAACGGGACGGGGAACCAGACTTTCACGGGGAGCGCCACGCAGACCAGCGGTTATATTCCGAACGTCACCATCAACAAACCGTCGGGCACCTTGACCCTGGCCGGGACGATCCGGACCTACCGGAACTGGACGTACACGGCGGGTACGGTGGATGCGGGGACGAGCACGGTGGTGTTTTTAGGTTACTCTTCGGCGGCCGCCATCACCGGTTCTCACACGTTGAACAACGTTACGGTGGGTTACTACGACGGTGGTGTGATGACCATTGCTTCTGGGACGACGTTGACGGTGGCGGGCACATTGGCTCTGAGCAACTCAACCACGGGGGGCGGTGTCGGTTATACTACTACCGGCATCTCCGGCACCGGCACGATTGCGGCGCAAGGGAACGTCACGGTGGACGGTAACAACTATAGCGGCACCGCAACGCTTCTGATCAACGGGACGGGGGACGGGGGCGCAGACCTTCAGCGGTTCCGCGACGCAGACGGCAGGCGGGCTTCCCGCCGTGAACATCAACAAGGCCTCGGGGACGCTGACCTTAGCTGGGACGATCCGGACCAACCGAAACTGGACCCGCACGGCCGGGACGGTTGATCCAGGCACCAGCACCGTGGTGATCGTTCCAACGACGACCGCGGGTCAACCGCAGTGGACCGGCGCTTCTCTCTACAATGTCATCTTTGACAGCAACAGCTCCAGCGCAACGACCGTCGGAATCTTCGGATTGATGACGGTGGCTGGAGAGCTGAAGTTTGACAACTCCTCGACAGGCAATATCAAGATAAACACGTCAAGTATCCTTGCGCTGGGAAACATCACCGTGGCGGATACCGTCAGCTACGGCGCCGGGGACACCTCTCTCTACATTCAAGGAACGGGGAATCAGGTATTGACCGGGCCGGCAGGGGCGGCGGCGAACATTCTAAACATCTATATCTACAAACCCTCCGGCACGCTGTCGTTAGGATCGAACATAAGTTTTGTGAGGGTAAGCCAGGGCTGGGACGTTCCCCAAGGAACGACGTTGGATTTGAACGGCTACACCTTCGCCGTTGGGGGGACCTTGTACAACGAAGGCACGATCCTGGCCTCTGGGGCCGGATACCCAATCACCGCGGGAACCCTTACCTGCGCAAGCAATTCCCAGGTGACCTTCACCAGCAACTCGGCTGCCTCAACGGTCTATATCGCGTCGAACGGGAATTTCACTTACGGGAACCTGACGTTGAACAAGGCGGGGGCGACGTTCGGCACGAATGGTAATCCGATCACGGTGTTTGGAAATTTTACCATTACGGCCGGGAATTTCGCGCCGGGAACGACGATGACCGTGGGAGGCAGCTGGTCCAACAGCGGGACCTTTGATGTAGGAGGGGGCTCAACGGTCATCTTGAACGGGACGAACCAAACCATCAGTGGAACCACCACCTTCCACACCCTGAAGAAGAGTGTGAGTGGAGTGGACGTTTTGACCTTTCCTGCGAATACAACCACAACGGTGGATACAGAGTTAAATCTCCAGGGGGTGGCCGGAGCGCCGCTGGCGATCCGTTCCTCAACCCCCGGGACGCGGACGGGACTGAACCTGGTCGCCGACAGCACGCAGATGCTTCTTTACCTGGATGTGCAGGATTCGGATGCCTCGGCCGGCCAGCAGTTGATCGCGTATAACTCGGCCAACTCCGGGAACAACCTCAACTGGTCGTTCCAGGCGCTGGATTTGAACGCGGGGTTGCTCAGCTACTGGAAGTTTGATAACGACGCCGGCGCCGACTCTGTTGGAACACGGAATGGGACGGTCAACGGAGCCGCCTTTACGACTTCAAAGGCACCGGCGACCTATGCCAACACGCATGCCCTTTCGTTCAACGGGACGACCAACACGGTGACGGCTTCGGCAACGGGCCTTCCGGCGGCCAATGTCGCGCAGTCAATTGGAGTTTGGGCCAATCCCACCGCCACGGGAGGGGCGCTGGTTTCGGTCTGGAACTCGGGCTCATCTTCGGCTGTTTTCCTGTTCTCCGATGGAACGGTGAGAAATTTTGCCCGGGCGAATTTGGTTTCCACCAGCGCTCCGTCTACCGGCTCATGGCACTATTATGCCTATACCTTTGATGGGACGCTGCACAGGATTTACATTGATGGAGTCTTAGGTGCTCTCACGGCGACGGCAGCGAACACCGCTTCTCCGGGGAATGTGGTGATTGGAAATACAGGGACCGGGGCCAGCGCTTTCTTTAACGGCTCCATTGACGATGTCCGGATCTACAACCGGGCGCTGTCGCCGACGGAGGTGGCGTTGCTGGCGAAGGCCGCGGGGGTCAGCGGGACTGCGGTTCTGACGATGAAGAACCCGACGACCTTAAGCACCACGATCACTAACACGCCGGCGGTGCGGGCCTATTTCACGAACGTGGAGGGGGGCGCTCAGTACGCCCTGTCCGATTCCATCACCAGCTTTGGAGCCAACACGGCGGCCTCGGGGGCGGCCTTTGATGTGGCCTACACGCTTCCGGCCGGGGACGGAGCCAAACTGGTGTATGCCAAGATTACCAAGAGCGACAGCACCAGCTATACGATTACGGGTAACCCGATCACGCTGGATGGGACGCCTCCGGCGGCCCCGACCAATCTGACCTTGACGGCCAACTCGGACAACACCGGGTTCACGGCGGCGGTGACGGCGCCCAGCTCGAGCGACGTGACGAAACTGCACTGGCGGTACGCGGCGGCGGATGGGAACGTGGCGCCGACGTACCCGGCATCTAATATTGCGGGAACGGCGCTGGGGACCGGGGTGACGACCGGGGTGACGGCCAGTTCCGCGCAGTCGATCACGGTGACCGGGATGACGCAGCTTAAGACGTACGGGGTGCGGGTCTGGGCGGAGGACACGGCAGGGAACGTGAGCACCTTGAACGCCCAGCAATCCCTGTACCTGTCTCCTCCGACGCCGCGGCTGGTGGTGAGTGGGCCTTCGAGCGCGGTCTCGGCGCAGGCGGGGAGTGCGGCCACCTTGACGATCACGGCGAAGGACGCGAACGGGTCGGTGATTTCGACTTATACCGGACCCTATACCTTGACGTGGACGCCGACGGGCGGGGCCGCGCAGACGCTGGTGAGCGCTTCGACGGCCGGCTTTTCTGCGGGCGCCACCACGGCCTCGGTGACGATCGGCGGGGCGGACGCGGGGACCGAGACGTTCACGGCGACGGATGAGTCGGGGAGCGCCTTGACAAGCGGGACGTTGAGTTTCACCTTTTATCCGGCTTCGTTCACGGTGGTGGCGGACGCGGCAGGGCAGACGGCTGGGAAGCCCTTTACGCTGACGGTGACGGCGAAGGACGCGGCGGGTGCGACGGTGACGCGGTACGCGGGGACGGTGGGGTTGAGCTTGACGGCGACTCCGACGGCGACGAAGGGGTTGAGCGCTGCGGCGGTGACCGCCACCGCAGGGGTGGGGACCATTTCCTTAGGATACCCCGATTGTGCCTCGAGCGCGACGATCACGGCGGCGGACACGACCTATGTGACGGGGGTGACGATCCAGGGGACCACGACGGCCCTTACCTTCAGTCCGTTGAAGTTCAGGGTGATTGCGGGGATTCCGCCTTCTCCCCGGCCGGTTTTCTACACCGGCGAGAAGTTTGGAGTGGGAGTGGCGGCCCTGGCCAATGACGGGATCACTGTGACGCCCAATTATCGCGGGACGGTGGCCTTTACGGCGGTGACGGGGCTTTCGCTTCCGGGGAACTACACCTTCACGGCGGCGGACGCGGGGCTGCATGACTTCACCGATAGCTATGCCTCCGCGGCGGGCAGCTACGTGGTGACGGTTTCCGATGCGGCGGCTGCGGCAGTGGGGGGAACGACGGATCCGACCAAGCCGATCAAGGTGGTGCAGGCGAAGGTGTTGGTGTCGAATGTGGACGGGCCGGTGGGGATATTGTATATTCCGATTCGGATTGTAGACGCACTGGGGGCGGTGATTCCGGACGACACGACGACCTTCACGGCGGCGCTGACGGAGGAGAAGGCGGACAACACCGCCGTGGCCACGACACCGTCGGTGAGGTTTCACGCGGGTTATGCGGCTGTTTCAGTGAGCGATTCGGCGGCTGAGAAGGTGACGGTGAAAGGATCCACGACCCCGGTGACCTTGGAGGTGAATTTTGGGGTGGCGACGTTTGGATCCACCAGCACCACCTCGACAACCGCTTTCACGCCGAACACGCTTTACATCAGCGGGGGTTATACGGCCGGGTACAGTTATACGTTTCCGACGGGGACTACTTACACGACTCCGGCGGCGGCGGCCTACACGACAACGACCGCGGCTCCGTTGACCCAGCAGTATCCAGGGACGACCTACGCGGCTCCGACGAGGTACGATACCGGGGTAACCAGTGGGTTGGCAGGT
This sequence comes from Candidatus Omnitrophota bacterium, assembly GCA_016201735.1. GTDB lineage: Bacteria > Omnitrophota > Gorgyraeia > 1-14-0-20-64-10 > 1-14-0-20-64-10 > JACQCH01. The sequence continues at coordinate 4,553 of JACQCH010000014.1, forward strand.
CTTCAGCAATATACAGGGTATATTGCTCCGAGCGGTTCTGCCGGCTACACCGGTTTAACCGGTGCCACCGGTTTGACCGGTACCACCGGTTTGACCGGCTACACGGCTCCGGCCGGTTCTGCTGGATTTATGGGACTGTTTTCTCCAACAACCGGTTCGACCGGTTTAACCGGTTCCACTGGATCCGCCAGTTCTCCCAGTACGTCTTGGAGTCCGGCAGCGTTTCAGGCGGCCACGAGCGGTCTGCCGCCGAGCGTTGCGGCAAGCATGCAGTCATACTTTAGCAACGCCAACAACCCGACGGCGATGCCCAGTTTTGTGTATGCTCCGTCGAGTGGGATGCCGCAGGGATCTACGACCTCCTCTGGTGCTGGAGGAGGTTGGAGTCTGGGTCCGATGATGGGCGGCAGCAAAGGGATGACTTTTGGGCCGGTGGGGATGAGCACGGCAGGTTCGGCCGGTTCGGCGCCCAGTTTTGGGAACTTTGGGGGGTGGGGGTCCGCGTCGGCCAGCTCCGGCGGTTCGACTGGGTCGGGCGCTGGCGCGGGAAATTGGATGAGCGGGCCGGCAGGATCGACCGGTATGACCGGTCCAGCCGGTGTGACCGGTCCAGCCGGTGTGACCGGTTCGACCGGAGGGTTCACACCGGATGCGGGGTTGAACGCGCCGGGGATGCTGCCAACGTGGATGACACAAACTGGGCCAGGGGGGCAAGCGGCCGGAGTGCTTCCGCCTGGAATGGAGGGATCTTCCGGAGCGTTCATGAACCAGATGCCCGGAGGAGATTCCATGGGGATGCCGATGGACGCGGGCGGCGGGCAGGGGTGGATGGGCGGCTTCAGCCCGCAGGGGAACTTTGGACCTGGGATGTTCGGCAACGCCGGCGGCCAGGGCCAGCAGGGCGGGGAAGGGAAGAAAGAAGAGAAACAAAAGGGAGAGCCGGACTCTTCTGGAAAGCAGAGCGCTTCCCCGGGAACCGCCTCCGACAACAGCCAGGGGAGTGTGACAAACTAATGCGGGTTTTATTGGTGGAAGATCAGTTGGATATACTGGAATGCCTTCGGTTGTATTTTGAAGAGCATGGGCATGAGGTAGCGACCGCCTGCACCGTTGAGGAAGCGGTGGGGCGGCTGGAGAGTATGGAACCGGACATTGCCTTTGTGGATTTAATCCTTCCGGGGGGGCATGGGCGGACCGTCCTGCAGGAGATGATCAAACGCCGTCTCCCGACCCGGAAGATCGTCATTACCGCCTGCGACGATTTGGGTCTGCGGCGGGAACTGCTGGAGATGGGAGTGTCCGATTACCTGTTCAAGCCGGTCACCATCCGGGACCTGGACCTTCTCTTAAATCCAGCCGCCGACCCCTCCTAAGCTATTGAGCTTTGCAGAAATAATGGACGCTCCATCCCGGTCACCCTGAGTTTGTCGAAGGGTGACCTCCGTCGTGCTTCGACAGAGCCTGCCCCCGACTCGATCGGGGGCTCAGCACGAACGGGAAGCAACGGCCGGTTTTCACCAGGAAGGTGGTAAAATCGTTGAATAGAACAGATCGGGAGGTTCGATGAGTCGGGCTGTTTTCTGGATGGTCTTGTTGGCCGGCGTATGGGGTGTCTCAACGCCGCATGGGGCTCTCGCTCAGGAAAAGGAAGGAGCCCCCATGCCCGCGTCTGTGGGCGACAATAGCACGGTCCAGTTCGAGTACACCCTGACGGTCGACGGGAACGTCGTCGATTCCTCTCAGGGCCGCGGCCCGATGAGCTACGTGCACGGCCGCAGACAGATTGTCCCCGGGCTGGAACGGCAGATGACCGGCCTGCATGTGGGGGATTCGAAGGAGGTCACCGTGGATCCGAAGGATGCCTACGGGCAGGTGAATCCGGCGGCCTTTATCGAAATACCCAAAACCCAGCTGCCTCAAGGATCGGTTCCGGAAGTGGGAATGGTTCTAAACGGCCGGGATCCGAACGGGCGCCCCCTCCAGGCCAAGGTTTCTGAAGTGAAGGAAACGACCGTACTCCTGGACATGAACCATCCCTTAGCGGGCAAGACGCTGCACTTTAAGGTGAAGATCATCAACATTTCCCCGGCGGCCGCCCCTTCCAAGGAATAGGGGATCGTTCATGCGGAGCCCTTCGACTCGGCCGTTCATCCTGAGCCTGTCGAAGGAGAACGGCCGGCTCAGGACAGGCTTGTCGGCGGCGGCTTTGCTGATTTTGTTGACCGGTTCACTGCAGAGTGAGGGGAGGCAACAGATAGAACCGAAACTTCAAAAAGCGGCGTTCGGGGCCGGCTGTTTCTGGGGGGTGGAGAAGATTTTCTCGAAGCTCGACGGGGTGGTCTCCACTTCCGTGGGGTACATGGGCGGGACGACGAAGGCAGCGACTTACCCCCAAGTCTGCTCAGGACAGACGGGGCACGCGGAGGCCGTCCAGCTGGTCTACGATCCTTCCCGGGTGTCGTACGAGGATCTGCTCGTCACCTTCTGGGAAACTCACGATCCTACCACGCCGGACCGGCAGGGGCCTGATGTCGGCAGCCAGTATCGGTCCGTGATCTTCGTTTATGACGGTCAGCAGGAAGAGGCCGCGAAGCGGTCCAAGCGAATCCTCGACGAGGCCAAGGTTTTCAAGGACCCGATTGTCACCCAGATCATCCCCGCGACGGAATTTTATCGGGCGGAGGAGTACCACCAGAAGTATCTGGAAAAAAACCCGAACGGCTACTGCTCCCACCACCTGCAATCCCCGAAGATCCGCCAGGCCCTCCAAACCAAGTCCGCCGGCGCTCGTTCATAGGAACTCATTTTCGTATTGATGGGTGAATCTCGATGTAGTATAATGTAGTATAAATGATACATTCTATTAATCGGGGGCCGTTTGGGCAGGTGCTTTATCTATGGCGATTGGAGCGGGGGCTGACTCAAGAAGAGCTGGCCCGCCGAGCGAGGATTCCGCGCCCGAACCTTTCCGCCATTGAGCGGGGCAAGCGGGAAGTCACCCTTAAAACCCTCCGGGCGCTCGCCGTTGCCTTAAATGTCCGGCCGGGCATTCTGGCGGATGGGGCATTTCCCGCTTCAGAGAAAAAGCCACCCTCCTTTTCTCGGCAAGCGCTTGAACGGATCGCCGACGCGGTTGTCCGGGGGAGAGTTCTTCATTCCAAAAAGGAATGCGCCCTTGTGGATTTGATTCGAGGGGTGGTGGGGCACCGCTTGCCCAACTCCAAAGGAAGTTTTGAGCAGGTGCATCATGGAAAACGGTTCGTTGAAAGGGCCTGGCTGCTCCTGGAATCAAAATGCCCGCCGGCGGTTTTGAAGAGTCTTCTCCAGAGGGTGGCGGATCGAGAGCTGTCCGAATGAATCAGCGCCAGATCAACCGCTTCTTCCGGGTACTCTCCATCCAACTGGATGAGCCCTCCGTCGTCATTCTTACCGGAGCGGCGGCCGGTTCGCTGTTGGGGCATTCTCGCTCGAGCCTTGACATTGACTTCGCCATCCGGCCTTCGCGGCGGGGCCGGCGGCGCTGGATGAAGATTGAGGAGGCGGTGGGGCGGACGATTCGTCTGACTGGAATTCAGGCGAATTTCGCTGAAGACATCGACCGGTGGGGGGTGATTTCCCTGATGGATTATCGGCGCCGAACGATTCCTTACCGCCATTTTGGAAAGCTGAAGATTTGCCTGCTCGATCCTGTCTACTGGTCCATCGGAAAAATGAGCCGTTACCTGGAGCCGGACGTCCAAGATCTGATTGCGGTTTTTAAGAGCAGAAAAATTTCCGGGAATCGACTGGTGCAGGTGTGGGCTCGGGCGCTCCGAGCGAGTCCGCCATCGACCGGGGTTTCGCAATTCCGCAGGCAGGTGGAGAATTTCCTGGGAACCTATGGCCGGACCATTTGGGGAAAGCAATTTGACCCGGGACAGGCCATTCATCGTTTTCGTCAGCTGGCTGGAATTATTTAGAATGATTCGACTGTGGTAGGATGAAAACGTGATGCTGGCGCATGAGGCGGCAGGCACAGGGATTCCCGTCGTGCTGATCCACGCCTTTCCCCTCTCCCATGGGATGTGGAAGGATTCCATCGAGAGTTTAAGCCGGCCGGCCGGCTTAAGGCGGATGGCCCGGGTGATCGCTCCAGATCTGCCGGGGTTCGGCGGCTCCGCCCGGCAGGGAGAGCCGTCGATCCCTCAGATGGCGCAGGAGATCGCAGGACTCTTGGACCATCTGAAGGTGGAGGAACCGGCGGTGGTGGCGGGACTCTCCATGGGAGGATACGTGGCCTTTGAGTTTCTCCGCCAGTTTCCTGGACGAGTCAGGGGGCTGGGTCTGTTTTCAACTCGGGCGGCGGCCGACGCCCCCGAGGCACGGCAGGGAAGGTTAAAGGCCGCCCAGAAGATCCAGGGCGAGGGACTGGAACCGTTCGTCAAAGCAATCCTTCCGAAACTGCTTGGCAAAACAACCGTGGAATCCAATCCGGCCGTCGTCGAGGAAGTCACCGGGATGATCCTGGCCAATGTCCCCGACGGGGTGGCGGATGCGCTCCTGGCGATGGCCCATCGGCGGGACTCCACGGATCTGCTGGCTTCCATCCGGTGTCCTACCCTGGTGATCGCCGGGGAGGAGGATACCTTTATCCCAGTTTCCGAGGCGCGGGCGTTTGTCCGGAAGATTCCGGGAGCGGAGCTTGAGGTGATCCGGAAGGCCGGCCACTTGGTAAATCTGGAGGAGCCGGCCGGTTTCCAAGCGGCCCTGGAACGATTCCTGAAAGATAAAATTCTTGTTGGGTGATTGAAGGATGTCTTTCGAGTGGCTCTTCCTCGTTTCGGTGATCAGCGGTTTTATCGGGGCGATGAGCGGAGTGGGAGGGGGAGTCGTGCTCATTCCGGTCATGACCCTCTCCGGCATCGATATCAAGCAGGCCATCGCCGTCAGCTCCATCTCTATCCTGGCCGTCTCCTGCAGTGCGGCCCCCAGCTACGTCCGGCGCCACATGCCCAGCTTAAACACAAGCGCCTTCTTGGAGGTATTTGCCGTCGTAGGGGCCTTCATCGGCGCCTTAATCAACCTGGTGTCAGGGAGGCGCCTTCTGTTTTTCCTCTGCGGGGGGATTCTCTTTTTGTCCAGTGTGCTGCTTTGGAAGCGGCAGGACGAAGAAGGGGCGCGTCTCACCGGCCAAGAGAAGTTCTCCCGATGGCTGGAACTGGAGGGCAGCTACTATGATGACGCGGAAAGCAGGACCATCGCCTATCGGGGGAATCACGCTTTTCTGGCCGGGGCCTTGATGTTCGGCACCGGTCTTACAACCGGGTTGTTGGGGATAGGCGGATCCGCCTTGACGGTCTTGATCCTGGAGGAAGTCATGGGATTGCCCACCAAGGTTTCTTTGACGACGAGCAACCTGATCATCGGCGTCATGGCTTTGGCGGGAGCCAATGTCTACCTGGAGGTGGGGCTTTTGAACTTGCAGTGGGTGGTGCCTGTGATTCTGGGGGTGCCGTTGGGGGCCTTTGTCGGATCCAAACTGCTCGTCCAGCTTCGGAATCAGATCGCCCGTCTTGTCCTGATCAGCGTGCTTATTATCTGGGGAATCGAGATCATACTGCACGGGATGCGGGGGATTTTGTGAGGAAGATCGACAGGGTCAAATGGATCGCCAACTTCGATATGGAAGATCTGATCAGCTCGATTCTCCAGAACGGGATGTTGATCAGCATGGGCTTGATCTTGGTTGCCATCGCCGTTTCATGGATTCAACAAGGCCGGGTGGATTTAGAGCAATCCCTCAAGGCGGAAAGTATTCCGAAGTTTCTTTTCGGGCCTTTCCCCCTGGGCGGGGCGCCGGGAGGGTTGCCTTCCGTATTGGTCCGCTGGGGTGTTTCGGTGTTGATGTTGACTCCGTATGTGCGGGTGGCTGTCTCAATGGTGTATTTCGCTTATGTGGAGCGCAGGTGGAAGCAGGCCATTTTGACAGGTTTCGTCCTGATCGTTTTGACGATTACCCTGCTCACGGATTGGGTGTAGGTGGGGTGAAGATACTTCAGATCACCTCTCACCTGAACGTTGGGGGGATCACCCGATACATTCTGGCCCTGTCCAAACAGCTCTTGGCCCGGGGCCATCAGGTCGTCATCGCCTCGGGGGGTGGGGAGTTGGAGCTCCAAGTGCGGGAGATGGGAATCGAACATTGGCGGGTTCCCTTTAAGACAAGCGCGGAGTTCAGTCCGCAGGTTTTCTGGGGGATCCGGGAACTGGCGGCCCGCTTAGGCGTTGAGCCGGCCAGCCGGTCTGAACCGGTGGATTTGATCCATGCCCACACCCGGGTCGGCCAAGTGGTGGCGGCCCGGATCTCCCGCCGGTTGAACATCCCCTATGTGACGACCTGGCACGGAATTTACAAGCGGAGATTAAGCAGGAAATTATGGCCCTGCACGGGAAGGATGACGATCGCCATCAGCGGCCCCGTCCGCCAACATCTCCAGGAATATTTTCAGATTCCGGAGGAACGGATTCGCTGCATCTACAATGGGATTGACACGGCCCATTATGCTTCGGCTCCAGATCCCTCAGCGGTGGAGAGGTACCGGGAGAGCCATCAAATCCCGGCAGGTCGGCCGGTCATTGGAGGAATCGGCCGGCTGGCCGCGGGCCGGGTGAAAGGTTTTGACTCCCTTTTAGTGAGTGCCCACTTGTTAAAGAAGACCTTCCCGGATATCCAGGTCTTGATCGTCGGAGATGGACCGCGGCGGCCATTTCTTGAGGATGTGGCCAGACGCCTTGGGGTTCGGGACCAGGTCCGTTTTTTGGGGGCTTCCGGGGATGTCCGGCTGCCGCTGGCCCTCATGGATGTCTTTATTTTTTCGTCCCGCTGGCCGGAGGCGTTTGGCCTGACCCTGGTGGAGGCGATGGCGGCGGCCAAACCGGTGGTGGCGACAAAGGTGGGAGCGGTTCCGGAGATTGTCGAACATAACGTGAGCGGATGGCTGGTCCCTGTTGAGGATCCAGATTCGTTGGCCCAGGGGATCGCCCGATTGCTGAGGGACCGAGCCACCGCCTCCAGATTGGGGCGCGCCGCCCAGATCCGGGCGCGAGAGATGTTCAGTGTCGACCGGATGGTTTCGGAGATAGAACAGGTTTATCGGGAGGTATGTGTCCCCTTGGTACCGGGTACCGGGGGGACACGTACGGCGATTTCGTAGGCGATCAGGGTGGTGGCGGTGGCGACGTTAAAGGAAAGAGCAGCCCCCTGCATCGGGAGGGTGACCGTTAGCTCCAAATGTTTCTTTAAACCGGGCCGGATCCCTTCCCCCTCCGAGCCGATCACCACCCCGAGCGGATGGGGCCAGGAAACTTGGGGGAGGGGCGTCCCCCCGGACACAACGGCGCCGACGATCCAGGTGCCGGCCTCCTTCGCCAGTTCGCAAGCGGTGACGAGGTTGGTCACCTGTGCAACCGGCACATAATTCTCACCGCCGCAGGCGATCCGTAGGACCGTTTCATTGATTTCAGCGGAATCATGTTTTGGAAGGACGATCGCCATCCGTCCGAAACAGGCGAGGGTTCTTAAGATGTTCCCGAGATTTTGGGGGTCGGTCACCCGGTCGAGCAGGAAAAGGGTCGGGCGCTGGGTTTCCGGGCGCTTCAAAAGATCGGCCAGAGGGATATAACGAAACGGATCCACCTCGGCCAGCACCCCTTGAGCATGGACCTCCTCCCCGGCCAGTTTGGCGAAGGCCGGCTTCGAGAGGGAAACGAAGGGGCGCTTGATCGCTTTCGCGGCCTGCACCACCTCACTGGAATCGGTCTCCTGCTGGAGGTAAAGCATCCGGATGGTTTCCGGGGCGGCCTTTAGCCGTTCGATCACCGGGCGCTTTCCGTAGAGACGCACAATAATTATTCTACTACAGCCACGGGTCCTGCCGCGGTTCGCCCCGCGCCTGGGCCCCTCCGCCCGGTGTGGATCCTCCCATGCGCGTGGCATCACCGCGTCACCCGTGGCCTCGATAGGATATAATGATGCCAATGATTGAGAAGATCGGATTTGTCGCGGCGGTGGTTCTGCCGCTGTGGAATATTCCGCTGATCGTTAAGGTCGGCCGGCGGAAATCCTCGAAGGATTTAAGCCTCGCTTGGGCGCTGGGGGTCTGGGTCTGCTTGGTGGCGATGCTCCCGTCGGGTCTTCTATCGGCGGATCCGGTGTTCAGGGTCTTTGCGGTCATGAACATCACCCTTTTCTCTGCGGTCGTGATTCAGGTCCTGCGTTATCGATGAAAGGATTGCCATGGCGTTAACTCCATCCACCATGCTGGCGCTGGGAACTCAGGCGCCGGACTTTACTCTGCCGGACGTCGTTTCGGGAAAGAAAATCTCGTTGGATTCTTTCGCCGGTAAGAAGGGGTTGTTGGTGATGTTCATCTGCCGGCACTGCCCTTACGTGCAGCACGTCAAGGCAGAGCTGGCCCGCATAGGCAAGGATTACGCGTCGAAGGATCTTGGGATCGTGGCGATCAGCGCCAACGATGCCTCGAATTATCCGGACGATGCCCCGGATCAACTGAAGGAGATGGCCCGGGAATTGGGATTCACCTTTCCATTCTGCTACGACGAGCAGCAGGAAACGGCCAAGACCTACCAGGCCGCCTGCACGCCGGACTTCTTTCTGTATGACGAAGAGAGGAAGCTCGTCTACCGGGGACAACTGGATGAGAGCCGGCCCGGGAACGGAAAGCCGGTCACCGGCCGGGACCTGCGCTTGGCGCTCGACGCGGTGCTGGCCGGCGGACGGGTGGATCCGAATCAGAGGCCGAGCGTCGGCTGCAACATCAAGTGGAAGGCGGCTTGACAGCCGTACTAAAATGGAGTATACTCCATAATAGTAATACTATCTAGGATATTAATCCGAAAATGGAGATATTGCAGAGAAAGCTCAATCTGCGTTTGCCCAAGGGCCGGTCGGCGTTTCTGTGGGGGGCCCGCAAGACCGGGAAAACCACGTACCTTAAAGAAAAATTTCCCAACAGTCTTGTCTACGATTTTCTAAAGACCGACCTGTTCGTGGAGCTCTCGAAAAATCCCTCCCTGTTTCGAGAACAGCTTCTGGCCAAAGAACCCCGCTCGCTTCAGAAGCCCATACTCTTGGACGAGGTGCAAAAGGTTCCTCAAATTTTGGATGAGGTCCATTGGCTCATTGAAAATAAAGGTCTGCAGTTCATCTTATGCGGTTCCAGCGCGCGGAAATTGAAAAGAGGCCACGCCAATCTGCTGGGAGGGAGGGCTTGGCGCTATGAGATGTTCCCGCTGGTCAGCGCCGAGATCGAGCGGGTGGATCTTTTAAGAGCTCTCAACCACGGCTTGATTCCAAGCCATTACCTCCAAGAAGGCCATCGAAAATCTTTGAAGGCGTACGTTCAGGATTACCTCAAAGAGGAGGTTTTCGCCGAAGGATTAACGCGTAATATCCCGGCTTTCTCCAGATTCTTCGATGCCATGGGATATTCCCATGGCATGCTTACCAATTATTCCAACATCGCACGGGATTGCGGAGTGGACGCCAAAACGGTGCGGGAATATTACCAGATTCTGGTAGACACTCTGTTGGGCACGATGGTCGAACCTTTCAAAAAGAGGCAGCATCGGCAAGTGATCGGTAAGGCATCCAAATTTTATCTGTTTGATGTGGGCGTTGCCGGCGTCCTCACCCAGCGGCATCTCGAAGAGGAACGGGGAGAGGCCTTCGGGAAGGCGTTTGAACATTTTCTTCTGATGGAACTGATCGCCTACCGTTCTTACACCGAGTCGGATTTCTCCATCCACTTCTGGAGGACGAAATCGGGATTGGAGGTGGATTTCATCCTTGGAGCCGGGGAAGTGGCATTGGAGGTCAAGGGAACCTCCCGAGTGAACTCGAGCGATTTAAGGCCCTTGAAGGCGTTTGTAGAAGAACATCGACCCGCCAAGGCTTTGGTGGTCTGCAACGAGAAGGCCGCCCGGGTGACGGATAAGATCCGGATCCTTCCCTGGAGAGATTTTCTTTCCGATCTCTGGGAGGGGAAGATCATGAAGAAAGGTGTTTAAGTGCGGGGAAGAAAGAGGCCGAGGGAAGAGGTGAATCCATGGAGGAACAGGCGGCCTCCGATCGGCCCGATCTCTCCGTTGCAGAAGAAGCCGGCGATTGGGACCGGCTTGCCGGTTTGAACCGGCCCGCCGGAAGGAGCCGTTTCCCCGAGGCAGGATTGGATCGTCCGGATGTCGTGGTGCGGCTCTCCGTAAAGATCCCGCCCCCGTCCTAAACAGCTGAACAAGAGCCCCCCGGCGGGGGGTCTTTTCAGCGATTTCGAATGTTCCTCAAGCAGGCGGCGCAGATCCTCGCGGGCGGTATCTCCATCCCGCAATTGGAACTGCACCGTCTGCCCGACTTGGATCCGGTCGCCGATGAACAGGGCGCCCGATGCCGGGTCAAGCCCGACCAGGTTGCGGATCAGGAAATCTCCCCGGCGGAAGGTCTCTTTTTGTTCGTTCATGACGACCCCCAGGAACAGGGCCCGGCGGGCGAGGGCCTGATCGGGGGCGGGGAGACTGGCGAAAAGTTTCTGCAGAACTTTCGTCGTGGGGAGACCGGCCAATTCCAGGATCGCGTTGTCCTGGGCCTTGGTGACGATGGCGGGGCGGCCGATGGGCCGGCAGCCCTGGGAGACGATCGTTTGAAGCTGGATATCCCCGGTTAGAAGGGTTCCCACCGCTCCTTCGGTGATGACCTGGTCGTTCAGGAACAGAGCGGTGCTGCCGGGGGAGTCTCCCCCGCTGGCGAGGCCGCCGACGAGCGGCATCTTTGGATAGCTTTGATTCAGACCTCCCAACAGAGAGAGGGAGTCGCAGGAGAATGGATCGGGCAGAAGGATTCCGGCCGGTTCCTCGGCGGGCAAGCAGCCCAGTTTCTCGATCCAGAAGCCGGGGCCGCGGGGTTCCTCCAGATCTTCCGGCGAAACGGTGAACGGATACAGTTCCACCCGGGGCAGGTGGGCCGCGGCGAGTGACAGGGCGGGAGTAAATTCCAGCTCCTGGTCCCCGCCGAGGATCCCGCCGCCGGTGCAGCCGAGCAGAAGAGGATTTCCCAGTTCCTGACGGATCTTTCGGAGGATCGGTTCCCAGTCGGTTTTGTAGGAGGCCGAGACGAACAGGAATGCGGCGTGGGCGGGAGCTCCGCCGAGCTGGCCGGCGACGGCCTTAAGGACCGATTCCGCGGCGGCGGCCGGATTTTTTTCGTCGGTGATCGACGAGGCGAAACGGATCGAATCGGGGATCACATTTTTATTGTATCACCCCGCCCCTCCGGAGTATGCTCTCGGCAGAAGGGGTGGGTTTTTTAAGATTCAAGGGGGAGACAGCCGAGGGCATCTGTGCCTTCGGCACAGTGAAGCGGCCACGGCCGCTTCATGACTCCGGAGGGGCGGGGTCATAGCAGTTTCAGAAGGAGGTTCTCAGCTTGCTCGTGTTGCTCATGTGTAAAAGATCAGCCCGGAGGCCGGCCCGGTCCGCGCACCGGCTATCGCTGGTGGAAGCGATACCAGGCGCTTCAGCGCATCGGCGGACGCTGGAGAAGGTGCGGCGCCTGCTGCGCGTGAAGGGGATCCGGTTCAGGGCTGTTTACCGGGCTCGATTCACCGATCGCGCCCCTTACGACGGGGTGATCTCCGTCGGCGGAGATGGAACTTTTCTGGAGGCGGCCCGCCAAGTCCGGACCCAATGGATCTTGGGAGTCAATTCCGACCCGGCCCGGTCCGCCGGCTCTTTCTGCACGGCGAACGGATCCAACTTTGCCCAGGCGCTGGATCGGCTGCTTAAGAATAGGGCAGGAATCCAGCGGCTGAATCGGGTTCAGCTTAGGATGGGCGGGCGTCCTTTAAAGGTTTTGGTCCTCAACGATCTTCTCGTCACCCATCGGAAACCGGCCGCCATGAGCCGGTATTGGCTTCGGGTCGGCCGGGTTAGGGAAGAACAGTGGGGTTCCGGGTTATGGATCGCCACCGCGGCCGGATCCACCGGAGCGCTCCGATCCGCCGGCGGGCGCAAGATCCCCCGGGAGTCCAAGGCGCTCCAGTACAAACCGCGGGAACTTTACCGGGGACCCGGGTTCCGGTATCGGCTGACCGGCGGGATCATTCCGCCGGGGCGCTCCGTCCGGATCGGTTCCCTGATGCAGGATGGGTTGATCTGCATCGATGGGGAGCACGTGACATTTCCTTTCAAACAGGGAGAGACGTTGTCCATCCGGAGCGCCCCTTACCCGCTTCGAGTCGTCCGATGCTGAACCGCCACAGTTATTTTCCTCTTTGGCGGTTCAGGGGAGCCGTGCGCCGAGCGGAGCGAGGGAGAGCGAGGGCGTCGGCCCGAGCGACAGCACGGCGGGAGGCAATTCACCGGGCGACAAGTAAGGAGCCCGGCTTGTGAAGCCAGCCGAGTTGGTGAGGCTGGCCCCGAAGGCCGTCCAGCGGACGGCCGGAGGGCGCATTCCTTGACCCTGACCCCCCGCCTGCGGAACATCGCCATCATCGCCCATGTGGACCACGGCAAGACCACCCTGGTCGATGCGATGCTCCGTTACACCAAGGCGGTCCGCGGCTCGGTGGGCGAAGGGGCGCTGATCATGGATTCGATGGATCTGGAACGGGAGAAGGGAATCACGATCCGGGCCAAGAACGCGAGCATGCTTTACCGGGGAACCAAGATCAACCTGGTGGATACCCCCGGCCATGCCGATTTCGGGGGGGAGGTGGAGCGGACCCTCCGGATGGTTGACGGGGCCCTGCTTCTGGTGGACGCCAAGGAAGGCCCGATGCCGCAGACCAAGTTCGTCCTTCGCAAGGCGATCGGCCTGGGTCTGCCGGTGATCGTCGTGATCAATAAGATCGACCGCTCCGACGCCCAGGTCGACGAGGTGATGAACCGGACGTTCGATCTGTTCGTGGAATTAAACGCCTCCTCGGCGCAGCTGGATTTTCCGGTGGTTTACACCTGCGCCACTTTAGGGACGGCAACCCTGCACTTGGAGAAGCCCGGCGCCGACGTCGCCCCCCTGTTTGAAACGATCCTCGAAAGGATTCCAGCTCCGAACGTGTTGCCTGACGAGCCGCTTCAGATCCTGGTGCTGGCCCTCGCCTACGATTCCTTCCGGGGCAAGATGGGGATCGGCAAGATCCACGCCGGAACGATCCGAAAGAATCAGCCGGTGATGCGGTGCGCCGCCGGCGGAAGCCGGCAGACCGGGACGGCCGCCGGGATTTTTGCCTATCAGGGGCTGGAACGGGTGGAGATTGAAGCGGCCGACTCCGGGGAGATCGTCGCCGTCGCCGGCTTTGATGAGGTCGGGATCGGCGATACCCTCACCGATCCCCAGAACCCAAAACCGCTGCCTCCGATGGTTGTCGAGGAGCCGACGCTTCGGATGGCCTTCTCCGTGAACAAGAGCCCCTTCGCGGGGAAGGAGGGAAAGTACGTCACCTCCCGGGCCCTGCGGGAGCGGCTTTACAAAGAGTTGGAGATCAACGTCGCTCTGCGCGTGACGGAGACCGAGAGCCCGGACACCTTTCTCGTCTCCGGGCGGGGAGAACTGCATCTGGCGATCCTGATCGAGACGATGCGGCGGGAAGGATACGAGATGGAGGTTTCACAGCCGGAGGTGGTCACCAAAGAGGTGAACGGGCAGAGATGGGAGCCGTACGAATTCCTCACCATTGATGTGTCGGCGGAGTACCGGGGAACGGTGATTGAGGAACTGGGCAAGCGGCGGGGAGAAATGAAAGACCTGTCCCAACCGCCGATGGGGGAGATCCACTTCGAGTATTTGATCACCACGCGGGGGATTCTGGGTTTAAAGAGCGTCCTTTTAAAGAAGACTCGGGGGACCGCCTCCGTCCATCACATGTTCGAAGATTACCGGCCGGCGGTGGTGGACCTGCCGCCGCAGGGGGCGCACGGTTCTCTCGTGGCCACCGAGCCGGGGGTGAGCAGTTCCTTCGCGATCACCAATGCCCAGGAGAGGGGAGAGCTGTTCATCGGGCCGCAGGTCCCGGTCTACGAGGGGATGGTGGTGGGGCAGGCCGCGCGGGACCAGGACATGGGAATTAACATCTGTAAACAGAAAAAATTGACCAATGTTCGTTCCTCCACCGCTGAGACCACCGTTCTGCTGGTTACCCCAAGGGAACTCACCCTCGAACTTGCGCTGGAATACATCGGGCCGGATGAACTGCTCGAAGTGACCCCGATGGCTCTGCGGATCCGCAAGCGGATCTCCGATGCAAAACTGCGCATGCGGGCGCAGCGGGAATCGTGAGGAGATGACGGCCTCTGGAGTTGTTCTGGAAACGGAGCTGGCGGGAGCCAAGCTTTTCAAGCGGGGGAAGGTCCGGGACGTCTACGATCTTGGGGATCAACTGCTGATTGTGGCCACCGACCGGATCTCCGCCTTCGACGTGGTGATCCCGACCGGCATCCCCTCCAAGGGAGCCGTGCTGACGCAGATTTCCGCCTTCTGGTTCGAGAAGATGACCGATCTGACCCCCACCCATTTGGTCTCAGCCGACACCGACCGGATCACGCAGATGCATCCGGTCCTTAAAACCCACCGGGCGGTCCTGGCCGGCCGCTCGATGCTGGCGCGAAAGACCGAGGTGGTCCCGATCGAGTGCGTGGTCCGGGGCTACTTAGCCGGTTCCGGGTGGAAGGAATACCAGAAGTCCCAATCGGTCTGCGGCGTGCTCCTGCCGGCAGGTTTGAAGGAAGCCCAGGAGCTGCCGGAGCCGATCTTTACCCCGGCGACCAAAGAGGAATCGGGGCACGATATCAATATCTCCGAAGTGGAGATGGCCAAGCGGGTCGGCGCCGATTTAACGACGGCACTCCGGGAAACCAGCCTGGCCGTTTACAGCAGGGCGCGCGATTACGCCCGCTCGAAAGGGATCATCATCGCCGACACCAAATTTGAATTCGGCCGGTTCAATGGAGAGCCGATGCTGATCGACGAGCTGTTGACGCCCGACTCCTCCCGGTTTTGGCCGGTGGAGGAGTATGCGCCGGGGCGGTCGCCGGTCAGCTTTGATAAGCAGTTTGTCCGGGATTACCTGGAGGGCTTATCCTGGGACAAGACCCCGCCGGCTCCGGCCCTGCCCGAGGAGATTGTCCGAAAGACATCCGCCAAGTACCTTCAGGCCCTGGCCGTGCTCACCGGCCGGGGCCTTTCCTAAGCTCCCCGCGGATAATTTTTTTTGACTATTTATTTCGTATATGCTAATATTTAGTTTAGGTGAATAAATAAACCGATGCCGCCAGTCAGCCGAAAAGAGGTCAGCGTCGCCGTTTCCCACCTGATGCCCAACATCATCCGGGGCGTCTCGTTGGATTTCTTTGTCCGGCGGGGCGTGACCCAGACGCAGTTTCTGGTCCTCTTGGCGGTCCATTCCTACCAGCGCTGTTCGATGGGAACGCTGGCCCGGAACCTGCGGGTCCGGATGCCGACCGCCACCGGAATCATCGACCGGCTGGTCCGGGACCGGTTCGTTCATCGGGCCCCTTGTTCGGAAGACCGCCGGCAGGTGTTCGTGGAGCTGACGCCGAAGGGGAAGGATTTCATTCGGCAGTTCCAGGGGGTGATCCGGGATCGGTGGGAGGATGTCCTGAAGTCTCTGAGCCCGAAGGAACTGGAGGCCTTCTTCGGGGTCATCACCAAACTCCGCCAACAGCTCCAACCAAATGCGTAACCCTGTCATTTCGAGGCCGCCAGGCCGAGAAATCCTGTTTTTGAAAGCGAGATCTCTCGTCGCTTCGCTCCTCGAGATGACATTTTTCATCATTCTTACCATCTCTGCGCCGTCTTTCGGGGAAGAGCCGAAGAGACAACCCCCCCCGCAGGGGAAGCCGCTGACCCTGAGCGACTGCTACGCGCTGGCCCTTAAAACAAGCGAGACGATCGCCATCCATCAGGAGCTGATCGCGCAGGCGGAGGCCCGCTTCACCCAGTCCTTAAGCGGGGTTCTCCCTCGGGTCTCCTTCTCTTCCTCCGACAAGCGGCAGGACGGCAGCGGCAGTTCCGCCTTTACCCTGAAGACGGTGCCGGAGCGGAAATTTGTGATGAGCCAACCCCTCTTCTCCGGCTTCAAGGAATTCGCCGCGATGGCCGGCACCAAGGCGGAGAAACGTCAGCGGGTCCAGGAAAGGATCCGGGCCGAACAACTTCTCCTTCTCGACGTGGCCGACGCGTTCACCCTCCTCTTGGAGCAGAGTGAAGATCTTCGGACGCTTGAGACGACCCGGGAAGTCCTGCTGGACCGGATCAATGAGTTAAGGCAGAGGGAGGATCTGGGCCGTTCCCGTCCCAGTGAGAGGTTGAGCGCTCAGACGCAGGTGTACCGGGTCGAGGCGGAGATGGAACTGGTCCGAAGCCGGGAGACGGCGGCGGCCCAACTCCTGGAATTTCTCAGCGGGCGGGAACCGATCGGGGAGATCCTCGACACGGAACCGTCCACTCCCGCCGTCGGGGATCGGGAGAGTTACCTGGCCAAGGCCGGTTCACGTCCCGACGTGCGGGCCGCCGAGGAGGCCATGGAGGTCGCGAAACAACAGGTGCGGGTCGAACAGGGGAAGTACTGGCCGACCGTGGGATTGGAAGGGAACTATTATGTGGAACGGGTAGGTAATGCCAAGGATGTGACTTGGGACGCAGCGCTCAAAGTGGACGTTCCTTTGTTTGAGGGAGGGCAGACCCGAGGGGCTGTTCGGCAAGCCGCCTCCCAGGCCGCTCAGGCGAAACTTCAGTTCAGCCAGGAGCGGCGCACGGCCCTGCATGAGATCCGGGACGCCTACGCCCAGGTTGAAGCTGCTTTGATTCGAAACGCCGCTCTGGGCAGGGCCTTGGAGGCGAGTGAGGAGAGTTACCGGTTCCAGGTCGAGGAATACCGACCGAACCTCGTGAATAA
Source organism: Candidatus Omnitrophota bacterium (assembly GCA_016201735.1). Lineage (GTDB taxonomy): Bacteria > Omnitrophota > Gorgyraeia > 1-14-0-20-64-10 > 1-14-0-20-64-10 > JACQCH01. The sequence goes on from JACQCH010000014.1 coordinate 21,517, forward strand.
CCTGGAGGTGCTGCAGGCGATTCGGGAATTTCAGGATGCCCACCGGGACATGATCCACGCCAAGTTCGAATCCCGCCGGCTGGTTTGGCGCCTGCGGGTCGCCGCCGGAGAAGTTCCATGACCCTTTCCGACCTGTCGATTAAGAATCCTGTCTTCGCCTGGATGCTGATGGCGGGGCTGATCCTGTTCGGGATTATCGGCTTCAACCAGATGGGGGTGAGCCAGATGCCGGACGTGGAGTTCCCGGTCATCAACGTCCAGCTCACCTGGGAAGGGGCCGCCCCGGAGGTGATCGAGTCCGACGTGGTGGACATTGTGGAAGACGCCATCATGTCGGTGCAGGGGATTCGGGACATCTCCTCCACCTCGCGGCAGGGATCGGCCAGCGTCACCATCGAGTTCGACCTGAACCGTGACATCGACGTCGCCGTCCAGGAAGTGCAGACCAAGATTGCCCAGGCCCAGCGGCGCCTGCCCAACGACATCGACCCGCCCATCGTCAGTAAGGTCAATCCTCAGGACAACCCGATCCTGTGGCTGGGGGTCTCCGGCGACATCCCGAAGAAGGAACTGATCGAGTACGTCCAGAACCATCTCCGGGACAAGTTCCAAACCATCAGCGGCGTGGGAGAGGTGATGCTCGGCGGGTTCGTCGAGCCGAACCTGCGGGTCTGGCTGGATGCCGAGAAGCTGGAGGCCCTCCAGCTGACCGTGGACGACGTCATCGGCGCCATCCAGAAGGAGCACGCGGAGATGCCGGCCGGCCGGATCGAAACGGGCAAGGAGGAGTTCAACGTCCGGGCGATGGGGGAGGCCGCCAGCGTTGAGGAGTTCGGCAACATCATCATCGCCCGCCGCGGAGGCCAGCCGGTCTACAAGCCGATCTACTTGAAGGATGTCGCCTCCGTTGAGGACGGTCTGGCCGACATCCGCCGGATCGCCCGGATCGGAGGTAAAACCTCGGTGGGAATCGGGATCAAGAAACAGCGGGGCGCGAACGAAGTGACCGTGGCCCACAACGTCCTCAAAAAAATGGAGGAGGTTAAGAAACAGCTTCCCAAGGGGATCGAGATCGGCGTCAATTTCGACCGGACCCGCTTCGTCGAAGATTCCATCCGGGAACTCACCTTCACCCTGATCCTCTCGGCGATCCTCACCTCGATCGTCTGCTGGCTTTTCCTGGGGTCCTGGAGCGCCACCTTGAACATCCTCATGGCCATCCCCACTTCCATCATCGGCACCTTTATCGCCATGTTCTTCTTCCATTTCACCCTGAACACCTTCACCCTGCTCGGGCTGTCCCTGGCCATCGGGATCGTGGTGGACGACGCCATCATGGTGTTGGAGAACATCGTCCGATACCAGGAAAACGGATTGGACCGGGTGGAAGCGGCTCGAGTGGGGGCCAGGCAGATCACCTTCGCCGCCTTCGCGGCCACACTGGCCATCATCGCCATCTTCCTCCCCGTCGCCTTCATGCAGGGGATCATCGGCAAGTTCTTCTTCGAGTTCGGCGTGACCATCTCCATCGCCGTGGCCCTCTCGTTGCTCGAGGCCCTCACGCTTGCTCCCATGCGTTGCGCCCAGTTCCTGCAGGTGGGAGAGCGCCTCGGCCCCATGGGCCGCGCAGTGGATGCCGGGTTCCACGGTCTCTCCCGCGCCTATCGCGCGGCTTTGGGCTGGTGCCTCAACCACCGGCGGCTGGTTGTTTTAGTCTCCTTGATTTTATTCTTCGGCTCGATCTTCGGGGTGACTCCCCGTCTGCGCCGGGAATTCGTCCCCCCGCAGGACCAGAGCATGTTCCTCTGCCGCCTGCAGGCGCCCGTCGGCTCTTCCATTGAATTTACCGACGAGCGGTTCAAACAGGCCGAGGCCTTCGCGATGAGCCGCCCGGAGATCCGGCGCTACTTCGGCGCCATCGGCGGGTTCGGCGGCGGAGAGGTGAACACCGGCATGCTCTTCATGACCTTAAAACCGCCGCGGGAACGGCCCCTGGTCCCGCCCAACAAAAAACCCCTTACCCAACTGGAGCTGATGAACCTTTTCCGAAAGGAACTGAACAAGATTCCGGACATCCGGGCGAGAATCCAGGATCTTTCCTTAAGCGGCCTCTCCGCCCAGCGGGGTTTCCCGATCGAGATGACGATCCAGGGCACGGACTGGGAACAGCTCGCCGCCACCTCCAAGAAGATCCAGGAACAGATGGAGAAAAGCCCGCTCCTCGTGGACGTCGACACCGATTACCTGGAGGGGGTGCGGGAGGTGCGGGTGATCCCGAACCGGAAGGCCGCCGCCGACCGGGCGGTGAGCGTCGAGACGATCGCCCACACCGTGAACGCAATGATCGGCGGGGAGCGGGTGGCCAAGTACACCCGCGGCGGCCGGCGCTACGACGTGCGAGTGCGCCTCATCCCGGCTCAGCGCACCCAATCGCAGGATATCGAGAAGCTCTGGGTTTGGAACAACCGGGGGGAAATGGTCCAGCTCAAGGATCTGGTGACCATCAGCGAGAAGCCCTCGTACCTGTCCATCACCCGCAAGGGGCGGGAGCGGGCCATCAGTATCTTCGCCAACGTCGCGCCCGGCAAATCACAGGCGATCGCCCTGGAGGAAGCGGAGCGGATCGCCAAAGGGGTTTTGCCGGAGGGCTACCATGTCGTCTTCGGAGGATCCTCGCAGACCTTCAAGGAATCGTTCCAGTCCCTCCTGTTCGCCCTGTGGCTCGGGATCGCCGTGGCCTACATGGTGCTGGGTTCCCAGTACAACAGCTATCTTCATCCAGTCACCGTCCTGCTGGCCTTGCCGTTCAGCGTCACCGGCGCTTTCATCGCCCTGTGGCTGGCGAACCAATCCCTGAATATCTACAGCTACATCGGGCTGATTCTTTTGATGGGGATCGTGAAGAAGAACTCGATTCTGCTCGTGGACTTTACGAATCAATTGCGCCGGCAGGGCAAGGGAGTCAAGGAAGCCCTTCTGGAGGCCTGCCCGATCCGGCTGCGTCCTATCCTGATGACCTCCATCTCGACCATTGCCGCTGCCGTCCCGCCCGCCATGGCGTTGGGCCCCGGCGCCGAAACCCGCATTCCGATGGCGATGACCGTGATCGGCGGGATGACCCTCTCAACCCTTCTCACCCTCTTTGTTGTCCCCTGCGCCTACAGTCTCTTCTCCCGCCTCGAGCGCAAGAAATACCAGGGAGAAACTACTTCGGCTGGGATCTGATTTCCTGGATCGCTTTCTTCATCCGGAGGAGCCGTTCGGGGGAGGTCGGGTGGGTGTTGAAGAAGGAGTGGGAGATCGACTGGGGAAGCTCGGTCGCGAACCGGTCCCAGAAATCGACACCCGCTTCGATCCGGTAGCCGGCCCGGTAGGCGTATTTCAAGCCGACGTAGTCCGCCTCCCGTTCGAAATCCTGCGAGAAGGGAGCTTGAACCCCGGCCGATGCGGCTTGGCCGATTGTTCCGCCAACTCCGGGCAGGACAATGTCGATGGCTCCTCCGATGATGTTCCCAAGAAGCCCTGAGACAATACCGGTCCCCATCCCTTTGGCGATGTGCCCTTTGGTCAAGTGGGCCAGCTCATGCGCCATCACGACGGCCAGCTCATCATCGGAAACAATGAAGCGAAGCAGGCCGGTGGTTACCACGATCTGCCCGGGGCCCGCGTAGGCGTTCACCTGGGGGTCGTCCTCTACTTGAAAATGGACCGGATACCGTTTGGATTCGACGGTAAGAGTCCGCTCAAAGCGGACCCCTTCCCGTTCCAGGAGAAGGGAGACGGAATCGTTGGGTTTGAACCGGCCAGCCGGTTTGAGCCGGCGAAAGGCGTTGACCGCCTGGTTGACCGAAGGAGTTTCTTTCTCTCCGACCCGAAGCAGGAGATCCCCGGGTTTCAATCCGGCTTTGGATGACGGACCGTTGGGGATGACCCCGACAACCAGACAGCCCCTTTTGGATTTGTGATCGGATTCAATCCCGGAGACGCCGAAGACCCGGCCGGAGGTCAGCGTCAGATCATCCAGAAGGACTCCGATGTTTGGCTGAGGGTTGCCCGGCTGGATTTCCTGGGGAGGGAGAGCCGCCACGATCTGCTCGCCGACGATCCGGACCCGGAGCGTCTGATCATAAACGTGCCGCAGGGATTTGACCTGGTAAAATTCCTGGGCCGATTTCACCTCCCCTTGGTCGATCGGAGCGACGGTGGCGCATCCGGCCAGAAGAAGAGTTGTCATTCCCACGGCTAATTTGGACATTCCAGCAGTGAATGCGACTTGGTCCAGTTTATCCTTGGGAATCCATCGACTCTCTGTATACCAACGGGGGCGGATCCCTCCGCTCCTGCGTCGGCACGCGAAGGCCCGGATCTCCAATTCCCGATGAGAAAGGGTCTGCCGGATTCGCGCCTTAAATTCTCCCGGTATCACATCGATTCCCAGCCGTTCCCGGAAATTCCGTGTGAGACTTTCGGACTCCGTTTCCTTCGGTTTTCTCTCCCCGCCGGGGAATTCCCACAAGCCCGGGAGTAGGCCCGACATCGGCCGGCGGGCAAGGAGAACGGCTTCGTTGTCCTCGAGAATTCCGCACAGATACCGGATCCTCTTTCTCTCCGGAGTCAGGCGGGGAGGGGGGATTTTTTCTTGAAGCCCCAATTTCCTCGCCCGGCATCCGGAACGGATGGGGCAGGCCGGGCAGGCGGGGGCGCGGGGTGTGCAGACCAAAGCTCCCAGCTCCATCATCGCCTGATTGAAATCGCCCGGATTCTCCGACGGGACAAGCCGCTGGGAAAGTTCCCACAGTTTCTTCTGAGTCGGGGCCTCCCGCGGATCCTGCCGGATGCCGAAATACCGGCAGAGAACCCGGATCACATTGCCGTCTAAGATCGGAGCCGGGCGGTCGTACGCGATGGAGGCGACCGCCCCGGCAGTGTACCGCCCAATGCCGGGGAGTTTAAGAAGCTCACTCGTCTCTCGGGGCAGCCGGCCGTTGTGCCGGGAAACTATTTCCTGCGCCGCCGAATGGAGATTCTTGGCCCGGAAGTAATATCCAAGGCCCGACCAGGAATCCAGCACCGCCGTCAAGGGAGCTTTCGCCAGTGTCTCCACACTGGGAAACTTCTTTAGGAATTTCTGATAGTAAGGGATCACCGTCGAGACCTGGGTTTGCTGGAGCATTGTTTCCGAGACCCAGATTCGGTAGGGGTCGCGGGTTTTCCTCCAGGGGAGATCCTTCCGGGCGTTTTTTTGGTACCAGGCCGACAGGTTCTTTTGGAAGAGGGTCATGGCCTCATTATACAATAGGCCTCATGAGGCCTCATGCAGCTTAAACCCAGGGAGAAGCCGCTGTTCATTTACGATGGGGACTGCGGTTTCTGCCGCCGCTGGATTGCCCGTTGGCAGGCGCTGACGAAGGATCAGATCGAGTACGCCCCCTATCAGGAGACGGCGGCCCAGTTCCCTGAGATTCCCGAGGAGCAGTTCCAGGCCTCGGTCAAGTTGATCGATACCGACGGCCAACTCTTTTCTGGGGCCGAGGCGATTGTCCGCACGCTGGCCCACGTCCCTGAAAAGAGGTGGCTGCTCCGGCTTTACAAGGAGCTCCCGGCGGCGGCACCGATCGCGGAGTGGGGCTACCGGATCATCGCCCGGCACCGGGCTCGGCTTTCCCCGCCGCGATGCCCGACCCCGCCGGAAACCTATTCTGTGAGCCGTTGGATATTCCTCAGGGCGATGGGCCTGATTTATCTGATCGCCTTCGCCTCCCTCTGGGTGCAGGTGGAGGGACTGCTTGGGCCGCATGGGATCGCGCCGGTCCATGATTTTCTGGAGCTCCTTCGCCGGCAGATGGGACCGGAGCGGTACTGGCTGGTTCCGACCGTTTTCTGGTTGAACGCCGGCAGCCTGGCTCTGCGCCTGGTCTGCGCCGGCGGCGTTTTCTTCTCCCTGCTTCTTATCGCCAGGATCGCCCCTGCGGCCAGTCTGATCTTCCTGTGGGCCCTCTACTTGTCTCTGTCCTCGGTCGCTCAGGAATTCTTAAACTTTCAATGGGATGCCCTGCTCCTTGAGACGGGGCTGCTTTCCATCTTCTTCGCCCTCGCTCCATCGAGGATTGTCTTATGGCTCCTTCGGTGGCTCCTGTTCCGGCTGATCTTTTCCTCCGGCGTCGTGAAACTGGCCAGCGGGGACCCGACCTGGGCGAACTTGACCGCCTTGACATTCCATTACCAGACCCAGCCGCTTCCCACATGGATCGGCTGGACCGCGCATCAACTGCCGGTCTGGTTTCAGAAATTCTCCTGCGGGGTGATGTTCGCCGTCGAGCTGGGAGCGCCGTGGCTGATCCTTGGAGGCCGGCGGCTGCGCCGGATCGGGCTTGCCGCGATCGCCGCCCTGCAGGGGCTGATCCTGCTCACGGGCAACTACTGCTTCTTCAACTGGCTCACCATCGCCCTGTGCCTCCTGTTCATCGAGGATGCGGCCTGGCTGCGGCTAGAGGAGGCCGCACCATTTGTATCATGGCCCCGATGGTTCCAAGAGAGGGCGGCAGTAAAGAAACGGCGATGGCCCGGTTGGATCATCCCTCCAGCGGCTGCGGTCATCTTCCTGGTGAGCTCTTTCCATCTGTTCGGCCTCTTGCGCCGGGACATTGAGTGGCCGGCCGCCGTCTCCGGGTTATCGAATCTTCTGGCCCCCTATCGCAGCGTGAACAGTTACGGGCTGTTCGCTGTGATGACCACCTCCCGCCCGGAAATCATTGTCGAGGGAAGCCGCGACGGCATCACCTGGCTGCCGTACGAATTCAAATACAAGCCCGGCGAATTAAAAAGGAAGCCGGCCTTTGTCGCTCCCTACCAACCCCGGCTGGACTGGCAGCTCTGGTTTGCCGCTTTAAGCCGGGTCCAGGATAATCCCTGGTTCTTAAGCTTCTGCGTCCGCCTGCTGGAGGGATCACCCCAGGTGCTGGCCCTGCTGAAGACCAACCCTTTTCCGGAGAAACCGCCCCGGTACATTCGGGCGGTACTGTACGATTACCGCTTCACCGATCTCTCCGGCCGACGCGCCACCGGTCAATGGTGGCGGCGGGAATTTAAGGGAGTGTATTGTCCGGTCTTGTCTTTGAGATCAGAAACTCCATGATAAAATTGTCTTACCATGGTTAAAAAAGCGCTTGAAGCCCTCCTAAAGGAAGACCGGGTTTTTCCTCCGGCGGAATCGTTCCGCCGCCGAGCCAACGTCAGCGACCCTTCCGTCTATGATTCTGCGGCGAAAGACCGGTTAAAATTCTGGGCCGATCTCGCAGGACAACTCCACTGGTTCAAGAAATGGGACCGGGTCCTGGAGTGGGACCTCCCTTACGCCAAATGGTTCGTCGGGGGAACGACGAACATCTCCTTTAACTGCCTGGACCGCCATCTGGCCGGGCCCCGCCGGGATAAAACGGCGATCCTTTGGGAAGGGGAACCGGGAGATGAGCGGCGGCTCACCTATGTCGAGCTTCATCGGGAAGTCTGCCGTTTCGCCAACGGCCTGAAATTGCTGGGAGTTCAGAAGGGGGACCGGGTCACCCTCTACATGCCGATGGTGCCGGAGTTGTGTGTCGCGATGCTCTCCTGCGCCCGGATTGGGGCCGTCCACAGCGTTGTCTTCGGCGGGTTCAGCGCGGAGGCCCTGCGGGACCGGATCAATGATTCGAAGTCGAAAATCGTCGTGACCGCCGACGGCGGCTGGCGCCGGGGCGCGGTCCTTCCTCTGAAACAATTCGTTGATGAAGCCCTTACCGGGACTCCATCGGTCGAAAGGGTGGTTGTCTTTAAGCGCTCTGGCTCCGCCGTGCCGATGAAGAAGGGGCGGGACCTTGGGTGGGAGGAGCTGGTTGGGAACCAGTCGGACTCCTGCGAGGCGGAGCCGCTTGATTCGGAGCAGATGCTGTACCTTCTCTACACCAGCGGCACCACCGGCAAGCCCAAAGGGATCATCCACACCACCGGCGGGTACATGGTCGGCTGCTACGCCTCGACCCACTGGATCTTCGACCTGAAGGAGGAGGACGTTTACTGGTGCTCCGCCGACATCGGGTGGGTGACGGGCCATTCGTACGTCGTGTACGGACCGCTGTTAAACGGGGCGACGGTGCTGATGTACGAAGGAGCGCCGAATCACCCGGACAACGGCCGGTTCTGGGCGATCGTTGAGAAATACCGGGTGAGCGTTTTTTACACTGCTCCGACGGCGATCCGCTCCTTCATGAAATGGGGTGATGATTTCCCGGGCCGGCACGATCTCTCCTCTTTACGTCTGCTCGGTTCGGTCGGGGAGCCGATCAATCCGGAGGCCTGGATCTGGTATCACCAGACAATCGGCGGCGGGCGCTGCCCGATCGTCGACACCTGGTGGCAGACCGAGACGGGGCATATCCTGATCTCCCCTCTGCCCGGGATCACCGCCACGAAGCCGGGATCGGCGACGAGGCCCTTTCCGGGGATCGAGGCGGATGTGGTGAACGATCAGGGGGAATCGGCCGACTCCGGATATCTGGTCATCAAATCTCCCTGGCCGGGGATGCTCCGGGGCATCTACGGGGACCCGGAGCGTTACCGGGAAATCTACTGGTCCCGCTTTCCGAATCTGTATTTCACCGGAGACGGCTGCAAACGGGACAAGGACGGATTCTTCTGGCTCTTGGGCCGTGTCGACGATGTGCTCAAGGTCAGCGGCCACCGCCTCTCCACGATGGAGATTGAATCGGCCCTCGTCGACCACCCCGCCGTCGCCGAGGCCGCGGTGATCGGTAAATCTCACGAGATCAAGGAAAACGCGGTCGTCGCCTTCGTGACCCTCAAGGGTCGTGCCAAGGCGACGCCGGAACTGAATCAGCAGCTCAAGGAGCACGTCGTCAAGAAGATCGGCTCGATCGCCCGGCCGGATGAGATCCTGTTCACGGCGGATCTGCCCAAGACCCGATCCGGAAAGATCATGCGGCGGCTTCTGAGGGACATCGCCGAGGGCCGGGCGCTCGGAGACACCAGTACCTTGGCGGATGCCGGAGTGGTGAACTCCTTAAAAGAGAAATATGAGGAGGATTGAGACTCGCGAATCGCCAGCCCCCCTTCCGCCCGAGCGGGTGGTGCCGGGGGCCGCATGCCCAGACGATCTGGGGATCGATCCTGCGTCCTGCTCCACGGGTCCTCCTTCGGCGGGAACGATGGGAGACGCCGGACGGGGATTTCGTCGACGTCGACTGGACTCCGGGGCCCCCGATGGCTCCCATCCTGATCGTCCTTCCCGGTCTGGAGGGGTCCTCCCAATCGAAACCGGTGATGGGTCTTTTGGCGGCGGCCTACCGGAAGGGATGGCGCGGCCTGGGGGTGAATTTCCGCTCCTGCAGCGGAGAGCCGAATCGCCTGCGCCGCTCTTACCACGGCGGAGAAACCTCCGATTTGAGATGGATCATCAGCCGGCTTATTCAGGAAAACCCACGGAGGCCTCTTCTCTGCGCCGGGATCTCCCTCGGCGGGAACATTCTGCTGAAATATCTCGGTGAGGAAGGGGAAGCCCTTCCCGAGCAGGTCCGGGGCGCCGCCGCCATCTCGGCCCCTTTCGACCTGAAGGCTTCAGCCCTTTATCTCGGAAAGGGATTCAGCCGGGTCTACATGAGGCGGCTTGTCAGGAGCCTGAAGGGAAAAGCTCTGGCTAAGTTGGAACGATACCCGGGTCTGGCCGATCGGCGGAAACTCCTTTCCGTGCGCACCTTGAAGGAATTTGATGATCTGGTAACGGGGCCTGTTCACGGGTTCCGGGATGCGCAAGCCTACTGGGCCGCTTCCAGCTCGGCTCAGTTCCTTTCCGAGATCCGCCGGCCGGTTCTTCTTATCAACGCCAGGGACGATCCGTTCCTGCCGGAGCAGGCCCTCCCGGAGAAGGAGGTATCCGACAATCATTTCATCACGGCTGAGTTTCCAAAGAAGGGGGGACACGTCGGTTTTCTCTCCGGCCGCTGGCCGGGCCGGCCGATCCCCTGGGCAGAGATCCAAGCTATCCGTTTTTTGGAAGAGTCTCTTGGGTCTTCGCAAGGAGGGTAACTTCTAGAGAAGTCGTCTGCCACCAGAGCCATCGCCCGATCGGCCCCGCCCAAGCGACCCACCAGAACCGGAGCCGGCTCGTCGCCCGGTACCGGGTATTGCACCGGACGCAGTAGCAGGTGATTCCAAGATTTTGAAGAAGGCCCTTCGTGAATCGGACCGTCAAGGGGGTGGCGGTGAGCAGCCGCGCGCCGCAGGAGGGACACCGGCGAAAGGTCCGGTAAAACTGATAAGGCTGAACGCTCATGGTGAGTTTATCGAACCATGAGCGGCGTGAAGTAACTCGACCGGGACAATGTTGCCCGGACTTAAAATTCCGTTCGGGTCCAAGGCACGCTTGACCCGAGCCATCTCTTCAAGCCCCCGCCTGCCGATCATCATCTCCAGGTAAGGGATCCGGACCTTTCCGATCCCATGTTCGGCCGAGACCGTCCCGCCCAGCTCCACCGCTTTTCTCGCCAGCAGATCATAAATCCCCTTCGACCGGTCGAACTCCTCCTGGGTCTTCGGAAGGAGATTGGCATGGAGGTTGTTGTCTCCCAGATGCCCGAAGAGGCAGGTGTCAATCCCCGATTTTCCGAGGATCTCGAGGTAGAAATCCAGCATCGCCTCGGCCTTCGCGTCCGGGACCGCGAAATCGGTCCCGATTTTCCGGAAACCATTTAAGGCCACCTGCTCGTTGACCAGGACCGGAAGATCGTGCCGGAACTCTTTCGGGATCGGGGCGAAATGCCCCCACGGCTGATGGACCGAATCTTCTTGGCCTGCCTGCGTCTCCTGCTCGAAGAAAAGGGCGGCGCCGGCCTCTTTTGGGATCCTGGGATGTTTCTTGAGAAGCAGTTTAAGCGACCGGGAATCAAAAAACTCCAGCAGGCGGGGGTCCAGACGCGTCCCCGCGGATTCGGCCCGTCCGATTCGACGCGCTTCCCAGGTGAAGCGGGCGCATTCCTTCTCGGAATCGAAGAAAAGAAGTCCGCCCACGACCGCCTCCGGTTTCTTAAGAACCGCCAGCTCGATCTCGGTGAACACCCCTAAGGTTCCCTCCGACCCGATGAACAGGTCGATGAGATCCATATCGGGTGCAGTGAAATAGCCGGCGGTGTTCTTGACCGGCGGCATCGAATAGGTGGGGATGGGGATCTGAATTCTCACGCCGTTGGAGAGTCGGATCGAGAGGGTCCCACCCTCTGCTTTGGTCTGCCCGCGCGAGAGCTCCAATGGCTCTCCGTTGGGGAGAATCATCCGGAGCCGGCGGACGTACCGGCGGGTGGGACCGTACTTGAAGGATCGGGAACCGGAGGCGTTGGTGGCGACCGTCCCTCCGATGAAGGCGGCGGTCTCTCCGGGATTCGGCGGGTAAAAAAGCCCTCGCGGCTCCAGCGCCTCCTGCAGATCTTTTAAGATCACGCCCGGCTGAACAACGGCGAATCCGCTACCGGCGGAGTCGTCCCATTCGATCTTTAGGATCCGGTTCAGCCGTTCCATCGAGAGGACCGTTCCCCCTTGGGGGACCCGGGCGCCGGTTAAGCCGGTTCCCGCCCCGGAGACGGTGATAGGGATTTTTTTCTGGTTCGCTTCTTTCAGAAGTTGGGAGATTTCTTTTTCAGTCGACGGGAAGCAGGCTCGCTCGGCTTTTCCCCGGAAGAGAGAAGCATCCTTGAGGTAATTTTCCAGCGGAGGGTTCAATTCCGTTCGTGCTGAGCTTGTCGAAGCACGAAGGAGTCACCCTTCGACAAGCTCAGGGTGATCGGAAGTTGTTCCACGGTTCACCGATTCGGCTTCGCCGTTTGAGTCGGCTTGGCGGTGATGACCGATGATTTCATCAAGCTGTCGGCCGATGGAGGAGAGAAGCCGGCGTAGCCCCGGTGCCGCTCGATCAGCTCCACCACCGTGAAGGGATTACCCTCTTTCTCGTCGGCCGCCGTGAAGATCTGGCGCAGGTCCCCACCCTTGGCGCCGACGACCTCGCCAGCGAAAGGAATCCCCCGCTTCTTTAACGCGGCGACGGCTTGCTCGATTTCCTCTACCCGGACCGCGATGTGGTGGAGCACCTTGTCGGAGAACCGGTTGACCCAGGGAGAGATCACGCAGGTTTTTCCCCGCTCGCCGGCGAAGGCCTGGTCGATAAAGACCGCCGGCAGGCCGGCCTTTCGGTAAACCTTCGCCCACCAGTCGTCGTACTCCAGCACTCCCTGCTTCCCCACGGTTTTGTCCCAGGCGAAGCCGAGATCAAGGAACTCTTCTGAACGCTTCTCCACGTCCAGTGTCCGGACCGTGATGTGATCCACCAGCGGGAACAGGCCGACCCCGACCTTCCCCAGTTCCTCCTTCAGGAACCGGGCCGCCTTGTTGTTCTCAACGAACCGGTCCACGTAATTCCGGACACTCTCTTCCGCTTTATCCTTGGATTGGGCCATCGCTTGAGATTCTCCTCTTATCCATTATATCCCAAAAGTTCGCAACGAGATGAGCAGCCCGGGTGCATCCCAAGTTTGTCGGTCATCCTCGCGAAAGCGAGGATCTGATCCTCATTTTCATGAGGATGACATCCAACGGCACCGACGAATCTGGGATGCACCCAGCAGCCCTGTATTGTATAAGCACCGTTTTCGTCGAAATTGGAGGCCATGTCAACCAAGATCACTGGGTTGCCTAAAAGCGTAAATGCGCCGAGTATCCTTTGGTTAATTAAAATAAACCTAGATAAATAATTTCAAGAGACCTTGACAAATCGGGGGGGGGGGTGCTATATTTCTATTAGTACTCGATAAAGGCAAACCCGCCGCAAGACGGGGGCGCAAAGCAACGGGTCCTTTAGACGGATCGCCGAGCTGCCGAGGGAAAATGAAAAACCAGTAGGCCTTGGAAGCTCGGCGATTTTATTTTCGCCAGTTTCTAGGGTCTTAGCGTTAAGGAGAATTTAGAATGCTGAAGCGAATCGTGGTGTCGATGATGGTTATTGGAATGGGAAGCGGTTGGCTCCCGGCGGGAGCGTACGCGGCTGATGCTGATCCGGTAGAGTCCGTTAAAACAGTGGAGAGCGCCGCCGAGTCTCTACAGCAAGCTCAGCAACCCAGCCCCGCCGACGCGTGGGTGGCGTTTCAGATCCAGGTCGATGAATGTATCAAAAAAGTTCCCATGGAAGACAAGAAGGATGCAAAACAGCCGGAAGTTACAATTACAAAAGGGCCCGATGGGAAAAAACTTATAGAGACCACAAAATTCCCGGGTGGTAATACAGTCGTTATTATGTTCGGTCCGGATGGCAAGCCGTTAGGTGGGGTTGTTTATGATAAAAATGGGAAGCCCTTGGCCACCATCCGGGAACTTCCGGACGGTACAAAAATTATTACTCCGTACGACAAAGACGGAAAGCCGAAGGAACCGATAACAATAAAACCTAAGTAATGCTCCAAAGGCAGAATAATAGAGATCGTTTGTTCTAAAGCCCAAGGTTTCGAAGCAGAAGCTGCCAGGGAAGGACCTCGACCTTCTCCACAACTTTCCGCGCGGTCCCAAGGTAAGCGATCACGGGTCGATGCGGCTTCGAGTAATACTCGCTGAAACTCCGAAGGCCCCTTAAGTCGGATCTCCCTATGTGGGTCGACGCCTTGGCCTCGACGGCGACCACCTCTTTGCCTAACTCAACGATGAAGTCCACTTCCGCGCCGTGTGTCGTCCGGTAAGAAGAGATTCGGACCTCTTTATCTTTGGCGGCTGCGCCATGGATGATCTGATTAAAGAGGAGATGCTCAAAGAGAGTTCCGATCCTGTCCTGCGAGACGATAAAGTTTCCCATCAGACCGTTCAAGACGCCCGTGTCGAAGAAGAAATAACGGGGGCTCTGAATGAGCCGCTTTCGCTGGGATTTCCGGAAGGCATCGCAGCGCTTCAGGATCAACGTGTCTTCCAGGATTTCGAAGTATCGGAGGGCCGACTGACGCGGGATTCCGGCGTCCGAGCCGAGCTTCGAGAGATCGAGGAATTTTCCCGCCTCCGCGGCGACCACGAAAAGAAACCGAGAGAATCCCTCTAAATTTCTCGTCAGTGCCTCCGCTTGGATTTCTTCCTTGAGATAGGTGGCCGCGTAGGAACGCAAAGTTTTAGTCCTTTCCGCTTCATCGGTTTCCGTCCAGATGCCCGGCAGCGTTCCTGTGGAGAGAGCCTGTTTGGTGTTGAGCCCGTAGTTGAGCTCCGCGCAGGTCAGCGGCCCCAGGAAATAGGTATGGATTCTTCCCGGCAGAAGGTTGGCCTTGCCCCGCTTTAATTTTCTTGCGCTGGAGCCGGTGAGATAGAATTTGGGCGGGCGCGGCGTATCGTCGAGAATGGCCTGAAGGGTGTTCAAGAGTGTGGGAAGTCGCTGTACTTCGTCAATGAAAACCGTCTTGTACGGTTTGGCCGCCAGGCGCTGGGTGAGTTCCTCTGGGTTTCGAGCAAACTCCAGATAGGTGGATTCCAGAGCCAAGTTAATGCTGAGTTCCGGAGAGAGGCGGTGGATCAGGGTAGATTTTCCAGTCTGCCGGGGCCCCAACAGGAGAACACCCTTTTTCGATTTTTGCAGAATCGGCTCTAAACCCCTCTTGATAAAATGTATCATACGTGGTTATTTTACCCGGTATTTCAACCGGATGTCAACAGAAGAGTTTAAGCGAGGCGGAGGTTGGAGAGGATCGCCTCGGTGGAATGAGAACGGTTGAGGCAGTAGAAATGGAGGCCGGGCACTAAATAAGGGAGGGAAGTCGTCTTAGGTAAGTTTGCCACGGGAGGATCCTGACATCCCCGATGTCATAGGGATGTGAGGCCGTGCAGACCAGGAAGCAGGGAATTCTTGAGTGCTCTTCCTTGAACGCCCGAATCCCCGAAAGATCGGCACCACCGATGTAAGCGATCGACTTGAATTCGAAGGCAGCCAAGATCTCCCCATGCTTCTCAATGAGAAGATCAACTTCAGCGCCGTGATTTGTCCTCCAAAAATAGAGATTGGCCTCGCTCCTTTTGTAATGAATCAGCCGGTCCGCTTCGAGGACGAGGAGCTGCTCAAAGAGTTTGCCCCGCGTGATCCGATCAAGAGGGGCCGTCAGCCGTTTATTCACGGCATTCGTCACGCCCAGGTCAAAGAAGTAGAATTTCGGATGCCCCGCAAGGCGTTTTCGCAGGCTTTTCCGCCAGGGAAGAAGCTGTAAGCCGATCAGGGTGTCTTCCAGGATTTCGTAATAGGATTGGACGGTTCGGACAGGCAACTGGCACTCACGGGCCGTGGAAGAAAAACTCACCGGTTCTGCGAACTGACTGGCTGCGATGTCGAGGAATCGGGAAAACCCTCCCAGGTTGCGGACAATCCCCTCGGCTTGGATCTCTTCGCGCAAATAGGTGTGGACGTAGGTTGTCAGAAAATCGATGCGGTCTTTTTGTTCTCTTCCAATGACAGGGGGAAGAGTTCCGAAAAGGAGGGCATCTTCCAGATCAAATTGTTTCTCGATCTCCCCGTAGACGAAAGGAAACAGGTGCCGTTCTACGGCCCGTCCTCCCAAGAGGTTCGCTCCTCCCCGTCGGAGTTTCCGGGCGCTCGAGCCGGTCAGGATAAACTGGCAACCCGGATCCCTCATCAGGGCCTGAACCTCGTTCAGCAGGAGGGGAACGCGTTGAATTTCGTCTATGAATAGGGTGTGGATTCCCTCTCGAATTTTCGTCTCAGCCTCCTTCCTGAAGAGGGAAGGATCCTTCGAGTACTTCAGAAAAAGGTCGCTGAGCAGGAGATCCACTTTCCAGATGGATTCCGTGTAGCGGGTCTCGATCAGCGTGCTTTTTCCAGTCTGCCGTGGCCCGAAGAGAAAGAAGGACTCTCTTTTTGGGAGGTCGATGATTCTATTTATCATGATGCAGGATTGTACGGCATATTTGCACCGTTGTCAATAGGAGGTGGAGTGGTTCAGGCGGGACGCAGGTTTTTGAGGACTTTTTCAGCGGAAACGGAACGGTTGAGGCAGTAGAAGTGGAGGCCGGGCACCCCGGACCTCAGTAATTCCCCGCACATCCTCGTGGAAAGTTCAATTCCGTATTTCGCGGCTCCCTCGTCGTCGTTCTCGTATTTCACCAACTCCTTGGCGACCGCCGGCGGGATCGTCGCCTTGCACAGGTCGGCGAAGCGCCGGACCTGAGAGACGGAAAGAATCGGCAGAATTCCCGGCACGACCGGCGCGGTGATTCCGGCCTTCTTGACGTGCCCCATGAATTCGAAGAAGTAAGCGTTGTCGAAGAAAAGCTGTGTGATGATGACGCAGCCGCCCGCCGAAACCTTCCTCTTTAAATAAGCGATATCCGAGGCCCGGTCCTTCGCTTCGAAATGGACCTCCGGGAAGCCGGTCACCGCGATCGAGAACCAGGGATCCTTGCGGGCCTCCTCAATCAGCTCCACGGAGGAATGGAACCCGTCCGGATGCGGCTTGAACCGGCTGGCCGGTTCAAGCCGGCTGGCCGGTTTGAAGTCCGGCTGGTCCTTCGGCGGATCCCCCCGCAGGGCAAGAAGGTTGTACACCCCCATCGCTTTTAGACGTTTCAGGTTTTCCAGGAGATCCTGTTTGGACTGGCCGATGATGTTCAAGTGGCAGGTGGTTTCGACCCCGGACTTATTTTTGAGCCGGTCGCACAGATCCAGGGTGAGGTCTCGAGTCGTTCCTCCCGCGCCGTAGGTCATCGAGAAGAAGGCCGGCTGGAATCGTTTGAGCCGCCCGACGGTCTCGAACAGTTTCTCAACGGCTTCCGGGGTTTTGGGAGGGAACAGCTCGAAGGAAATATCCGGTTTACCGGTCTGATCCGGCTTGCCGGATTTATAAAGCTGGTCCAATCTCATGAAGAGGGTTTGTGGCTGCGGCGGGCCGAACGGACGATGAGAAAGGTGATCCCGGCGAACAGCAGGTAAGGGGTACACAGAAGCAGGCCCAGCGACCAGGCGAATCCACCGGTCAGGCGGGAGGCGGCGGCCAGGTCGCGCGTGGAAGCAACCACATCCTGGCACATCGGGCAGCCCAGCGCCCAGTTGACCCGGTACAGCATCCAGTAGACGATCACACCGGTGACCGAGACGTACAGCCAGATGGGGAACGCCCATCGGGCGATCCGGCGATGCTCCTCGAGACGGCTGCGGACCGCCAGGAACAAGGTTCGGATCGCCAGGGGGACAATGACAACCGCCAGAATCGTGTGGGAGATCAGGATCGCGAAGTAGACCGGCCGAATAGGCCCCCTGCCGGGGAAATGAGTGGATCCGTGGAGGGCGTGGTAAGTCAGGTAGGAAACCAGAAACAAGATCGAGGTCAGGAACGCCAGCGACATCAAAATCCCGTGGGCCTGAGCTTTCTTTTTCCGGATGAGAAAGAGACCGGTCACCAGGAACAGGGCGCTGGTTCCGTTCAAGACGGCGTTCAGGGTCGGCAGGAGGTTAATGGACAAGCTGGACCGCCTCTCTGATCAGCTGCTCAAGCGCCTTCGGATCGGTCGAGTCGTAATAACCGCGGATCCATCCTTCGGGATCGACCAGCACGAACCGGGTGCTGTGGGTGACCGGCTCCATCAGATTCTCTCCTTCTTCGGCGTAGCTGAGGCGGAATCCCTGCTGGACCAGCGGCCCGATCACTTCGGGGGATCCGGTCAGGAAATGCCAGCGGCCGGCCTCGGCCCGGTTATGCCTTGCGTAGGCCTCCAGGACTTCCGGGGTGTCGCGCGCCGGGTCGACGCTGATCGAGACCAGATGAATTCCCGCCGGCAGGCGCCGCTGGAGCAGGAGCATCTTCTCGGTCATCTGCGGGCATTGTCCGGCGCAGGAGGTGAAGATAAAGTCGGCGATCCAGATATGATTTTTGAGCGCGGCGCTCTGGAAGGGCTGTCCCGTCTCGTCGATGAGTTGAAAGGGTGGAACCTGCGTGAGGGTCGGAAGAATCAGGGGGGACGGCCGAACGATGGAGGATCTCAGCACCACCCCGGTCATGACCAGGAGAAGAATCCCCCAGAGAATTCGATTATTCATGAGGAGCCCTAGCCCGAGACGATTCCGGCAAAGACCAAAAGAGTCGCCAGCCCGATGAGGAAGAAAGGAAAGCCCGCGACGATCCAGAGCGGAACCAACCGCTCGAATTTTAGATGCATGTAGAACAGGGCAACGAGAATTGCCTTGATCAGGGAGACGAACAGAATGAGCCCGACCGCCGTCGTCTTGGAGATCGGCAGCGTCGAGATGAATGTCCCCGCCGCCAACAGGACGATCAGCCAAATCCAGATGACAAAATACTTTCCGTAGCTCACCCCGCCCCTCCGGAGTTGCAGCTCCGCCCCTGCAGGGGTGGAGCCGCTGTGCCGAAGGCACCGATGCCCTCGGCTGTCTCTCGTTTAACAACACCATAAGAATCCAAATTGTCACCTATGCCGAGGGCATAACTCCGGAGGGGCGGGGTCATATCAGGTACAACAGCGGAAACAGAAAGATCCAGACCAAATCCACGAAGTGCCAGTACAGCCCGGAAAGCTCCACCCGGTGCCCGTCAGATCGGAGGAAGTTCGGCCGGAACGTCAGCCATAAGATCCAAAGGTTGGCGATGATTCCCGCCAGCACGTGAAGCCCATGTAAGCCCGTCAGGGTAAAGTAGCAATCCCAGAACAGTGCTGTTCCCGGGAAATGTCCGTGGGCGAATTTGATCGAATACTCATAGCCCTTCACTCCCAAGAAGGCGGTTCCCAACAGGATCGTCAAGAGGAGGAAGAGGCGGATCTTCTTCGAGTCGGCCTGATGAACCGCGGCGACGGACATCGCCATCGTCATGGAGCTGGAAAGCAGAATGAAGGTATTCATGGCGGCCAAGGGGATCGACAGATCCTCTCCCGGACGCGGCCAGTGAGCCATTCCGGCCCGTAAGACAATGGTGGCCCCCAGAAGCCCGGTGAAAAACATCACCTCCGAGGCCAGGAAAAGCCACATCCCCAATTTCGCCGAAGGGATTCCGGTCGAGGTGTCTCCCGTGTGAACCGAATGAGCGTCGGTCGTCACCCCGCCCCTCCGGAGTTCTGGTTCCATCCCTTCAGGGATGGAACCGCTGTGCCGAAGGCACAGGTGCCCTCGGCTGTCTCCAATTCAAACCGGCCACCCTTTCCGAAAAACATGTGTCGCGTCTCCTTGGATCTTAAAGAACCCACTCCCTCTGCCGAGGGCACACTCCGGAGGGGCGGGGTCATCCAATCACCTTGTCCAGTGTCATGGTAACAAAAAGAAACGGAAGGTAAAGCACCGACGCGAAGAAGAGCCGGTGAGCGGCCCGCGCCGACTTTGTCTGGGCGGTCATCAGGCCGATCGTTAAGAAGGCCAAGCTTCCCCCCAGCGCCCCGAAGAAATAAAGAGAGCCGGCCAATCCGAAGAAGCTCGGCAGCAGACTGGCCGGCACCAGGGCCGCGCAGTAAAGGGAGATCTGCCGGAAGGTCAGCCCCCCGTCCGGATCCAAGACCGGGAGCATCTTAAAACCGGCGCGCGCATAATCCTCCCGGAATTCCCACGCCAGCGCCAGGAAATGGGGCAGCTGCCAGAGGAAAAGAATCGCGAATAAGATCCAGGCCCCGACCCCCAGTTCCCCGCGGGCCGCCGCCCACCCGATCAGCGGAGGCAGGGCGCCGGGGATTGCCCCGATCAGCGTGCACAGGGCGGTGCGGGGTTTTAGAGGAGTGTAGAGGAACAGGTAAGTTCCCAGGGTGGCCGCTCCAAGAGTCCCGGCTAACGGATTTGCCCCGAAGGTTAAGATAAGAAGTCCGGCGACGGAAGCAGCGACGCCGAAAAACAGGGCCGATTCCGGCCGGATCCGCCCGGAGGGGATCGGCCGTTTGCGGGTCCGGCTCATCCGGGCGTCCGCTTCCTGTTCCAGAACCTGGTTCAGAGCGGCGGCGCCCCCGCCTAAGAAGGCGGTGCCCAGCAGAACCGAGACCCCTTTCCCCATATCCAGCGGGCCGGTCGACGCGAGGAATAAACCGATCAGACTGGTGATCACCGCGAGACAGGTCAGGCGCGGTTTGGTCAGCTCCAGATAAACGGACAGGCCCGACGGATAATAGGAGGATTCGGAAGAATAAAATACCCGGACGCACAAGAGGACCGAGACGGCCAACATCAGAGCGCCGACGGCCACATGGGCCGTGGCCAGCCCAACGCCGCCTCCTCCCCGTACAAGAGTTGAGAATCCCAAGCCGATCTGAACCAGGAGGAGGCAGGGCAGCATTTTCGCGGGCCCGGCGAGGATGGAGTCTTGGCGGTGTCTTCGAAGAACGGCCGCAGCCGTCGCCCCGATGCAGCCGGCGACCGTCACAGCCCAAGCGATGTGGGCTCCGACCAGGTGCGGCCTCCAACCGGCGTGCCTTAACAACGCTCCCAAGATGAGCTGGCCGTAGACTGCCAACGCCGTCGCGAAACTTAGCTGCCGCAAGAAAACGGAAGGCCGTTCCTCGGGTTTGAGCCGCCGCGGCAGCCATTCAGGGGAAGTGACCTGCGCCAGCGCGACGATCGCGGCGAAGAAGGTTTGCCCTAAGCAGGCGT
This sequence comes from Candidatus Omnitrophota bacterium, assembly GCA_016201735.1. Taxonomy (GTDB): domain Bacteria; phylum Omnitrophota; class Gorgyraeia; order 1-14-0-20-64-10; family 1-14-0-20-64-10; genus JACQCH01. The sequence goes on from JACQCH010000014.1 coordinate 42,158, forward strand.
GGGCGACGGAAACCGGCAGAGGAAGCTGCCACAGGACGGTCAATCCTCCCAGGATTCCCTGAAGGAGGACAAGCCCCAAGGCCCCGACCCCCAGCCGCCGGACCCACCGGCGGGATTCTTTCATCTGCAGCCAGACGGCAAGGATCAGGGTCAAAAGCCCCACCGTGGCGGCGATCATCCGGTGAGTGTGCTCGAACCGGATCCCGCCGACCATCGGCGGGAAAAGGGTTCCGTAGGAAAGAGGCCAATCCGGGACCGACAACCCGGACCCGGTGGAGGTGACCAGCCCCCCCGCGATGATCAGCAGGAAGCTGACGAAGGCTGTGAAAACGGCGAGCCTATGCATGCTTCTCGGTTTGCATCTGCCAATCCCGCTTCATTCCCGGAACGGAATACTCGTAAGGCCCGCAGTGGACCACCGGAGTCTTGGCGAAATTTCCATGGGGCGGCGGGGAAGGGGTTTCCCATTCCAGGGTGGTCGCCTCCCATGGATTCGGGCCGGCCTTCTCTCCCTTAAACAGACTCCGGAAGAAATTGAAGGCGAACAGCAGCTGGGTAGCCATCAGGCAGAACGCGGAAACGGACATCATCCGGTTTAACGGAGCGAAATGGACCAATCCCGCGTACTGGGTGTAGTCGTAGATTCGCCGCGGCATCCCGCCCAATCCCAGGATGAACATCGGGAACATGACGCCGTTGAAGAACAGGAACGTCAGCCAGAAATGGGTTTTCCCCCACCGGTCGTTCATCTTCCGGCCGAACATCTTGGGGAACCAGTAGGTGATCCCGGCGAAGGCCCCGAAGAGGGATCCGCCGAACAGGACGTAATGGAGATGGCCGACGACGAAGTAGGTGTCGTGCATGTACATATCCACCGGCGTCGAGGCGAGAAAAACCCCGGTCAATCCCCCGATGATGAACATCGAGATGAATCCCAAGGCGTGCAGCATCGGGGTGGTGAGGCGGATGCTCCCCCGCCAGAGGGTTCCCAGCCAGCTGAACACCTTCACCCCCGTGGGAACCGCCACCGCCATCGTGGAAACCATGAAGGTCGTCCCCAGCGTCGGGTTCATTCCGGTCTGGAACATGTGATGGGCCCAAACGAGGAACCCGACCGCTCCGATCGTCACCGCCGAGTAGGAGATCGCCTTGTAGCCGAAGATCGGCTTCCGGGAAAAGTTGGGCAGGATGTCGGAGACAAATCCCATGGCCGGGAGAATCATGATGTAGACCGCAGGATGAGAATAGAACCAGAACAGGTGCTGCCACAAAAGGGCTTGGCCTCCGGCATGGGCGAGGGGAGTTCCGTCGACGATCATCCCGGCCGGGAGGAAGAAGCTGGTTCCCAAGCAGCGGTCCAGCAGGAGAAGGATCATGGCTGCGGCCAGCACCGGGGTGGCCAGCAGGGTCAGGACCGCCGTGGTGAACATGGCCCAGATCGAGATCGGCAGCCGGTGGAAGCTCATCCCGGGCGCCCGGTGGTTGATGATCGTCGCCACGTAATTGACCGCGCCGAAGATCGACGAGAATCCCAGGATGACGACCCCGGCCGCCCAAAGGGTTTGCCCCGGCCCCATCGTTTCTTTCAGCCCGCTTAAAGGAGGATACGCCGTCCAGCCGGAGGCCGCGGCGCCTCCCTCGACGAAGAAGCCGGCCAGCACCGTCGCGGCGGCGATCGGAAAGAGCCAGTACGACAGCATGTTCAGGCGGGGGAAGGCCATGTCCGGCGCCCCGATCTTTAAGGGGATCAGGTAATTGCCGAACGCTCCGACGAGCAGGGGGATCACCCCGAAGAAGATCATGATCGAGCCGTGCATGGTAAAGAGCATGTTGTAATATTCCGGCACCATGATCCCGCCGGGCATTCCGGCGGGGGCTATTTTTTCCATGAAGGGCAAGGGGCTCCCCGGCCATCCCAGCTGCCAGCGCATCAGCATCGCCAAGAGTCCACCGAAAAACATGAAGATCAGAGAAGAGAAGAGGAATTGGATTCCGATCACCTTGTGATCCGTCGAGAAGATGTACTTCCGGATGAATCCCGGGTCACTCATTGGCTTTCGTCTCCGCGAGCCACTCCTGGAAATTGACGGCCGGCTCTGTGGTTACAAATCCCCGCATTCGGTAATGGCCCAGCCCGCACAGCTCCGCGCAACGGATTTCGAACTGGCCGGCCCGGGTGGCCTGCACCCAAACCTGGGTCGGCAGTCCCGGCACTGCGTCCTGTTTGACCCGGAACTCCGGGACAAAGAAGCTGTGGATCACATCCTTCGAGAGAACCTTGATCAGGACCGGCTCTCCGACGGGCAGATGAAGCTGGTTGATCGTCGTGATGTCGTCCGCTGTGTTGAATTGGTTGTCCGGACCGGGATACCGGATGTTCCAGGCGAACTGCTCGGCCAGGATCTCCACCTGAACCGCGGGGGTCGGCATCTGTTTCGGGAACCGGATTTCGGCCCAGACCTTTTGTGAGGCCAGGGTAAGAAAGAGCAGGATCACCGCCGGAACAATCGTCCAGATAATTTCCACTAGGGTGTTTCCGTGCAGATACGCGGCGGGTCTTCCCGGCTTGGCCCGATAGACAAGCACGAACAGCAATAAAGCCCCCTGAACCAGGAAGAAGAAGAATCCGGTGATCCAAAGGATCGCCCAGAAGAGCCGGTCAACCTGCGGGGCGTAGGTGGAGGCGGCTTCCGGAAGAAGCATTTCAGCGGTCTGATGAAAATGGCTCATCTGCTTCGTTGCACGCTGCGCTCCCTTGTGTGGCGTACATGTTGACGTACGCCTCCGCGGTCGCTTGCGTGCGCCTCACATCTGAGACCATTTTGATCAGACCCCGAGGTGAATCTGCAATTTACTTTGCCTTGAACGAGAAGTTGACCGTTTTGGTTTCGCCGTCGGCGACGGTGACCTGCGCGGTCTGAGTGCCCAGCTTTTCGTGCCAAGCCTCCACCGTGTAGGTTCCGGCGGGAAGCCCGTTCAAAGTGAATGAACCATTCTCGCCGGTGACTCCGAAGAACGGATGATCCAGCACGACGGCATGGGCGGCCATCCAAGGATGGACATTGCACTTGAACGGCACCGGAATCTCCACCTTGTCAAAAGTCTTAGTCGTCTTCATTCCCTTGGTCGGCTGGGCGATGTTGAACCGCTTGTTGAGTTTCGGCTGAGCGTTGATGTTGTGAAGGGTCGCGTCGGAGTTGCGGATCTCCAAGGGCTGACCCACCTGAATGCCGAAGACGTGGGGATGGTACTGGCAGCCTGCTTGGTCGATCACCACCGGTGTCGTGGGAGCGGGGAAAGTTTTTCCGGACAAGCCATCCTTCATGTAGACCACCACATTCTGCAGGGCGCCGTTATTCACCACCAGATCCTCGCTCAAAACCGGATCTTTGTGGGCGCCCAGGCAGACCGGATCCGCCGCCATCTTGATTTTCTCCCGGGAGGGGGCGGCTCCTTCAAAAGAAACCTTTCCGGAAACCGTCGCCCCGGCGGCGAAAGCCGGGTTGGCAATCCCCATCCCGAGGATTATAAAAAGAAACCCGAGCATAATCTTCCTTGACGTATTCATCTTCAGTCTCCTTGTCATTTCGAGCAAAGCGAGAAATCTCTATTTAGATCCCTCGCCTGCTGCGCAGGCTCGGGATGACGTTCGGCCAGCGAACTTACGGAACGAAGTGACGTAAGTTCGGGCCTCACGTCATTTCAAAACCAAATCAACCCAATTGGAATTGGCTCGGCGGCGGTCCCGCTCCCCGTTTCCGCCGTCGAAAACCACCGCTCCGAACAGGAACGGTTTCTTAGTGCTCAAGGTTACCCCTCCGGGATGGAAGGATTTAAGCGGGCGCTTGATCAGAAGCGTCCACACACCGTCTGCGTACGAATCTTGGCTGCGGCTAGAGGAAGCCGCACCACTTGTAATCTCTGAGTCGTTGGATTCAAGCATCTGCTCGGCCTCCCGCGCCGAATCTTGTTTCGCGGACCAGCTGCATACGTCCAGCGCTGGAGCATCAGGGCCGGCCGGCCAACTCCGCAGAGAGCCGACCTGGAATTTGAGCCGACGATCCTGAAGCAGAAATAACCTCACGGCATCCGGCGGATCTTCCCGGCTCTCGTTCGGATCCTGCCAGGTCAGACGGAACAGAACCGCATCTTCATTGTACACCGCTTGAACCCCGATTGCATTGACCGAGGTAGGTTGAATTTCTCCCTGCTGGTAGACGGTGCTGCTTAAACGCAGGTCCGTCCGGGGCGCCTCCTGCCATTTTGGATCCTCCGGGTCTGCCGGCAGGGATCCGGCCGCCTTGACCGCTTCGATCGTCCGGTTCCAATGCGGCGTTTCTTGGAGGGAATGCACGTAATAGGCCAGGTGCCAGGCATCTTCTTTTGAAGAGAGGGCGTCGGCATAGGAAGGCATCGGGGTCCCATCGATGCCGGCCATCATCCGGGCCACGATCTCTTTGACACCGGAACCGGCCCGGTAATTCCACCCCTGCGTCAGATTGGCGGCCCGGATCGGGCTGCCCCAGCTGTCGACAAGGGTCGGCGCCGACGGGCCGTTCCCCCGGCCGGCGGTGCCGTGGCAGGAAGCGCATCCCAGCTGCGCGTAAACCTCTTTCCCTTTTGCCAGGCTGGCCTCTTTGGGTCCTGGGTCTTTCCCCAGATCGATCGGTTCCGGGGCCTGGTCTTTAAAGATCGGGGAGAGACTCTTGACGTAGGCGATCAAGTTCCTGCGGGTCTCTTCCGAAAGGCGCTGGAAGTCCGGCATCCTGCTCCCGGGAAGTCCCGTCGAGAGGGTGCGGAAGAGATCCTCGTCGGTGGGAGGGGTTCCGCTGGCTGTAGTTCGGAATTTAAAGATCCCTTCGGCCAACTTGCGGGGTTTTGGGAACATCCGCTTGGCGTCGGGGCCGTCTCCGGCTCCGGTCGGCCCGTGGCACCGGGCGCAATTGGCCTCGTAGGCATCCTTCCCGGCCGCTAAATCAGCGTCGGAAAAGGCCGGCGTTGGAGAACCCAGGAACCCAACGATTCCTAAACCGATGACCCATCTTATAGAGGAAGAAAGACACATCGAGGATTAGAATTTTCATTTTAACCGATCCCCGCCGATTTTTCTAGTTTCTCAACGCGCAAGGAAAGCGGTCAGCAGGCCTAAGTAGGTGCCGAGGAGGTTGCCTAAGATCGCCATCAGGAGTCCGACCGTCGCCAGTTCGGCGGAAAAGGTGGCTCCCACGATCGGAGCGGAGATCGGCCCGCCGATGTTCGCCTGGGAGGCGGTGGCGATCAGCCCCAACGGGGCCTTAAAGAGGAATCCTCCGACGATGAGCAGAACCAGCCCATGGATCAGGATCCAGGTGATTCCGAAGGCGATAAAGACCGGTGCCTGGGCGATGGCCTGAAAATTCGCGCGGGCCCCGATCGAAGCCAGCAGCACATACAGGGCAAAGGTTCCGACCCGGGAAAGGCCCGCCTGCTCGATTCTTCTCAACGGGGTCAGGGAGAGAATCAGGGCCAGCGTGGTCACGAGCAGGATCGTCCAGCTCGACGGGTTCATCACCCATCCCATCGTCGGCAGCCGCCGGCCAATCCACTGCGCCATCACAGAAAGGGATACAGCTAGAGCGATGCCAGTTGCGAGGCCGTTGACATTACTGGAGACAGCGCCATGGGAGGGGGCGGGGTTCGAAGACAATAGATGGCCCGAGCGGGCACGGTTCTCCGCCGGTGAGCTTTCACTCAGGCGGAGAGAGCGAGGGCCAGCTTTTAGCGAGACGACCTCGCTGGGGTCGTCTCGCGGGTCTGAGAATCCCGCTCCCTCCCGCTGGCGCTGAGTCAGGCGTTGCCACGGCTCCTGCCACGCGGAGCTCCAGATGAGGAGCGCCATCCAGGAATACGCGACGATCGCATCGACGAGGATGATCGGGGCCATCAGGGCGTCCGGAGTCCGCAGCGCCTCCTTGACCGCCAGCATGTTCGCAGAACCGCCGATCCAGCTTCCAGCGAGGGCTCCGACCGCGGCCCAGGAATCCGGCGGCAGCCATCGATGGTACAACGCCAGTGAGGCCAGGCCTCCGAGGATCGTTCCGAAGGAGCCGGTGAGCATGAGAATGATCGCTACAGGACCCAGCCGGGCGATCCCTTTTAGGTCGGTGCCGATCAAAAGAAGGACGAGGCAGATGGGGAGGAGTTGTTGCGAGAGGGCGCTGTATAGAGGATGGCTTGAGGGCAGCCAGCCCAAGCTCGTTCCCGCCATCGGGATCATGTAGCACCAGAAGGGGAGCGGAAAAAATTTAAACGCCCAGCGGAACTTCGGCTGAACAGATAAATTCCGCAGGACAGCAACCAGGGCGATCAGGAACAGTAAGAGATGGAGAGACGTCATTGCGAAGAGCGAAACGATGAAGCAATCTCAGCGCCGCAGCCGGGCCGGGTGGGATGAACGGTCAGCCGGGCTCCTCGGGTCTCAAAACCGGGAACGCCGGGCGGGGAAACGACCAAGAGATGAGAATCCAGATCAACGAAATCAAAAACGCCCGTCCCGCAGGCGAACTGAACGGATGCCGACAAGCCGACCGCCGACTCGGCCATGCAGCCGATCATCAGCTTCATACCGGCCCGTCTGGCCAGGCGGACGATCTTGAAGGCTCCCAGGAGCCCGCACTTGGCAAGCTTGATATTGAGGATCCGGACGGTTCTTTTGCGAATCAGTCGGCCCGCTTCGGAGACACTCCGAGCCGACTCATCGGCAGCGACGGAGATTCCCCCTTCTTTCTGAACCTGGGCGAGCCCATCCCAGTCTTCCCGGGCGACCGGCTGCTCGAACAGTCGGATCGGGAAATGGTGCCGGCGCAGGAGCCGGGCAAAGCCAATGGCTTCTTTCACGGTAAATCCTTGGTTGCCATCGACCCAGAGGGTCGCCTGTGGGGCTGCCTCGCAGACGGAGGCGATCCGCCGCAGATCCCCGTCCGGATTTTTCCCGGTCACCTTTACCTTCAGCCGCCGGAAGCCGGCCGCCTGGGCGCTGGAGGCCGCGCGGGCCGCTTGGTTTCCGGGCCAGGCCGAGATCGTCAAGCTGGTCGTGACCGATCGGCCTTTTGCTCCATAGAAGCGCCAGAGAGGAATTCCTTTCGTCCGGGTGTAGGCATCCATCAGCGCGCACTCGAGAGCCCCAACGGCGGTCGGGTGCTCACCGGCCGCTTCCCACGCCGATTCAGCCAATCGGCGGAAGCAGAGGATGGAGGCACCGATCAACCGGCCCTCGAGCCGCCGGAGGGCGGCGGCCATCGCGGCCTGAGTTTCCGAGGGCCAGGCCAGCGACGCGGAGGCTTCTCCGATCCCGACGGTCCCGTCTTCCAGCCGGAGCCGAACGAGCAGATTCCGGCTGATCCGCTTATTCCCCAGTGCCGTCACGAACGGCCGGCGCATCGGGAGATTCAGCGGCGCCAGTTCCAGCCCGGCGATCCGCTCGCCGCTCACCCCGCCCCTCCGTTTCTATGAAAAGCCGTTTGGCTTTTCATAGCGCCGAGCCATGGGTCGGCGCAGGCGCTGTCGAAATCCATTCTCTTGTCCTGTGCTGTTCGACAGCGCAGGAAACGGAGGGGCGGGGTCATTGAGGAAGATACGTCCCGAAAAAGATCCGGCGGCCCTTCGCCTCTTTCAAACGCTCGCTGAGAGGAAGCTCTCGGACCAGCTTCCCGGTCCCGGGGCTTTCAATGATGCGGGCCTTATTTTCATAGAGATAAATCATGACGTGGCTCACTCGTTGCGGATCCTTCGGATCGTTCAAAAAAATTAGATCTCCGGGCAAGAGCTGCTCCGGTGAGATCGGCCAGGCCTGCATCCAGATCTCATGGGCGTCCCGCGGGATGATCATCCCGTTGGCTTGGTAGACTAACCCCGCGAGCCCCGAACAGTCGACGGCGGTGTGAGATGTTCCAGAGCCGGACAGGTTGGCGGCGGAGCGCCCGCCCCAGTAGTAAGGATCCCCGAGAAACAACCGGGCGGTCTGGACCAACCGGGCCCGCCAGCGGGCCGGATCTTCCTTCCGGATTTCGGCCAGTTTTTCAAGCCGAGCGATCTCTTCCCCTGAAATCCAGCCAGTCGTTCCATCGAGCAGCCGCAGATTCCACCCGTTTCCGTCCGGAGTTCCCGCCAGCCGTGTCCCGATCGACAAGAGGAAGCGGGCAGGGGTGTTTGATCCCGGCTTCTCCAGCACCTTCCCCTGCTTGGCCGTCACAACCAGATTGGGATTCCAATTCCCGGGATCCTCGATGAGATTCTCCAGTTCGATCCAGCCGGGATATCCTTCCCACCGCTTATGATGAGTCCATTCCATCTGCTCGACGGCCGAGACCCGGGCCCAGCCCTCTTTTATTTCCTGAACCTCGACGGGATCTCCGTAAAGGAGTTGGCTCTCTTCCAACGGATCCTGCTCGAGCGTCGGGCCGGCCCGTCCCGGTTCCCGCCGGAGATCCGCGACAGGAACCGCCACCCGCATCCGCCGCGGAGCCGCTTCGATCGTAGCGCTGGTTGCAGGCAACAACCAAATGAGGAAGGAGATGGCCAGTCCCACCCCTGCTCCTTTCGGGGTCCTGGCGGGGGTGGGCTGTCTCCCGGCATCGGCCTTCACTGGATGAGTTTTCACATTTACCATGTCAGAGTTAAGAGAGATGGCCAAACCCAAACAGGACGTTCCATGGAAAGGCGTTCATTTCAGCCTGTGTCTTCCATTCCATCAGGGCTTGAGCCTCACACGGCGGCCTGCTGGCGGGAGCCAACCCACCCCCGTCACCCCGAAGGTCTCTGTCCCGATGCATTTTTCCATTATAATGGTTCGACATGAGATTCCGATGGATTCAATCCGTCTTGATTTCGCTGGCGCTGGCGGCGCCTTGGGCGGCCGATTCCGCGGCCGCGATTTCGCTGGATGGGCTGAGTGAACCGGAGGTTGCTCTCCTGAAATCCACTCTCAAAAATTTGGACCCCCTCATCACTCAACGCAAAAGGGAGGGAACCGCTCCGGTGATGACCTTCGAGGAGCTTTACGTTCCCTTGAAGTCGGAGCAGGCCGCTTTTCTCGACGAGATCCGGCGATTGGATCCGGCCGGCTTGGGGGGATCGAGTCGGAAACTACCCGCGCCCACGGGCCAGGAATCTTTCGTCCGGTTGGATCATCAGACGAACATTAAGGAAGGCAGACCGGTCCGCATGGATTCCCAATATTTGCCGCGGCCGGCCTTCGAGGCCTACCAGCGGATGATGGCGGCGATAGAAGCCGATTTAGGGAAGCGGCTCCTCGTCGAGTCCGGCTACCGCTCGCCGGCTTATCAACTGTATCTGTTCCTCTTCTACCTGCCCAAACACGGCACCTCAATCCGGGAGACGAACCGGCACGTGGCTCTGCCCGGCTGCAGCGAGCACGGCAGCCCCGCATTCCAAGCGATCGATTTCATCACCCCCGCCGGAATCAACGGGGAGGACCGCCCCGGGGAGTTCGAGGAACTTCAGGAGTACGGCTGGCTTCAGGCTCGGGCCCGTGAATTCGGCTTCTATCTTTCTTACCCGAGCGGCGGCCCCTCCGCCTTCGAGCCTTGGCACTGGCATTATGAAGACAATCACCGAGACGGATGAGCCGGAGGAAATAGGCTGCGGCGGGCCGCCGCTTTCACTGAGGCGTTCGCTGGGGCTCGTCGACGCGACGGCGCTGGTGATTGGCTGCGTCATCGGGGCTGGGATCTTCCGGGCCGCCGCCTCGGTGGCGGCGCAGCTCCACACGCCGGGGTTGGTGATGGCGGTCTGGGCCGTCGGCGGGATCCTCTCCTTCTGCGGGGCCCTCTGTTACGCGGAGTTGGGGGCAGCCTATCCCAAGGCCGGCGGCGACTACGTTTACTTGACCCGGGCCTACGGCCCGGCGGTCGGTTTCCTTTTCGGATGGACCAAGGTGTTCACCGAGCGGATCGGGACCATCGCGATCTTAGGATTTGTTTTCGCGGAGTACGCCGGCTCCCTCGCTGCCCTGAATCCGGCCCAGACGAAATGGTTTGCCGCGCTGGCGATCCTTCTATTGACGGGAGCCAACGTGATCGGGATCCAGGTGGGGAAGGAAGTCCAGAATCTTCTCACAGGGATTAAGCTGTTCGCCCTCTTGGGGATCATTGCCGTCGGGTTGTTGAGCGGAAAGGCCCAGCCGGTCATTCTCTCTTTGGGGACCGATCCGATCGATGGGGGAGTCCTCCGGGCGTTTGGAGTGGCGCTGGTTTTCGTTCTCTGGACTTATGGGGGTTGGGCGGAATCGACTTATGTCGCGGAAGAGGTTCGGCGGCCGGAGCGAACCTTGCCTTGGTCGATCTTTCTGGGACTGGGAGTCGTCACGCTGCTTTACCTGGTGGTCAACTGGGTCTACATGGCGTATATTCCTTTGAATCAGATGCCGGGCCGGCCGCTCGTCGCGGCGGAGGTGATGCGGTCTATCCTCGGTCCGGTCGGGGCCAAGGTGACCGCCGGGATGGTCGCCGCTTCCGCTTTCGGGGCCTTAAACGGTTTTATCCTGACCAGCAGCCGGATCCTTCTTGCGGTAGGCCGGGACCATCCGATTTTTGGCCGGCTCTCCAAGGTCAGCCCAAGATTCGCGACACCGGTTTATTCCTTGATCTTCAATGCCGTCGGGGCCCTGGTTCTGGTCTGGGCGGGGACGTTCGATCAGATCGTGACCTACTCGACGGTGGCGATCTCGGTTTTCTCCGGGATGGCGGCCTTGGGCGTGATTCTTCTGCGGATCAAGGAGCCGCTGGCTCCGCGCCCCTACCGGGTGTGGGGCTATCCCTTGACCCCGCTGATCTTCGTGCTGGGTTTGTTTCTGTTCATTGGGGACGTCGCCCTCATGCAGCCGAAGGAAACCCTCTTTGGGTTCGGCCTGATGCTGTTGGGTCTGCCCCTCTACGCCGGGTCCCGCCGGCTCCAAAAGTCACAGGGGTAAACGTTGACGGCCCTTTTACTCTGCGGGGGCTGATAAATCCCGCCTATTAAGGTAAAATCAATTCATGGGAAATCCGAATAAGCCGCCGCGGGCGAGGGATCCGAGAATCGCCGCGGTGGTCAACCAGAACGGATGCACCGGCTGCGAGGCGTGTCTGACCGTCTGCCCGGTGGATTCGATCGAGCCGGTTCCGGGGACGGATCGGCCCGGGCTGTTTAAGCTCGTCGAGATCGACCTGGACCGGTGCATCGGCTGCGGGCTCTGCCCGAAGATCTGCCCCTGGGACACAATCACGATGGAGCCATACCCACAGGCGAAGGAAATGGCTCCCCAGGTGACGATTCGATCGGTCGTGCCCGGCCATCAGGCCGGCGTCACTTCCCCCGCGTGAACGAACCGATGGCAGCCACCTACCTTACCAAAGCCGGTCTCGCCAAATTAGAGGAAGAACTCAAAGAGTTGAAATCTCAGAAGCATAAACTCTCCAAGGATGTGGGCACCGCACGGGAATGGGGGGATCTTCGGGAGAACGCCGAGTATCACGCGGCGAAGGAACGGCTCCAGCAGGTTCTTTCCCGGATCAGCGACTTAGAGTTCAAACTTTCCAACGTCAATGTCGTGGATCCGACCCAGCATGAAAAGGGGGTCGCCACGTTAGGCACTCAAGTGACTGTGAAAGACCTCACTCGGGACCGAGAAGAAAAATATATTCTGGTCGGCCCCGATGAAACCGATCCGGCCGCCGGGAAAATTTCCATCCAGTCTCCGTTGGGCAAGGCCTTCTTGGGCCGCAAGATTAAGGAAAAGGTCACCGTCCTCCTTCCTGCCGGCCCTCGTCCCTATCTGATTATCTCGGTGGAACTGTCCGAATAATTCCCTCCGAAGTGACCCCCGACCAGAAACGGATTTACGCGGCGGCGTTCCTGCGGGCCGTCGGGGTGGGAATATTGGGAGTGTTGTTCGCCCTGTATCTGTCGCTGGGCGGACTGCATGCGGGCCAAATCGGAGTTTTGGTCGCGGTCGGCATCGGCGGGGCGGCCAGCGGCACCTTTCTGATCAGCTTCTGGGCGGACCGGCTCGGCCGCCGGAGGACATTGATCCTTCTGTCAGCGCTGATGGCTATCGGCGGCATTGGGCTGGTGCTAGCCCCGGGATTTCCGGCGCTTGCCCTCTTTTGTTTCCTGGGGATGGTCAACGCGATGGGACGAGAACGGGGGGCCCTCTTTACCCTGGAGCAGACGATCCTGCCGGAGACGACCGATCCCCGTCACCGGACTCAGGCGCTGGCCTGGTACAACGTGGTTCTGGACGTCGGCCAGGCCGTCGGCTCCTTACTTGGCGGGCTGCCGTTTTTATTGCGTCAGCAATTCTTGATGGGGGAACTTGCTTCCTACCGGTGGACGCTTTGCCTGTACGTCGTTTTCGCCTGCGTCAGTTTCCTCCTCTATGCCGGGTTGACTCCACAGGTGGAAATCCATGGGCCGACCCTGTGGCATAAAATTACCCCCGCCTCCCGCCGGATCATCACGCGGCTCAGTCTCCTTTTCGGATTCGACAGCATTGCCGGCGGTTTTCTCCCGGGCTCTCTCATCGCCTACTGGTTCTTCAAGCGGTTCGGTGTGGGGGAAGGGCTGCTGGGCCCGCTGTTTTTCATCGCGCACATCGCGAATGCCATTTCCTATTTGATGGCGGCCCGGCTCTCCCGGCGGATCGGTCTGGTCCGGACGATGGTCTTCACCCACATGCCGGCCAACCTGTGCCTGATCGCGATCCCGTTTGCCCCGAGTCTCACGGCGGCGGCGGCCCTGTATCTGGTTCGGGAATGTCTTGTCGAGATGGACGTTCCGACCCGGCAGTCGTACGTGATGGCGATGGTGGAGCCGAGTGAAAGGACCCTGGCCGCCGGGGCGACGAACTTGACGCGCCTAGTCGCCTGGACCATCGCCCCCGGATTCGCCGGGCTGGCGATGTCAAGTTTGAACTTAAGCTTCCCCCTTTTCTTGGGCGGTGGGATGAAGCTCCTTTATGACATCACCCTGTATCGTTCCTTCCGCCACCTGCGTCCTCCCGAAGAGCGATAGTCTCCTTGCTGACGGTGATCGTGGATGGGGACAATGTGCTCCGGGGGCTGCGGATCGTTCAGGGGACGAACCTCGCGAAGGCGGAACAGTTCCTTCAGCGATTGGAACTGGCCGCTGCGGCGAAGGATTGGGAGGTGATCGTGATCTTTGACGGGCCGGAGCGGTTCCTCCCGAGGGAGAGCGGCCCTTTGGTGGTTCGATACGCGCGGGGGAAAACCGCGGATACCCTGATCGAACGAACCGTCTATCAGGCGCCCGACCGGACGCAGGTGGTCGTGGTAACCGAGGACCGGGCCGAGGCGAATCTGGTTCTGGGGCTGGGCGCCCGGGTCTGGACGTCCCAGCGTTTCTTGGAGGAAATGAGTGACAAGATCTGAATTCGTGAAAAAGGATCGGCTTGGCATACAGCCATAAAAAGTAATACTTTTTTATGTTGACTTACTTCTATATTAAAGGTATACTCTATTTTGGAGGTGATACAGTATGGTTGAAACGTCTGTGGTGACCACGAAAGGGCAGGTGGTTATTCCGCGCAAAATCAGGGCGAGGTTTCACATCAAGAAGGGAACTCGCATCTGCTTTGAGCTGGGCGGCGGGGAGATCATCCTCAAGCCCCTGACCTCGGAATATTTCGAGAAGATCGCCGGCATCCTCGGGGTCGGAGGTAGAGCGACGAAGGCTCTTCTGGAGGAACGGGCTAAGGAGCGCCAGCAGGAAGATCAGGCATGACGCATGTCCTCGATGCTTATGCCCTGACGGCTTATTTTGAGAAAGAGTCAGGGTATGCGAAGGTGCAAGAGCTCCTGACGGAGGCCGCTTCCAGCGGGCACCCGCTGCTTTTATCCGCGGTCAACTGGGGAGAGGTTTTCTATGTCACCTACCGCGAGCACGGCAAGGCGTCCGCCGACCAGATTGCGCGTCTCATGGATGAGTTTCCCATCGAAGTCATTCCCGTAGATGTCCCCATCGCCCACCAGGCCGCCATCTACAAAGCTACCCACAAGATGTCTTATGCCGATTGCCTAGCCGCCGCCCTGGCCAGGCTTCGGAAGGCGACGCTTGTGACGGGTGATAAGGATTTCAAAGTTCTTGAGAACGAGATTAAGGTCCAGTGGTTGCACTGAATTTGGATGCCAAGGACGCATTGAGATATAAGCGACCTAGATAATGAAAGATAGAGATAAAGTTGAGCAATAAAGGGGGACATCGTCATTCGTTGGCTAACGGTGTCTGATGCCTGAATCCAAAGCGATCAAACAACTGGAAGATCGGATGGCGGGTCTCGAGCCCGGGACGCTCCGGCGGGAGACCTTGGAAGCGGCCAAGCGGTTCAAAAGTTCCTGGATCGAGTTGGGGAGGATGCTCTGGACCATTTGGAAGGAGAAACGATTCCGGGAATGGGGGTATCTGACCTTTGACGCCTACTGCGCCAAGGAGGTTGGGATCCGGCCCGCGACCGCGAAGAAATTGCTTCACTCCTACTATTTCCTCGAGAAAGAGGAGCCGACCCTGCTTAGAAAATTGACCGAGGAAACAGCTCCTGCGAACCTGCCCAATCCTGATTCGGTCAATCTTCTGCGTCTGCTGGAGAAGAAACAGGAAGTTTCGCCCGAAGGGTACCAGCGGGTCCGCTCCTATGTGTTGGAGAAAGGGAAGGAGGCACCCGAGGTACGCCGGGAGGTCCGTGCCCTCTTGGATGCGGCGCAGCCGGATCCAGCCGCGGCCCGGGCGGCCCGCCGGCAGGCATTGATCCGGCGGATGATCGGGACCTTGAAGGGGCTGAAGATGGAGCTGGCCTCTTCTAATATGCTTCCCAAGAAACTTCTTGCCGAAGTTGAAGCGATCGCCCGGAAATTGGAAGAAAGTATAGAGGAAGAGGCCTCTCCATGAGAGGGATCGGGTTAAGGCGGGGATTCCGGACCCCCTTCGTCAAGATGGGAAGGGAATATGCCCGCTTGAACGCGGTGGATCTTTCCGTCCGGTTGATCGATGCAATGCTGGCGAAGCCGGATCTGCCGGCGGAGAAAATCCAGCACGTGATCTGGGGCATGGTGGTCCCGGATCCGAACATCTATTCCATCGCCCGGGAAGCGGTTCTCGCTTCCCGCCTGGACAACCGGGTCGAGGCCTACAGCATCTCCCGGGCCTGCGCCACCTCCCTTCAGGCGGCGGCCAACGCCGTCAGCTACTACAACGCTTTTCCGGAGGAGCCGTCTGTTTCGCTCGTCGGAGGGGTCGAGTCCTTCTCCGCGGCCCGCCCGGTGCTGACGGATCATGCCTCTCTCCTTTTTAAGACTTGGGCAAGCAAGGTCTCTTTTCTTGAGAAACTGCGGGTCTTGTTTAAAACTCCTCCAGGAGTTCTTTGGCCTGTTCCTCCCTCGGCGAAAGAGTACTCGACCGGTCTGACGATGGGGGAGCATTGTGAACTGATGGTCAAGGCCTTCAAGATCCCGCGCGAGCGCCAGGATCGGTTCGCGCTCATCTCGCACCAGCGGGCGGCCTCCGCCAGGGGAAAGATCGCTCCGCAGTTGGTCGCCGTCGAAGGGGTCACCCGCGACACCCTGATTCGGCAGGACACCTCGATGGAGGCGCTGAAGAATCTCGCTCCGGCGTTTGATCGGACCGCCGCCGGCACGATCACCGCCGGAAACGCCAGCCCCTTTACCGACGGAGCGGCTGCCCTCTACGTGATCTCCCCCGCGTTGGAACCGGCGGTGGCGCCGGACGCGTTCCTGATCGATTTTGAATTTGTCGCCGTCGAGCCGATGGATGGGCTTCTCATGGGCCCGGGCAAGGCGATGCTGCGGATCTTAGAGAGGCAGCGGCTTCGCTGGCGCGACCTGGATTACATCGAGGTGCACGAGGCCTTCGCCGGCCAGGTCCTCTGCAATGTGGATGCCGTCAATAACCCCGCCTACCGGGAGAAAACTTACGGGATCTCTTACGATCCGGGGCCGCTGGATGAGGGTGTTCTAAATCCGTGGGGTTCCTCGATCGCCTACGGGCATCCCTTCGGGGCGACGGGAGCCAGGATGTTGAACCAGGCGATCGCCTATCTTCAAGAAACAAAAACGAAACGGGCCCTCCTCGGAATCTGCACCGCCGGCGGGCTTGCCGGATCGGCCCTCCTTGAGCGCCGGTAAAGAAAGAGTGTCCCGATGAGAAAGTGGCTTTTTCTCTGGGCGCCGGTCGCGGCCTACATCGCTTTTATCTTCTGGCTTTCCTCCGCGCCCCGCCCGATTCCAGGGATCCGGCAATTTCCGTGGTTGGATAAGCCGCTTCATACATTGGAGTACGCCCCGCTGGGGGCTTTGCTTAGTCGGGCGCTGCGCCACTCCTTGCCGTCGAAGGGATGGCGGATCGTTCAGGCGCTGGCCTTGATCGGAGCGGTTTTCGTCGGGTCAGCGGATGAGTTTTATCAGAGGTTCGTGCCGCTGAGATTCTCGTCCATTTGGGACACTGTCGCCGACTGCGCGGGGGCTCTCTTCGGGCAAGCGTTCTATCAGCGCAGATCGCAAAGGACCCCGTAATGGTCGGAAGGATGAAGTCCCCCCGCTCCGGGAGTCCGGCAGGCGACTTCGCACCGGCTGAAGCCAAACCGCTCGGCCCCCTTCTTCCGGAGAAACAGATAGTCGATCCGCCGGTCCGGGAATTTCTCCGAATGGGATTGGATGAACGGGTTCCGGTTGTCCCAAGTGATCCCCGGCTCGTCGGGGTGGGCCGTGGCGAACAGATCCAGGAAACCGGCTTCCTGGATTTTCCGAATCGAAGGAGCCTCCGGCGCGGCGTTGAAATCTCCGCTTAACAGGACATCCTCTCCCAGTGCGGTGACGAGCCCAAGCAGTTCCTGCACTTGGGCCCCGCGCGCGGCCTCGTCCTGAGCCATCCAGGCCAGGTGAGTGGTGACTGCCCAGAGGGGCTTGGTTCCAAGATCCAAATGGACCATCAGGGCTTGGCGAGGGTAAGTTTCGAAGGGGGATTGGGTCTGATAGGTGACGACCCGATGGGCGGCCGCAGGGAACCGGGCCAAGACCGCCAGCCCCGATTCCGGCGTGTGCAGGCGGGTCGGGTAAGAGAAGGAATCGAGAAGTTTCTCGTCGGCGACCTCCTGGAGGCAGAGCAGGTCCGGATTCAGAGTTCGGATCGCCTCGACGAGAACAGGCCGCCGGGCGGGCGGCCCGTAGGTTCCCCATGTATTGAAGGTAACGATTCTCACGGAGAGAATCATATCATGACACGACTCATGCAAATTGACCGATTTCCCCCTATGATCTATACTGGGCCTACTCCCCGATGGTTCAACGATTCCATTGGGGAGGAGACCGCATGGTGCCAATCGTGGACTATCCGCCGGTGGTTCAACGCTACTTGCCCC
>JACQCH010000016.1 GCA_016201735.1 Candidatus Omnitrophota bacterium
CAGGAATCTCCCGCACGACGCCGAGATCTTCTTGACCGGCTGGGCCATCCTTGAGGAGCCGGTCGCTCTCCACTACAGCCAAGAGGAATTCCCCAGCGTCACCCTCTCCGACCGGCGCCTGGAGTTTCACCATGCCCCTGTCATTGAACTCGACCGCCAGCGCCTTCTGAACGTCGAAGTCCTCCGCGCTCATTTCCTCATCCGCAGCATCCGAGCGAAGAGTGGATAGGTTTCTTACACCCAAACAGCTCAGCGAACTTCTGCAGGTGGACCCCAGCACTGTTTACAAATGGTCCCACATGGAATTCATCCCCCATGTCAAAATCGGCAGGGCGATCCGTTTCGTGGAGAGAGAGGTGGAAGCATGGCTCCAGCAGAGAACTCGGCAAGGCCGCAAAGCAATGAAGTATAATGTGGGGGATGTCGCGTGAAATTTGTGTCCAAATTGTGTCCAAAAAAGTGGAAGCTTGGGCATAATAATCCACACAGTAGAAACAGTAGAAAAGATTCCGGATGTGCTTTTCTCGACGAGAAATCATAACTCACAACAATTTCAATCAGATGCGGAGGGAGCGCGTTCAGGACTCCCTACCTCTCCGGTTTGATCTCATTTTTTCGTCCTTGTGCCAAAATTGTGTCCAAACAACACTTTTGCTACGTTCCCTAGACAGCAAGAGCCTTGGGGGTTGGTGACTTCGCAGTAGCAGTTACCTTTCTTGACCTGGTTTTTTATCTGATCGATGGCGGTGCTCTTGCCGGTGGCTAGAATCTCGTCGCGGATCTTGGTCAGTGTCCAGTCAAAGCAATAGCAGGCCGGAACGTTGGGATTGTTCGGTTCCTTGACCGTGACGGGCACGCTTAAGTCCGTTTTTTTAAAGAGCACCTCATTGGGCCGGAAGTAAACCACCTCGCACTGGGTGCTGCGGCAGAAGCAGAATTCCTTGCCCGGCGGAATCCGGGGGCGCTGCTCCGGCTTGATGAGAGAGCGCAGGGTGATCCGCTGAACCGGCTTGCCCAACTCCCCACAGGACGGACATTTCGCTGGTCCGCAGGCTGTCGGTGGATGAAACTCGCAGCAAGATTCATTAATAAGCTCTCCGTCCGTAGATTCCACCCCCTTTCATTTATTAAGATACATCAAGTAAACAGAAGATTCCACACAGGAGGACGTTCGACTCAAGCCATGTGATATGATGGGGCATAGCGAATCCTTTTTGATCCATATGCATCTCATTTTATGGGGATGACCAGCAACCAAGAAATGTCGGATACGGATCTCCTGCGGCAAATCCAGAAGGGTAACGAGTCTGCCTTGGAGGAGATCCTACGCCGATTCCAGGCTAAGATTTATGGTTTGAGTTTGCGAATGCTGCGGCATTCTCAGGATGCGGAAGAAGTGCTTCAGGACGTCGCCCTGACGGTTTTTCAGAAGGCAGGGACCTTCAAGGGAGAAGCAGCTGTCTCCAGCTGGGTCTACCGGATCACCGTGAACGCCTGCCTGATGAAGATTCGGAGGCGACCCAAGGTTCAGTCCATCCCGCTGGAAGAAGAGTTAGGTCCTGCGATGAACGAGGAGGGCATGATCGCTGAACCTGTTGCCGACTGGACTTCTATTCCCCGGGACGAGCTGGAACGCAAAGAGCTGGCTGCCCGGATCGAAGAGGCCGTCGGTGAATTGCCACCCGAGTATCGGGCAGTCTTTGTCCTCCGGGATGTGGAAGGCCTGTCTGCCGAAGCGGCGTGCCATGTATTGAATCTGTCCCTTCCGGCTCTCAAATCGAGGCTCCACCGGGCTCGGCTGTTCTTGAGGAAGAAGCTGGCCGATTGCCTTTTGGCGGGACATATGGTCCCGGTGGCCGATCCTCCGAGGGAATCCGATGCTTAAGTGTCGTGATATTGGCCGACTCTTGTACGATTATTCCGAAGGCCTCCTATCGGCAGATACCCGACAGGCCGTGGAGGAGCACCTCAAGGACTGCCCGAGCTGCCTGGCGTTCCTGAAGACCTACCGGGAGACGATCCACTTAAGCCGAAAACTTCGGTGCGAGGAGATTCCTACCGAAGTGACCCAGCGGTTGAAAGCTTTCCTCGATACCCAGCGAGCGCAACGGGGTGGGTTCCTCGCTTGGCTGGGTCGTGTCTTTCGCGGGCCTGACTCCTCGAGCCGGCCGGTTTGAGAGGATGCACTGGGAAAGGTGGATTGCAGCGGGAACGATGGGGTTCTTGTATGCCGTCACGGTTTATGCACAGGCAGACCCGAACGGCAAGGAGCTCATTGGTCAACCGGCCCAAGAGTGGAAAGTCACCCACTGGTTAAATTCTTCGCCTTTGACTCTTGGGTCTTTGCGGGGAAAGGTGGTCCTCGTGCGATGGTGGACCGCGCCAGGTTGTTCCTTCTGTGCAGCCTCCGCTCCTACTCTGGCGAAGTTAGACCGCTTCTATCGAGACAAAGAGCTGGTAGTGATCGGGTTTTATCACCACAAGAACTCTTCTCCGTTGAATCCCGTTGAGGTAGAAGCCGCCGCCCGGCAGTTTGGTTTTCATTTCCCGGTCGCCATTGATCCGGAATGGGTTACCCTGAAGCGTTGGTGGCTGGATGGCAGGCCGAGTGCATGGACCTCCGTCAGTTTTCTCATCGACCAGCATGGGATTATCCGGTACGTGCATCCTGGCGGCTCCTATTCCGAGAAGGATGCCCAGGAGATCGAGTCAATGATCCGAGGCCTGTTAGAGGGATATTCCGATGAGGGGTAAAGCGACCGTACCAAGGCGAGCGCTTTGGATTCTTCCATTGCTCCTTGTAACCGGATGGGTTGCCTGGGGTGGACAAGGAAGAACGTTGGCGTTGCAGATGATGCCTGGCCCACGGGAGATCAAGCTGACCTATTTGGCACGTCTACCCCAGATCCCACGGGATGTGAAAGAGGTCAGCGTATGGATTCCACTCGCCAGGACCCGAGCCGAACAGCGAATCCTTCGGCGCCAGATCCAATCCCCGGTCCCGTATACTGTTGAGAAGGATCCTGAATACGGAAACGACATCCTTCATCTGACACTGAAACCGTCCATGCCTCAGCCGGTTGAGATCGCCATCAACTACGACGCCCTGCTTTTAGGTCCCGACAGAGCCGCAGATGATCCGCCGCCCACCCCCAAGGAGCTTCCCCGATACCTCAAACCCCAGGGGCTCCTCATCATCGACGACGAGGTCCGCACCAGGACGGCGCAAGCCGTTGCAGGCAAGACCGCGCTCTTAGCAAAGGCCCGCGGGATTTACGACTACGTCATTCAGCACATGGTGTATGACAAGACAACGCCGGGATACGGGCGGGGCGATACCGCTCGGGCCTGCCAGGTCGGCAAAGGCAACTGCACCGATTTCCATTCGCTGTTTATCTCCATGGCCCGAGCCGAGCAGATCCCCTCCCGCTTCAAGATCGGCTTCCTGATTCCACAGGAATCCTCAGGGAAGATCCCTGGTTACCACTGCTGGGCGGAATTCTATGCGGATGGAAAAGGTTGGGTGCCGCTGGACGCCTCCGAGGCGTGGAAACATCGGGAGCGGGCAGACTATTACTTCGGGGCGCATGATCCGAACCGATTCCTCATCAGCACGGGTCGGGACATCCAACTCGTTCCCACCCCGAAGAATGGCCCGGCGAATATCCTCTTCTATCCCTACGTTGAGATGGATGGGCAGCCGTTTTCCGGGGTGGAGACGGAGTTCCTGTTTCAGGACCTGCGGCAGAAGGTGGCGGCATGAAAAGGTCCATCAGGAACGCCGCATGATAGGATAACGACTGGGATGCTTCACTCTACGGTATTGATGATTCAGGTTGCCGCTTTGGGGCTGTGCCTCTGGCTGGAATCCGTGGTCCCCCTGTTTCTCCGGGAGCCGGGTCAGCGGGCGCAGCACGGAATCCGCAACGTGGTCATTGGGCTGGTCAACGGGGTCGTGTTAACCGGGGGATTCTCCGCGCTGGTGCTGGCGGCGGTCCGTTGGGGCGCGGTCCATCCGGTGGGCCTGCTCCACTGGGCATCACTCCCTCCGTGGACGGAGCGTCTGATTGGGTTCATCGCCTTTGATCTGTGGATGTACCTCTGGCATCGAGCCAATCACAATGTGAGTTGGCTCTGGCGATTTCACCGGGTGCACCACAGCGATCTGGCAGTGGATGTCACCACGGCCCTGCGATTCCACCTGGGAGAGATGATTCTCTCGACCCTCTTACGGCTTGCCGTGATTCCGCTGTTGGGAATCACCCTCGGGGATCTCGTGCTCTATGAGTTGATCCTCCAGCCGGTCATCTACTTCCACCACAGCAACATCGCCCTGCCCGAGAGGTGGGATCGCCTCATGCGCCTGGCGGTGGTCTCCCCGAACATGCACCGCGTGCACCATTCGGACGTCCCGGTAGAAACCAACTCCAACTACGCAAGCGTCTTCTCCGTCTGGGACAGACTTGGGTGCACGTATCGGCGGCGAGACGTCCGGACGATTCACTATGGCTTGAAAGAATTCCTGCAGCCCCAGTGGCAGACACTGGTGGGTCTGCTGAGAACACCCATGGCGTGACCGCTCTCTGGGTGGATATTTCTTGGGCAGTTGGGGTTCAAGAGTGGAAGAGCGATTCTCAACAAAACAGGAGGAGGACGCGATGAGGACGATGCGACGAATCATGGTTGCCTCGGGATTGGTCATGGGATTGGGTGTTGTGCCGATGGCGGTATGGGCCGTCGAGCACGGCGGGACAACACTGGGTGGCGGCAAGGAACATGGCGGTACCGCCGTTCCTGCAGAGGGCAGCCACGGGATGCCTGAAGCGGATGAAGCGACCCTCCTGCGTGAGGCGGCGTCAGCGTTGCGCAAGGGACAGGCCCGCCCGGATCTTGCCGCGAAACTGGAGAAATTAGCTAAGGAGCACATACAGAAATAGGACGTGGCCACCCCAACGTTTGGAGGTTCAACCGATGAAGCGATTTACGGCGAGTTTGTTGTTTGCGATAGCGGTGGTGGGTTCCGCGATAACGGTTTTCGGCGCGGAACCCTCTGCCGATCAGTTGCGGGACACCATCCGGAAGTACATCCAGTGGCAGGAGAAGAAACTGGGGAGTTTCACCGTTGCGGATCCGAGAGAGAAGGGGAAATTGCGCACCCTCTCGTTGATCCGCGTCCATGACCGGGTGGGCAAAACCGGCGATTATTACTATTCCTGCACCGACATGAAGGATGTGGCAACGGGCGACCAGATGGATCTGGATTTTGATGTGGCGGACACCAGCAAGGAGCTAAAGGTGGTCGCCGTCCGGATCCACAAGGACAATGGGAAACCGCGCTACACCTATGACGCGAACGACAATATGATTCCAGTTTCTCCCTGAAGCGCTCTTCACCTAAATCCAGCGGCCCGGGTGATCTAAGAGCCCAGGCCGCTGGATTTGTCCCTATCGGTCAGCCCATCTGGGGCTACGGATCATTTCCTATGAACCTGAAAAACCCGTGAATTTCGGCATCTTCGCGTCAAGTGCTCCAATTTTCTCGACGGGAACAGGTATAATGTGATGAGCGAAACGGCCTTTGCAGAACCTTCACCCCAGGGGAAGTTTGTGTCAGATGCCCAAAGGGC
>JACQCH010000022.1 GCA_016201735.1 Candidatus Omnitrophota bacterium
CATCGCCAGAGGTTCTTCAAGGCGCTGGCGCAAATCCGAAGACTCCGAATCCCGTGAAATCACACGAAGTTGTCGAAGTCAAAACCACGGGCCTCGTCGAGACGGCTGAAAGAATGCACCGATTCACGGGTTTTTCAGGATGAATCCTTTTCGTCCCACAGGCATCTTAACCTTTGGAGGTGGCGAAGGCCGCTTGTGATTTTGAGGTACGCGGCGAAATCGCCAAACGAGATGAGGGCCAGAGACGTATTTCATCCTGCGGATGCGCGTGAAATCTACGAAGAGGGAAGGGTAAGAAGATGATGCGCAACGCCCTCTTGCTTGGAGGCGGTGGGAGCCGCGGAGCGGTCGAGGTCGGCTTCTACAAGGCGCTCCGCGAACAAAGCATTCCCATTGATCTGATCTTTGGGACCTCCATCGGGGCGATCAACGGCGCTTTCATTGCCGCCGGATTCACGCCGGAAAGACTTGAAGCGCTTTGGACCCAGATGGAGGGAAAGAAGTTGTTCCGTCGCGACTGGAGGTTGTTGTGGAGGGGCAGCAGGGCTGAAAGTTTCTATCGGGCAGATGGATTCATCGACTTTCTGAAGTCCACCCTTTCGGTCAAGCGGTTTGAACAGCTCAAAACTCCGCTGGTTGTTACCGCCACCGATCTGCAAACCGCTGAACCGGTCTACCTCGACTCAGGGGAATTACTCCCCGCACTATTGGCCAGCACCGCTATGCCGCCGTATCTTCCGTCCGTTGAGCATGGGAATCGCCGGCTTGTCGATGGAGGATTTGTGGCGAATGTGCCGATTGGAGAAGCCGTCGCACGCGGAGCCCAGTGCATTCTGGCGATGCTCTGCCATTGCGCTCAGGAGTTGACCCAAATTCCGAGGGGGTTTCTGGAAGTCCAGGGACGCGTCCTGCGGATTGCCTTGGAGCAGAAATTCCGCCACGATCTGGAACATTATAAAGACAGGGCCAAGATGATTGTTCTGGAACCCTGCTTGAACTTTCCCCCATCGCTCTTAAGGATTGAAGAGGTCCACCGGCTCATCGAGGAGGGTTACCAGTTCGCCAGGAGGGAACTGGTAAGCTACAACGTGAAGGATCCCAAAACTGCAGGGGAAGTCATGTCATGAGAGAGGAAGCCGACGTTTCTCCGATGGATCAGCACAACCGGATCCTTGTTTCCAACGTCCATCCGCCGGACTGGGTGAATCCCAAGCCGGCTCCCCGTTACAACCTCGTGGTTCTTGGAGGCGGCCCGGCCGGATTGGTGGCCGCTTCGGCAGCAGCCGGGTTGGGCGCCAAAGTGGCCTTGATCGAGAAACACCTCTTAGGTGGGGATTGTTTGAATGTCGGGTGCGTCCCCTCCAAAGCCCTGATCCGTTCCTCCCGCGCGGCCGCTGAGGTTCGGGGCGCCTCTCTTCTCGGCATACGGATTCCGCCGGGTACCCAGGTGGATTTTACAGCCGTGATGGAGCGGGTCCGACGACTCCGGGCCCAGATCAGTCACCACGATTCTGCCGAGCATCTGAAAGCCCAGGGAGTGGATCTCTTCTTGGGAGGGCCAAAATTCTTGGGGACGAATTCGGTGGAGGTGGCGAATCAAACCCTTTACTTCTCACGAGCCCTCATTGCCACTGGAGCCCGGGCAGTCCGGTTGCCAATTCCTGGTCTAGAGGAAGCCGGGGTTCTGACCAATGAGACGGTCTTCAATCTCACCGAGCGGCCGGACCGCCTGGCGGTCATCGGCGCGGGGCCCATCGGCTGCGAGCTGGCTCAGGCGTTTCAACGGCTGGGATCTCAGGTGACGTTGCTGGAGACCACTCCGACCATTCTGGGGCGGGAGGATCCGGATGCCGTCGCCCTTCTGCAGAAGGTCTTTCAACGCGAAGAAATCCAGATCCTCGTCGGATGCCAGATCAAGCGGGCACAGCGCCAAGGGCAAAAGAAGGTCCTGCACTACACTTTTCAGGGCAAAGAGAATTCACTGGAGGTTGACGCGATCCTGGTCGGCGTCGGGCGCGCTCCGAATGTGGAGGGGTTAAATCTGGAAGCCGCGGGAGTCCAGTACGATCCGAAGAAAGGGGTTCAGGTCAACGACTCCTTGCAGACCACCAGCCCTCGCATCTACGCCGCCGGGGATGTCTGCATGGCGCTGAAATTCACCCACGCCGCGGACGCGGCAGCACGGATCGTCGTTGAAAACGCCTTGTTCTTCGGACGAAAAAAACTAAGCCACCTCACCATCCCCTGGTGCACCTATACCGACCCGGAGATTGCCCATGTCGGTCTCTACGAGCAGGAAGCCCGTGACAAGGGGATCCCCGTCCAGACGTTCATCAAGCCGTTGCGGGAGGTGGACCGTGCTGTGGTAGACGGCCAGGAAGAGGGTTTTGTGAAGATCCACATCCGACGCGGCACAGATCAGATCCTGGGGGCCACTATCGTGGCTCCTCACGCGGGGGAGATGATCGGCGAAATCATCCTCGCCATAGTCAGTGGAACCGGACTTAGGGCACTCTCAAAGGCCATTCACCCGTATCCGACGCAGGCGGAGGCCATCCGGCAGGTCGGGGATGCCTATCAGGGTTCTCGCCTGACACCTGGACTAAAAAGATTGCTTGAGTTGTGGTTTACCGTGAGCCGAGGCGGCTGATCCCCATGATGGCACGCGCCCTCCGTTGGGTATTCCTTGTGGGGTTGCTGGCAATCGCCGGGTACGGGTGGTGGCAGCATCGAGCGGCAGTCAATCCCGAAGCCCTGCGTACCTGGATTGCCCAGTTTGGTGCAGCGGGTCCACTCATCTATGTGGCACTCTACGCGGCCAATACGGTGACATTGCTTCCTCCCATCGGGATCTTGTCACTAACCGCCGGCCTGGCCTTTGGGCCGGCGGTCGGGTTTGCGGCAATCATGACGGGTGCCACGATTGGCACCTCCGCAACATTTTTCATCAGCCATCGGCTGGGGCGGGGGTTCGTCGAGCACCGATTGAAGGGGCGGTTTAAATCGCTGGACGAGGCCCTGGGTTCCAAAGGGTTTGCGACCGTTCTGTTCTTCCGGATCGTTCCCATCGTCCCTTACGAGGCGCTCAACTACGCCTCGGGTCTTTCCCGGATCCGGTTCCGGAACTACGCGCTGGCGACATTCCTGGGTCTCATCCCCGGTGCGGCGGTGGCCGCTTGGTTCGGGAATTCGCTCACCCGGCCCTTTTCCAAAGAGTTCCTGCTGGCGTTGGTCGCGCTGGTCATTCTGATCGCTATTCCAACGATCACTCTGAAAGTGAGGAGGAAGAAAGATGGAACTGACTGAGAAAGTCATACTGCATCTGCCCAAGACCGTTCGCTGGGAGAAGGACGGAACCCACCTCTTTCTGGATTCGGACTCCCCCCACTGGATTGCGACCGATTCCCGCGGGGCGCAGCTGGTCGACTGGTTCGGTGAGGGAATCCCATTCGGCCAAGTCCTGCACCGGTACGCCTCGGCCAATGGGCTCGAGTTGGCCAAGGCATGGCTGCACGTGCACGACTTTGCTCAGGGACTCCTTCGGGTCGGCTTTGCCTCGGATCGGCCGATCGTGCGAACCCCTTACCTTGGTCGGGCGGCCTATTCCCGACCGGAAAAACTCAAGGAGCTGTGGCTGCACACCAACAACATCTGCAATCTGGCTTGCTCCCATTGTCTGGTCAGCTCCGCTCCGTGGGTCAAGGATTGGGGGCTGCCTGCCGATCGTCTGCTGAGGATGATTGATGAAGCGGTGGAGCTTGGAGTGGAGCGATTCTACATGACCGGTGGGGAGCCCTTCCTGCGCAGGGACATCTTCACCCTGATACGGCATATCACGGAGTCGAAGGGACGCGAGCTGATTCTCTTGACGAATGGAACGTTGTTTCAAGGTGAGCTGTCTGAAGCGGTCAAGGCCCTTGATCGGAAACAGGTGAGGTTCCAGGTAAGCGTTGACGGGGCTTTCCCAGAGACCAACGACCGGATCCGCGGGGCCGGCTCGTTCCAGCGAGCGACCGAGGGGTTGCGTGACCTGGCCGAGCTGGGATTTCAAACGTCCCTGACCACCGTGGTCACGGAGGCCAACTTGAAAGAGCTTCCGCGCATCACCGCGCTGGCCCACCGCCTGGGCGCACAGACCCAGCACCTGATGTGGCCTCACCGACGTGGGCGCATGATCGGACAGGAGGCGGCTGTCAGGTCTTCAAGCAATGGGGAGGGGGCTTCGAAGAAGATCGGACTTGCGCTGCCGTCTGTGGACCAGCTGGTTGTTACGGTTCGCGAAGTCCAGCAGGAGGCCGATCTCTTAGGGATCACGGTGGATAACATCGAGTCCATCAAACGCCGTGTCAATGGTCGGCCCGGAGTGAAGTACGATCTGGGAAACGCTTGCTGGGATTCCCTGTGCATCTATTCCGATGGGACGGTCTATCCTTCGGCTGCGTTGGCCAACATCAAGCCGTTGGCCTTAGGTCTACTGAGTGAGGGGAAATCGATCCGAGAAATCTGGGAGCGATCGCCGATTGCCGAGGCGTTCCGCCAGGCCTCGGTGACGAAGAATCCTCATCTGCAACGTGACCCCTTCAAGTATCTGACCGGCGGCGGAGATCTGGAGCACAGTTTCTGGGCGAATCTGAATGGCGATGCCAAATCAGAAGCGATTTCGCTGCAGCGAATCACCGAACTGCTCAGCGGGCCGGATCCTTATTACCCAGTCTACACGGCGATGATGGAGGACGCGATCTGGGAGATCGCCCTGGAGAAAAAAGAGGCGGTCAACCGCCGCTCCGGCTACGACGCGCCGCGCCTTCTTCACGCCATGGGAGACGGAACCATCCACTGCGCCGCGGACGACCTGGCCGTGATGGGGGAGATCGAGGTCCGCACACTGCATTCCAACTGTGTCCTTGCTTTTGATGTGGACAAGCCGCGTCAGCTCGTGCGCCAATTCTACAGCAAAGCGGCAGAAACCCCGCAGGCGGAACTCTGCTGCCCAACGAAATTCGATCCATCCACTGTTGGCCACATTCCGAAGGAGGTGATCGACCGGTTCTACGGGTGCGGCTCGCCGGTCACGCTGGGCGATCTTCAACCCAGAGAGACATTCGTGGATCTCGGGTCCGGCGCAGGGATCGACTGCTTCATTGCGGCTAAATTCGTGGGGGCCGCCGGCAAGGTGATCGGGGTGGACATGACAGATGAGATGCTGGATGTCGCCAACCAGAACCGCCCCCTCGTCGCTCACAAGCTCGGATACGATGTCGTGGAGTTCCGGAAAGGATTTCTTGAGCAGGTGCCGGTGGAATCGAAATCCGCAGATCTGGTCACCTCCAATTGTGTCATCAACCTCTCCCCAGACAAACCGAAGGTCTTTGCCGAGATCTGGCGGATTTTGAAAGACCATGGCCGGGTCGTCATCGCGGACATCGTCTCCGACCAGCCGGTTCCGGCCCATCTGAAGGTTAATCCGAAACTGTGGGGCGAGTGCACGGTGGGGGCACTGACCGAAGAGGAGTTCTTAGGCCGATTAGAAGAGGCAGGCTTCTATGGGCTTTCCCTCCTCAAGAAGAGCTACTGGAAATCGATCGAGGGTTACGATTTTTATTCAGTCACCGTCGCTGGCTATAAATTCGAGAAGAGATCGGACTGCCGCTTCATTGGACAGCGGGCGATCTACTTGGGACCCATGAAGGCGGTCATTGATGAGGAGGGCCATCTCTTCCCCCGCAATGTGGCTGTGGAAGTTTGCACCGACACCGCCGCCAAACTTTCTCGGCTGCCTTACGTCGGTTCCTTTATTGTCGTTGCTCTTTCCTTAGAAGAAGGTCATCCCCGCCCTCGATCGGAGTCGAGGGCAGGCTCCGGCGGGGATCTGATTCCCGCTTCCGCGGGAATGACAAAACCGTCCACGGGCTGTGGCCCGGGCTGTTGCTAGATGGGCGTCCCGTGATAAGAATTCTTTTCGTCTGCACCGAGAATGCCTGCCGCAGCCAGATGGCGGAGGGATTTGCTCGTCTCTATGCGCCAAAAGCAATGGATATTTGGAGTGCCGGATCGCGCCCGGGAGGAACTGTCGATGCAACAGCGATTCAGGTGATGCGAGAGAAGCAGATCGATCTGACGTCACACCGCTCGAAAGGGCTTAACGAGCTGCCTGGCCAAAGATGGGATTACGTCGTCTCCATGGGCTGTGGCGAGGCCTGCCCGACCGTTGACGCCGCCCATCGCCTGGAGTGGAACATTCCGGACCCCAAGGGATTACCGATGGAGCGCACTCGGGAAATCCGCGATAACATCGAACAACAGATCAAGGAATTTCTTTCAATATTCCTGCCGAAAGGAGAACGTCTGGGCCGATGACGGTGTCCATTGTGATCCCCGCGCTCAATGAAGAGACAACGCTGCCTGCCTTGATCCCCCATCTCTTAGGCGGCGGCGTTGAGGTACTCATCGTGGATGGAGGGTCTACCGACTCCACGCGGGAGATTGCAAGGCAGTTTCCTGTGAGGGTCCTGACCGCCCAGCGGGGGCGGGCCGTTCAGATGAACGCGGGTGCCGCGGCTGCCACCGGGGATTGGCTATGGTTCCTCCATGCGGATACCAAGGTCCCTCCGGATTGGCGAGAGCAACTCTTCAAGGCGATGGAGGATCCAAAACTTGTTGGAGGAGCTTTTAGGGTGGTGATTGACGCACCTGGCCTTCGGTATCGGATCCTCGATGTGTGGGGGCGGTGTCGGCCTTTTCTCCAGCGAAATTTCTTCGGCGATCAAGGGATCTTCGTGCGGCGTGATCTCTTTGGGATTCTCGGTGGATTCCCCACTCACGCGACGTTGGAAGACGTCGATTTCTCCAGCCGGTTGTGGCGTTTGGGCAAGGTAGTTCTTCTCCTAGGCCCTTTGTGCACCTCTGCCCGACGCTGGGAAAATGCCGGATGGTGGCGAACGGTCTTGACGCATTGCCGCCTGGCCTTGACGCAGCCGGTGGACATCCAGTCCGCGGCTCGACGCATCGCCCTCGTCATCATGGCGAAGGCCCCCCTCTTGGGGCAGGTGAAGACGCGGCTTATCCCGGCGCTTGGTCCACAAGGCGCGCGGGATCTGGCCCAGAAGCTACTGGAAGAGACGGGGGCGCTCGTCGGCGAGGTCGAGGGGGTCGCCCGCATCGTTTCCGTCTCGCCGGCCACGCACCTGGAGATGGTCCGGTCCATGGTCCCCTCCTCCTTTCGTCTCATCCCGCAGACGGAAGGGGATCTTGGGGATCGCCTGGCCCATCTCTTCCGGCAACTCTTTGCCGAAGGGTTTGATGGCGTGATTGCTCTGGGAGCGGATCATCCAGGGCTGCCGAAGGCGTATCTTGAGCAAGCCGTCGCGGTCCTCCGTGCGCAGACAACGCAGGTAGTGCTTGGACCCACCGAGGATGGAGGATATTACCTCATTGGGCTAAGCCAACTCTTCCCGGAACTGTTTCAGGATATTCCCTGGGGAGGTGCCAAGGTCCTGGAAGCTACACTCCAGCGTACCGACCCACTGGGCTTATCGGTGCACCTGCTCCCACCGTGGTTCGATCTTGATCGCCCAGAGGATCTGGTTCGGATGCTTCACACGGCGACTCCTGGCACATGAACCTCATCCTCCTTCTTGTCGCGGTTCTCTTTCTTGCCTACACGAATGGGGCCAACGACAATTTCAAAGGAGTCGCCACGTTGTTTGGCAGCAGGACCGCCAGCTATCGGCAAGCGTTGGCCTGGGCCACGGTGACGACGTTCGCCGGCTCTCTGACCGCATTATGGCTGTCCGGCGGGCTGATCAGGGTCTTCAGCGGGAAGGGGCTGGTGCCAGCGGCTCTGACTACAGATCCATCCTTCCTGCTGGCGGTCGGGCTGGGCGCTTCCTTCACCGTGTTTCTTGCCACGATGACTGGATTTCCGATCTCCACCACCCATGCATTGACCGGAGCCCTTGTCGGGGCCGGATGGATGGCGGCAGGGCCGCAGATCAACCTTGGAAAGCTGGGGCAATCCTTTTTCCTTCCGTTGGCTGCAAGCCCCATTCTTTCCCTCGGGTTGACCACCCTCCTCTACCCGACGTTTCGAAGGGGCCGCGAGAGGGTCGGTGTCACCAAACAGCTTTGCCTCTGTGTAGGTCCTGTCCGAGAACCGGTGATTGTTCAACAAGGTGGCGCTGCAATTCTTTCCTCCACTGGAGCAAGGCTGACGGTTGGAGAGCTGAGCCAGTGTGTGGAGCAGTACCAGGGTGTCCTTCTAGGAATCGATGCGCAGCGGGTTCTGGATTTCCTGCATTACCTTTCGGCAGGCGCAGTCAGCTTCGCGCGGGGTTTGAACGATACCCCCAAGATCGTCGCTCTTCTGATTGCCGCTCAAGCTCTGCACATGGACGCGAGGGCCAGTTTTTTCCTTGTCGGCGCGGCGATGGCGGTGGGGGGAATTTTAAGTGCCAGGCGCGTTGCGCGTACAATGAGCGAGCGGATTACATCGATGAATCACGGGCAAGGGTTCTCAGCCAATCTGGTGACGAGCGTCCTGGTGATCCTTGCTTCTCGTCTGGGGACTCCTGTCTCAACGACCCATGTTTCCTGCGGCGCCCTCTTCGGCATCGGGCTTGCCAACGGTGCGGTCCGGCGAGGCATGGTACAAAGCATCATCCTTTCTTGGCTCATTACGCTTCCTTTAGCCGCCTGTCTGGGGGCAGCCCTCTATCGGTTCTTTTGAGGCATCGTCACTGGAAAGCAAAGGGTGAGGCAGGGTGTGGGCAATGAAGTACAATGTGGAGGATGTCGCATAAGAGATGAGTTGGAAGGAGTTATGGAGTTCTGATCTTCAAGACTCCCTGCCTCTCCGTTTTATCGTCGCCGCGCTGTTTCTGGCCGGGTGCGCGGCGGTTCCGCTGGAATCCTCGACGATCCCGCATCCCTCCAGCCGGTCCGGCCCTTCCGCGAAGCATGAATACCAGGAAGCGGTCGGCGTCATTCACGTCCACTCCACCTACTCCGATGGGCTGCTGCCGGTGGATCGGATCGCAAGAATAGCCAACGCGCAGGGGCTGGATTACCTGATCATCACCGACCACAACACCCTTCAGGGCCGCCGGGAGGGAAAGCAGGGCTGGCACGGGCGGACCCTGGTTCTCATCGATGATGAGATTTCCACTCGAGGCGGCCATTATCTGGCCCTGCGGCTTGCGAAGGAAGTTCCTCGCCTGCAGGATACCCGGTGGACGATGGAGGCGGTATCGGCGCAGGGGGGCTTGGGATTCATCGCGCATCCTTTTTGGCCCCGGCGCCCCTGGAAGGACCTTCAGGTGCGGGGGATGACCGGGTTGGAAATTTACAATGCCGTCGGTGATATGACGGGCAAGAAAATTCTGTGGCTCGGGCCGTGGCTCATTTTAACCGGATCGGAATTCTCGATCACCCAATGGCTGACCCGGCAGAAGGAGTCCCTGGATCTCTGGGACACGACGCTGGCCCGGGGAGACCGGGTGGTGGGGATCGGTTCTACCGATGCTCACGGCCTGCGGCGGTGGGGAATGCGGTTGGGGCCTTACGCGACACTCTTTAAACTGGTGCGGACCCATCTTCTGCTGCCGGAGATTTCCGAGAAGGCCATTTACAATGCCCTGGCCGGCGGTCACGCCTTCGTGGCCCACGACATGGTGGCCGAGGCCAAAGGGTTTTCTTTCGCGGCGGTCGAGCGCGATAAGGTTGCGGGGATCATGGGGGATCAGGTGATCTGGGGCAGGGGTTTGAGACTGTACGCCTACCTGCCCAGCCCCGGGAACCTGGTCTTGTTCAAGGATGGGCGGCCGGCCGCGAAGGAGCGGGGACAACAGATTTGGTTCGATGTGCCGGGGCCCGGCGTCTACCGGGTCGAGGCGACCCGCAGTGGGAAACCCTGGATCTACAGCAACCCGATCTACGTGATAGAATGAGAGTTCCTCTTGGGGAAGGGGGTATGTTGGGGGAAACGTGAAGTTTCCCCCAACGAGACCGATTGCTTTTGTTGGAGATGGGAACGTAAGGGAAGAACCACGCAATGGTTCTTCCCTTACAACAGATTCGACGAAGTTCCAAAACAATCATGGCTGACCGTTATTTCGTGTGACCTTCTTTGTAATGAACTGGACTTTTGCAAAATCACTTCTCTCTGACGTATGATAGGCATAACCTTTCCCTCAATTGAGGCATTGGAGGTGGCTCCCCCAACACGAAAGGGGAGCTTTATGCCAGCCATCATCGAGTGGCCGACGGTTGTCAAGG
>JACQCH010000015.1 GCA_016201735.1 Candidatus Omnitrophota bacterium
GGCGTTCCAAATACTTGCGGCAAGCCAGTTCCGTCGGGAATCGGCGCTGAAATTTGAGCATATCGTGGGCTTGGTACATTCTTCACCTCCGTATGGTAGACATCATTCTACCATAACTGCGGAGTTAATAGGATAGGCGTGTATGATTGTGGACGGGCAATTGGGACAGTTCTTCCAAGGTGAGATCCGGAACGTTGGAAGCGGCGGAGAATTCGGCCAGGAGATGGTCGTTGTAGATGTTGGGAAGGACCGAGGAGACGGAGGGTTCGCTCAGGATGAACTTCAGGGCCGCCTGGCCCAGGGTGCGGCCGGTTTCCCCGGTGAGAAACTTCAACTGCTCCACCTTCTTCAAGCCCTCCTCCTGCCACTGGCGTTTCTTCTCATCGGTGGAGACCCGGTGGTACCGGTGATCGTTCTCGGTGAAGGTGGTCTCCGGTCGGACCGTGCCGTCGAGCAGGCCGGAGGCATGGGGGACCCGCACGAGAAAGCTGGACTGCCCCTGCCGCCCGATCGGAAACAAGTCCAACCCAAGCATCTGCTCCAGCAGGTTGTAGATGATCTGGACTGAGTCGACGCGGCGCGTCTCGATGGCGGCCTTCCCCTCATCGATCTGCCGGGCGTTGATGGCCGGCCCTAAAGCGACCCCGTAGGCCCGGATCTTCCCTGCCCGCTTGAGCTTTTCCAATGTCTCGAACACCTCGGTCCGCTGGATCACATCGATCCGGGGATTGTGAAGCTGGTACAGGTCGATCCAATCGGTGCCGAGCCGTTTGAGGGATTCGTTCAGAGCAAATTCCAAATAGTCCGGAGAGAAATCCTGCGGAAGCTCCTCCTGGCCTCTGCGGCCGGTGTGATGGTAGAAATCGTAGCCGACCTTGGTGCCGATCAGGATTTTGTCCCGGTGCGGTCCCAGCGCCTTGACAAGGATCGTCTCCCCCAGCCCGTTGCCGTAGGTGTCGGCGGTGTCGAAAAAATTAATCCCCAGATCGAACGCCTTTTGCAAGAGGGAAACCCCGATCGACTCCTCTTTCACTCCCCACCAGGTCGTTGAGACGGTCCAGACGCCGAACCCGATCTCGGAGACCTTTAAGCCGGTTTTCGCGAGCTCTCGGTATTTCATTCAACCACCTTGTCATTCCCGCGAAAGCGGGAATCCCGATCCTCGCTTTCGCGAGGATGACTTCCGTAGACGGATTCCCAGCTTCCCTCGATTTGATTCCCGTGGATGGCGCACTGGTGGGGGAATTTCAATTGGCATTCGGCGACCGGCTTGCGCAGTTTCGGATCCATCAGCTCATGGATGTCCAGCTTCATCGCGTCCCGGGAGTAGGCGGCAATGTCCAGGATGTCGGTGTCCATCCGGATCGCATCCTCCGGGCAGGCCTCCACGCAGTAGCCGCAGTAGACGCAGACCCCCAGGTCGATGTCGAACCGGACCGGGTATTTCTCCACGTTCGGGTCCGGGTGTTCTCCAGCGACGATCGTGATGCATTTAGCCGGGCAGACGGTCTCGCAGAGCATGCAGCCCACACAGCGGGGAGTCCCCTCCTCCCGGACGGTGAGCCGGTGCCGGCTCCTGAAGCGGGGCTCCAGCGGCCGGGGCTGTTCCGGATACTGGAAGGTCACCGCCGCCGGCAGATCTTTGAAGAGGCCGAACCGGTGGACCGTGTGGAGGAACAGGTTCCTGAAGAAGTGGGCGGAGGTGAGCCACACCCCCCGGATGATCTCCGGGATGTAGATCTGCTCCCAGAATGTCAGTTCACGCTTGCGTGGCATCTACCATCCTCCGGGATGCAGAAGGGCCAGCACGAGCCCGGTCACCAGCACATTGGCGATGGAGATCGGGAATAAAATCTTCCAGCCCAGGTGCATCAACTGATCGTACCGGAACCTCGGCAGGGTCCAGCGGATCGTCATGAAGAGCCAGCAGAAGGCCAGCACCTTCAGAGAGAAAGAGCCGATCCCGAGGAGGACGACTGCCAACGGGTTCACCGGAAGCACCGCTCCCCAGGGAAAATGGAATCCATCCGGGAGAAGATACGGGATCTGCCAGCCGCCGAAGAAAAGGGTGGTCGCCAGGCACGCCACCATCACCGTCTCGACGAAATCGGTCAAGAAAAACATCCCGAACTTCATCCCGCTGTACTCGACGAAGTAGCCGATGATCTCGCTCTCCCCTTCGGGCAGGTCGAACGGGACCCGCTTGGTCTCCGCCATCGCCGCCGTCAGAAAAATGAAGAAGGCGACCGGTTGGACGACGATCCCCCATTTTGGAATAATCCCGAACAGGGTCGCCCCCTGTGCCCGGACCAACTCCTGCAGGTCCAGGGTGCCGAAGATCATCACCACCCCGACGATGGAGATCCCCAGGGCGATCTCGTAGGAGATCATTTGGGCCGAAGCCCTCAAGGCCCCCAAAAAAGCATAGTTGTTGCGGGAAGCGTACCCCGCCAGGATCACCCCGTAAACGCCGAGGGAGAGCATCGCGAAGATGTAAAGGAGGGCCACATCGATCTTCGCCACCTGGAGGTCTATGACCCGGCCGCCGATCATCAGCCGGTCCCCGAACGGGATCCCGGCAAAAGCAGCCAGGGCGAAAAAAACCGAGAGGAACGGGGCGAGGGTGTGGAGGAACCGGTTGGCCCCTGCTGGGATAAAATCCTCCTTCACAAACATCTTCACCGCGTCGGCCAGCGGATGAAACAGCCCGAAGAGCCGGATCCCGAAGATGCTGGCCCGGTTCGCCCCGATCCGGTCCTGCATGATGGCGGACTGCTTCCGCTCGACCCAAGTGTGAAGCCCGGCCAAGTTCAGCACGCCGAAGAAGACGATTGCAGCCAGCGCCAGCTTGATGAGGAGATCCACTCCAGTCATGGTGAGTCCTTCGACGCGCCGTTCACCCTGAGCCCCCGATCAAGTCGGGGGCAGGCCCAGTCGAAGGGTGAACGGCTTGCTCAGGACCAACGGCGGCAAGCCGCTCAAACAGCTCTGTCAGGATCTGGGAATCGGCCCGAGAATCCTTGAGCGGCTCGAAGGCCTTGGTGAACTTCTGGGCCAGGCCGTGGCAGTTGGTGAAGGCGCCGTCCTTCTCCGCGTAGACGGCGCTGGGCAGAACCCAGTGGGCGTAGCGGGAGCTTCCGTTCTCGTTGGATCCCTGGAAAACAAAAAGCTCCAACTCCTGGGACAACTTCTTGACCGTCTGCTCGCCGAACAGCTTGACCAGATCATGCCCGAACACCCAGAGGACATTGATCTGGCCGGCAAGACAACGATCGATAATTTGAGCTGCAGTGCACCGTTCGTCCTGAGTAGCCGGCCGTCGTCCTTCGACAAATCCTGCCCTGAGCTTGCCGAAGGGCTCAGGACGAACGGCCGGCGTATCGAAGGACGAACCTGCCAATCCTGCCGAAACCGCCCCGGCGGTGTTCGGGTTCTTGTCCGCCTTGATGAGGAAGTCGTCGCTGGTGCCCGGCTTCTCCGGAACCCGGGCATCGCATTGGGAAATCCCGAGGGAATCGACGAACAATTTCCGGATCAGGAAAAGCTCCTCGGTGGTCAACTGCGCGGAGGGAATCACGCCGATCTGCCCCTGCCGATTCTCCTCCTTGACCCGGCCCAAAGCGCCGGCCAACTCCATCAACGCCTTCTCCCAGGTCGTCTCCACACCCCGATGCGTGACCTTGCGCAGACGCCCCTGGTCGATGAAGTGATAGCCGTAGCGGCCCTCGTCGCAGATCCACCATTGGTTGACCTCGGCGTTGTACCGGGGCTTGACCCGCATCACTCTGGCCCCGCCGGCCAGATGGGGCCGGTCGGTGACATAATGGATGTCGATGTTGCAGCCCTGCGAACAGCCGTTGCAGACGGAGGGAGAAGAAGAAAGGTACCAGACCCTGGCCTTGAACCGGAAATCCCGGTCGGTGAGAGCCCCGACCGGGCAAACATCCACCACGTTGCCGGAATATTTGTTGTTCAGCTCCTTCCCCGGATAAAGACCGATCTCCGATTGATCGCCCCGGTTAAAGATCCCCAGTTCCCCGGTCTTGGTGATTTCATCGGTGAACCGGACGCACCGGGAGCAGAGGATGCACCGCTCCGCGTCGAGCATCACGGTCGGCCCCAGCGGAACCGCCTTGGTCTTCTTCACCTTCTGCTCCTTGAAGCGGGGATCGTACAGCCCGTACTGCATGTAAAAGTTCTGCAGGTCACACTCGCC
This sequence comes from Candidatus Omnitrophota bacterium, assembly GCA_016201735.1. Classification (GTDB taxonomy): domain Bacteria; phylum Omnitrophota; class Gorgyraeia; order 1-14-0-20-64-10; family 1-14-0-20-64-10; genus JACQCH01. The sequence continues at coordinate 4,217 of JACQCH010000015.1, forward strand.
GGACTGGTCGCAGACCGGGCAGTCCAGCGGATGGTTGATCAGCAGGAACTCCAGCACCGACTGCCGGCCCTGTTCCACCTTCTGGCCGTTGGTGCGGACCACCATCCCATCGGCCACCGGCGTGTTGCAGGCGATCTGGAGTTTCGGGGCCTTCTCGATCTCAACGAGGCAGATCCGGCAGTTGCCGGCGATGGAAAGCCCCGGATGGTAGCAGTACCGGGGAACAAAGATCCCCATGCTCTCCGCGGCCTGGATCACCGTGGTCCCGGGATCAACCGTAATCTGCTTTCCGTCGATCGTCAGTGTAGGCATGGTTTCTCCGGTCACCCTGAGTTTGTCGAAGGGTGACGATCCGTTCGTGGTTCGACAAGCTCACCACGAACGGCTAACTCACATCTTCCAGTGGCAATATGATGCTCGAACTCGGAGCGGAATTTCTGGATGTACGACTGGACCGGCCAGGCCGCGGCGTCGGCGAAGACACAGATGGTCTTCCCCTCCATGTTCCCCGCCACGGAGAGCAGCGCGTCCAGATCGTGCGGCCGGCCCTGCCCTTTTAAAATTCGATCCATGATCTTGAAAACCCAGCCCGTCCCCTCCCGGCAAGGGGAGCATTGCCCGCACGACTCATCCTTAAAGAAGTGGGAAGCGCTCCAGAGGGCCTGCACGATGCAGGTGGTCTCATCCATCACGATCACCCCGGCGGAGCCGGCCATCGTCCCGGCCGCCATCAGAGAATCGAAATCCATCGCCACGTTGATCTCCTCCGCCGTCAGGATCTTGGCGGAGATGCCTCCGGGAATCACCGCCTTCAGTTTCTTGCCGGCCCGGACGCCGCCGGCGTACCTCGAATCGAAGATCAGATCCTTGAGCGTCACTGCGACCGGCGCCTCGTACAACCCCGGCCGGACGACATGCCCGCACAAACTGAACAACCGGGTCCCCCCCTGCTTGGCCGTCCCGAGTTTGGCGAACCATTCCGGGCCGTTCCGGATAATCGGCGGGACGCAGGCCAAGGTCTCCACGTTGTTCACAATCGTCGGGCACTTGAACAGCCCCGAGATCGCCGGAAACGGCGGCTTCAATTTCGGGAACCCCTTGCCCCCCTCGAGGGAAGTCAACAAGGCCGTCTCCTCCCCGCAAATGTAAGCCCCCGCTCCCCGGTGGATCACGATCTCCAGATCGAAGCCGCTCCCCTGAATGTTCTTCCCGATCCACCCTTTCCCCCTCGCCTCCTCCATGGCCTTGGCGAACCGCTGGGCCGGACGGACGTACTCACCCCGAATGTAGATGTACGCCTTGTGGGAGCCGATCGCGTAAGCGGCGATGATCATCCCCTCGATCAGGGCGTGCGGGTCCCGCTCCAGAATGTACCGGTCCTTGAAGGTGCCCGGCTCCCCCTCATCGGCGTTGACGACCAGGAATTTCGGTTTTGGGTTATCCTTCGGGATGAATCCCCACTTCTTCCCGGTCGGGAACCCGGCGCCGCCCAAGCCCCTCAGGTTGGATTTCAATACCGTCTCGATCACCTGGGCGGGGGTCGAGGTCAGCGCCTGCTTGGCCGCCTGGTATCCGCCGTCCGCGGCGTAGGCGTCGAACCAAGCCCCCTCAGCGCTCCTGAACCGCTTCGAGAGTACCGGCCCCTCCGTGCTCACGTACGGCTGGAACTCCGTTCGCCCTGAGCCTGTCGAAGGGCGAACGTTCGCTCGTGCTTCGACAAGCTCAGCACGAGCGGAATCAACCAGCCAATCGTGGGTCTCCGGGGTTTTTAAGACATGATCAAGAACCTGGTTCAGGGTTTCCGGGGTCAGCGGCCCGACGTACCGCTCATTGATTTGCGTCGCCGGCGCCGCTTCGCAGGCGCACAGGCATTCCACCGTCGAGAGGGTCACCTTCCCGTCCGGGGTCGTCTGCCCCGCCCCGATCCCCAGTCGCTCCTCCAACTGCGCGAGGACCCGCTTTGCTCCTTTAAGCAGGCACGGCAGGGTCGTGCAAACCTGGATGTGGTGCTTGCCGATCGGCTTCGTATGGTACAGCGTGTAGAAGGAAACCACTTCCCGAACATGGGCGATCGAGACTCCTATTCTTTCACCGACCCATTGCTCCCCTTCCGGCGGGATGTATCCGAACTTCTCCTGGACGAGCCATAGAAGGGGCAGCATCGCCGCCCGCTTCTCCTCGTACCGCCCGATGATCTTATCGGCTTCAGATTCTAGCTGCTTAAAATCCATTTCAAACCGTCATCCTCTTCAAGATGCCATCCTCACCCCGGGTGTCATCCTCGCCCTCGGTCGTGGCCGAGGGCAGGCTCCAGCGAGGATCAAGTCCTCAAGCGGGAATCCCTCCCACAATCTCCGGATACAAATCCTTCAGAGTCGGATTCAGCTTCCGTATCAAATCGAGCTTCCACTCCCGGTTCCAATGCTTGATCTGCTTTTCCCTTACAATGGCATCTTCGATAGAACCGAACTCCTCAAAATAGAACAGGTCGTGAAGTCCGTATTTCTTGGTAAATCCTTCCACCAATCCCTGCTTGTGTTCATAAACACGACGCACAAGATCATTGGTAACCCCGATGTAGAGGGTCGGCCTTCGGTTACCCATGACATACACGTAGTAACTCATGCTTACCCAACTAAAATGTCATCCTCGCGATAGCAGCTTTTTAGCGAGTATCATAGTGGCTATGTCTTCAGCCAGACTCAATGGTGAAGCACCAAAACCTTCAAGATTTCTTACCCAAAATGTCTCCGAAACCTCTCCTTTGGGAGTCTTAACTGTCATTCTACAACCCACTCGGACAGTGTTTTTTGAAGCTTCTATTCGGCGTTGAACAGCCTCCAGGACTTCTTTGTCTGACAGATTGCCTGGAGGAACGGGTGGAAGCGGAAGCTCTGGTTCGCTCAGATACTCCGTGTCCCAGCTTATCCAGAGTCCCTTCTCTGACGCTTCGTGCTGAAGTTTGGCAGATTCAACGGCTATTGGGTTCCAATCCAGTTCAGCCATGACCTCGATGTTAGTTATCAAATCCTGAATGTATTCGTACTGATGGCTTGACGGTAGGCCATCTATGATCTCTTTATCCTCCTCCAAAGCTTTCGTCAGGGTTGGCTGAAAATGCCGCCTAGCAAGGACTTGACCAATTAGCCCATCCACAATGGTCAGGGTGAGGTCTTCACCAAGCGGTACTTTCTCGTCATACGAAACAACGAAGAAAGGATAATTTGCCTCCTGGCAAACTCTTGTTTTCAAACCAAGTTTCAAGCTGCGGAGGGGATTGTTTCTAAAAGGTGCCGGAACATATTGCCCATCTCTGCTAAAACCATGACACATACCATCGAACTCGACTGATACGAGAGGTTCATCCTGTTTAGTACAGAGGGTGTAATCAACGCTGGTCGCGTAAAGATATTTCTTTTCCTTCTCGGAGAGGGTATCTGATCTGTCAATCTCAATAACGAGGGCAGAAAAAGGGAGGGAAGGATAAAGGTTAAACTCCTTGCTCCAATGACTATGCAAGGTGGCAAAAAGTTCCTTCTCACTCTCACTGCCGAAAACATTTTTACGGACTTTCACTTTTATTCCACTCCCCTGTAAAAGCTACTTGTGATATCGGAATAAGATTTGTCAACCTCTTCCGCAATTCCAGTGCATCCCACGTTTGTCCGTCATCCTCGCGAAAGCGAGGATCTGATCCTCATTTTCATGAGGATGACAGCTGCAGGCACGGACGAATCTTGGATGCACCCCGCAATTCCAGCGCCATCCCGGGCAAGTACACCTTGATCCTCGCTTTCGCGAGGATGACGGCTTCTGCGAGAGCCTGCCCTCGGCTTGACCGAGGGATGACGGTTTCTGCGATCCCCGCTGGAGTTTACCCTCGAGCGACATCGAGGGCAGGGATGACAGGTGAACGCGGGTATGACGTTGGTTCATCGGTCGAGTTCCCCGCCGATCATGTTCACCGAGCCGAAGGTGGGAATCACATCCGCCATCATGTCTCCAACCAACAACTTCGGCAGGGCCGCCATGATCGTGAAGCAGGGAGGGCGCACCCGGACCCGATAGGCATTGTCGGAGCCGTCGCTGACGACGTAGAAGCCCAGCTCTCCATTGGCCCCTTCCACCGGGAGATAAACCTCCCCCTTCGGCGGCCGGATCCCATGCCCGAACATCACCAGCTTGAAATGCTGCATGAGTCCTTCGATGTTCCCGTAGGTATCCTCTTTCGGAGGCAGGAACACCCGCTTCTCCGGAGCCGCGATGTTCGCGTGAACCGGCTTCTCGGATCCCTCCAGCGTCGGATCGGTGACGGCGATCTTGCCGGCGATCTGCCGGATCCTCCCCATCTTCGCCGCATCCACCATCTCTGCCGCGGGGATCGCCTCCTCTTTCTCCTCGCTCGGCTCCATGGGCCGGCCGGTCTCCGGGTCAATCAGTACCGGCCCGGCCGGGATCTGCTTGAGACAGCGCTCGATGATCCGCATCGACTGCTCCATCTCCTCCATCCGGACGAAATACCGGTCCAGGTTGTCCCCATGGGAACCGAGAGGAACCTCGAACTCCAGCCGGTCGTACACCGAGTAGGGACAGGCCTTGCGAACATCGTAATTGACGCCGGTCGCCCGGAGGAACGGCCCGGTGATTCCATAAGAGACGGCATCCTCCTGGGAAATCTTGCCGGTTCCCTTCATCCGGTCCACGAAGATCCGGTTGCGGGTCAACAGTTTGTCCACCTCCACCAGGACGTTCCGGGTTTCCTTCAGCGCCTTCTCGCACCGCTCCGGGAAACCGGCGGGCAAATCTGCTTTAACTCCCCCCACCCTGCAGTAGGAGACGGTCAGCCGAGCCCCGGTCACCGCCTCCACCAACTCCCAGAGGTATTCCCGGGCCTTGATCATATAAAGGAAGACGGTAAAGGCCCCCAGCTCCATGGCGCTGGCCCCGACACAGGTCAAGTGGTCGGTGATCCGTGAAATCTCGGAGCAGATCACCCGGATGTACTGGCATCGCTCCGGCACCTGGACTCCGAGAAGTTTCTCGACGGCCATGCAGTAGCCCATGTTGTTGATGAGCGGCGAGACGTAATTCAACCGGTCGGTGTACGGGATCACTCCGTTGTAGGTGACAACCTCCGCCATCTTCTCGAACCCCCGGTGAAGATAGCCGATCTCCACATCGGCGGAGCGGACCGTTTCTCCATCCAGCCCCAGAATCATCCGGATGATCCCGTGCATCGCCGGGTGAGCGGGCCCAACGTTGAGCAGCATTTCTTTCGTTTCCAACTGATTCTCCATGGTATTTGTCATCCCCGCGCAAGCGGGGATCCTCGCTTTCGCGAGGATGACGTGGATCTTCGATCCACGTCAATTCACCGGACCGATCAGGGGCTGGCGTTTGTTCACCGGATAATCTTTCCTCAACGGATGACCCTGGAACTCCTCGTACATCAGGATCCGCTTTAAGCCGGGATGCCCCGGGAACCGGATCCCGAACATGTCCCACACCTCTCGCTCAAACCAGTTGGCGCTGGCCCAGAGCGGAGTGAGGGAATCCAGTTCACCCTCCGGCTCTTCGATGGGAACCTTGACCCGCAGACGATGCTTGAGAGAGAGGGAGAAGAAATGGTACACCACCTCGAACCGGGCCTTGGTTGCCGGGCCCGGCCATGGCGCCGGATCGGGAACCTGCGTCAGGGCCGCCACCGGCACTCCCGAAGGAACAAAGCCGGCGGGGGCCGGCTTTTTCTTCCCGAAGGTTAAGAAATCCACCGCCGTCAGATCGATCAGGAAATTCATTTGGAAGGCCGGGTCGTCCTTCAAGGTTCGGGCGATTTCCAGGAGATGTTCCCGGCGGATCGTCACCGTGGCATCGCCCCGGTAATCATGGGTGGCGATGACCGCGGCGGGAAACCGGCTGGAGAGGAGTTCAGAGAGTGAAGCCACGCCGCGCCTCAGCCGCTAACTCGGAGGTTTTTCCATAATATCGCTGAGCGGGAGGGTACGGCTTGCCGTCGGCTTGAGCCTGAATCTTCTCCTGAAGCTTCAAGAGCCCATCCAGCACATACTCCGGTCTCGGAGGACACCCGGGAATATAGATGTCGACCGGAATCAGGGTATCGATCCCCATCACCGTCGCGTAGTTGTCGTAGAAGCCGCCGGTGCAGGTGCAGACCCCGAACGCCACCACCCATTTCGGTTCGGTCATCTGGTCGTGGATCTTCTTCAAAACCGGGGCGATCTTATGGCTGATCGTCCCAACGACAAACAGGACGTCCGCCTGCCGGGGCGAGAACCGGGGGAACCCGGCCCCGAATCGGTCCACGTCGTAATGAGAGCAGGCCGTCGCCATATACTCCATCCCGCAGCAGGCCGTCACGAACGGGTATTGGAAGATCGAAAACTTCCGGGCCCAGCCGATGGCTGAATCCAGCTTGCTTGTGACGAAATTATCGCCGCCGAACATCGAGATTTCTCGCTTCGCTCGAAATGACGCCGATCATTGCCACTCCAAGGCCCCCTTCTTCCAGGCGTAGAGGAAGCCCGCCACCACGATCCCCATAAAGACGGCCATCTCCAGGAAACCGGCCATCCCCAAATACCGGTAGACGACCGCCCAGGGAAACAGGAAGACCAGCTCCACATCGAACAGGATGAACAGCATCGCCACGAGGTAAAATTTCACGGAGAAACGGCCGCCGGGCAGTTTGAACGGCTCCTCGCCGCATTCGAACGGCTCCGACTTGGCCGGCGTGGGGGCCTTCGGCCCGAGAACAGAGGCCAGGACGATGAACGCCCCGCCGACCGCGGCCGCCAGGACGAACATGATGAGAATTCCCAGATATTCATTCATGGAGAGAATTGCCATTATATAATAGGAACCGCACCGCCGCAAGACGAGGAGCTTTATCCCCATGAAACCGTATCTTCAACTGATGCACCAGGTCCTGGAACAGGGGACCAAAAAGCAGGATCGAACCGGAACAGGGACATTGTCCTTCTTCGGCGCCCAGATCCGGTTTAATCTCTCCGAGGGCTTCCCTCTGATCACCACGAAGAGGATTCACTTAAGATCGGTGATCGTGGAACTGCTCTGGTTCCTCCGGGGAGACACCAACACCAAATACCTCAAGGACCATGGGGTCACCATCTGGGATGAGTGGGCCGATTCAAAAGGGGATTTGGGCCCCATCTACGGCCATCAATGGAGGAGCTGGCCCACCTCCGATGGGAAAACCATTGACCAGATCGGTCAGGTCATTGACCGGATCAAGAAGAACCCCGATTCCCGGCGTCTCATCGTTTCGGCCTGGAACGTCGCGGAGATCGAACGGATGAAGCTTCCCCCCTGCCACTGCCTGTTCCAATTTTACGTGGCGGAGGGCAGACTCTCCTGCCAGATGTACCAGCGGTCCGCCGATCTGTTCCTGGGGGTTCCCTTCAACATCGCCTCCTATTCCCTGTTGACGATGATGTTCGCCCAGGTTTGTGGATTGCAGCCGGGGGAATTTATCCACACCTTCGGGGATGTCCACCTGTATCTGAATCATCTCGAGCAGGCAAAACTCCAGCTTTCCCGGGAGCCGTTCCCCCTGCCCCGGATGCGGCTGAACCCCGAGGTTAAATCAATCTTCGATTTCAAACCTGAGGACTTCACGCTGGAGAATTATCAGCATCATCTTCCGATCCGAGCCGAAGTCGCCGTATGACCGCCGTTCATTCTAAACCGTTCGTCCTGAGCTTGTCGAAGGACGAAGGATGATTATTTCTCTCGTTGTCGCCGTATCGCAGAACGGCGTGATCGGCAAAAACAACCGTCTTCCCTGGAAACTACCGGCCGATCTGAAGCGATTCAAACAGCTCACGATGAATCACCCGATCCTCATGGGGCGAAAAACCTTTGAGTCGATCGGGAAACCTTTGCCGGGGCGGACGAATATCGTGATCACCCATCAGAAGGATTTCGCATGCTGCGGGTGCCTGACCGCCTCTTCCATTGAAAAGGGGCTCCAGCTCTGCGAAAATGCCGATGAGGTGTTCGTGATCGGCGGAGCGAGCATTTACGAGCAGTCCCTGCCGCTGGCGGACCGGATCTACCTGACGCGGATCCACCAGGATTTTGAGGGAGACACCCGACTGTTCAACTTGGACAAGTCGGCCTGGCAGGAAATCTTTCGGGAAGATTTCAAATCCGATACGGGGAATAAATACCCTTACAGCTTTGTTACCTTAAAGAAGAAGTAAGATGATGTTACGCGGGCTGGAGGATTTCGGCGAGTTTTTCTGGGTGGAGCCGGCGCAGTTCGGGCATGTGGTATTCCCGCGCCAACTGATTGAGTTTACGGTGGATTTGAACCGCCACCTGGCGAGGGCGTACCCATAAGAGTTCGATCCCCACAAGCTGGCCTTTGTCATCTAAATCCAGATTGATGAAGTCGGCATACTCTATGGTTTTCGCCACTCGGTCATCACTAAGTTTAATGTAGGCAGCCTTGGCTTGGATATCATAGGCAATTTCCAAAACTCGAATCCTTCGACGTATCCTCATCACTGCCTGAGCTATTTCCTCTCGCCACCTGACATTGCCTCCACCCTGACCTTCTCAATGTCCCCCAACATATCGCGAGTATCGTGTTCTGACGACTCCACAAGGTTCCTAGTCCCATACCCGCTTGCCAGGCCCATCTGATTTAGTATGGCCGCTGTCTCGTAAATGAGGCCCCGGAAGTTATTCATCGTGATGTTGGCTTTCTTGAACGCTTCGAAGGGATCGACCTTTGCAGACAAGTGGGCGAACACGTTGTTCCGTATCATCAGTATCTTCTTGACGATCGACTCGCTGTCCTTTACCCGCTGCTCGATCTCTTGCCTCTGTTGTCCGTCCACCTTGTCTGCTGATTCCAATTCTCTAAGCACCCTATAGAGACTAACATTGTTTGGACCATCATCATAAATCGTCGAAAGTGCCATCAGCATAGCAACAAAGTGGGCACTGAGTGACGGAGGGAAGAACCAAGGATATTTATTCATGACGTCAACGTACTTGGGCCGGTCAACCTCGTTTTTAAAAACATACCAGATCCCATAGTGAATCCGTGCCGCCACGACATTGTCGAACAAACGGCCAAAATGATCCTCGGACATTTACTTTTTCCTCCTGCCCAGAGACTTCTGGATGTACTGCTTCTGCTGGAATCATTCGTCTAACGCCTTGTATGGTTGGATGCTGTCTTCGGAAGTATATATGCAGAACCCCCTACGCCTGGAGCTGTACGCGCTGAGCAACCCGGAGGGCGATGCTTTTCACGCTGAAGTTGTCAACGACGATCTCAAAACTGTAACCTCCAAACTTCTCAAACTTCAGGTTGGCGAAGTTCAATACAGTTAGGAATCCTTGTTGCCAACCTTTGGGGAGGTTCGGATTCTGTCCGATCTCTAAATCTCCTCCCACAGAAGCCATCCGTTTCCCATCCTCATCCATGAGATTGATTTCCACTCGGTGTTTTCTACCAACTTCAGCAGGTGTAAAGAATAGCCTCATGACGAGCGACAGGTGCGGATGAGCCACTGGGATGTTCGATGCCCAGATCGTATCGAAAGCCCCGCCGATTGCATATAATTTACCCTCTGCAACCTCTGCGGCATCAGCCAAAAATGCGAGATCAAGATCCAACGCTCTTACCTCCGACTCTGATTAAACACCCCCGCTTCCTTATGCATCGGAACCTTAAATTCTCTACCCAACGCCTCAAGTTCTACTTCTAAGGATGAGGAGGTTGAGGAAACCTCTTCCAGGACTCCCTGCCGTTCTTGGCGCCGTAACGCATCGCTTCGGAACGCTTCCATCAACGCCTCGTCCAAGAGCATCCTGATGAGCTGCTGGTAGCCAATGTTCCCTTTCTGCATGGCGACAGCACGGAGTTGTCGAATCATATCCATCGGCAGCCGGATCGAGATTGGCTTGCTCTCCCGCTTCTTACCCGGCACATAGAGTGCCTGGTTTTCGTCAAAGTCCTTCAGGGCATCCCTACCCTTTGAGATCAGCTCCCGATCGACTTCTCGCTCAAACGGCGTCCTTTTTCTAATCATGGCCACACCTCCGTTTACCTGTCATCCCAAGCGGTAATCGGTCGGACCCAATTCCCAAACAGATACTGGACGATGATCACCAACTTCCTCCCGCCATCCGTGACGCCCCGTACCACGTACCGATCCCCATACTTCTCGGGTTGAGATTTTGCCTTCTCGTGAGGGACAGCCGTGTGCGGGTTGTCGAAGCACTCCTCCACATCGAAAACCGAAATTCCATGCTCCCATATTTTTGGCTCATTCTCCTCATCCCAGTCAAAAACCGGGTCATCGCCCCACGGTTCGAACTTTAGAACCACCGCTCAAGCATCCCTAAGTTGACTTCTGCTATTGTATATACCATGTATTTATTGATATTTCAAGGCTAATTCCTGTATTTTTTTCAGATGCTCGGGATCACCGACCTGTTAAACACCAACATTTTTTGTGATATCGCAAGAAAGATCCTCGAATTGATATAGTATACATCTGTCTCTTATCCCAATCAACACTAATGTGAAATCAAAATAAGAAGCAGGAGCGGGAGCGTGATATACTGAGATTCTTATGGGGAAAACCTTGTTTGAGAAAATCTGGGAGCGGCATGTCGTCGCTGATCTGCCCGGCGGGACGACCCTCCTTTACATCGATCGGCACCTGGTCCATGAGGTGACCAGCCCACAGGCCTTCGAGGGATTGCGCTTGACCCGGCGGAAGGTGCGGCGGCCGGAGCTGACCATCGCCACGATGGACCACAACGTCCCGACCGAGGACCGGATGAATATCCGGGACCCGATCTCTAAGGCGCAGATCGAGGCCCTCGAAAAGAACTGCCGGGAGTTCGGGATCACCCTGTACGATCTAAAATCGGACCGCCAGGGGATCGTCCACATCATCGGGCCGGAGCTGGGGCTGATTTTGCCCGGGACCACGATCGTCTGCGGGGATTCCCACACCTCGACGCACGGGGCGTTCGGGACGCTGGCCTTCGGGATCGGCACTTCGGAGGTGGAGCATGTGCTGGCCACCCAGTGCCTGACCCAGAAACGGCCGAAAACCTTCCAGGTGGAATTCACCGGGAAACTTTCCCCCGCCGTCACCGCCAAGGACATGATCCTGAAACTGATCGGCGCCATCGGCACCGCCGGAGGGACCGGAACCATTCTTGAATACTGTGGCGAGGCGGTCCGCCGGCTTTCCATGGAGGCCCGGATGACGATCTGCAACATGTCGATCGAGGCCGGGGCCCGAGCCGGGATGATCGCACCGGATGAAACCACTTTTGAATACGTTGCTTCAGGGAATCGTCCGTTCGCTCCCAAAGGAAAAGAGTTGGAGAAGGCGATCGCCTTCTGGAAAACCCTTCCGACCGATCCGGGTGCCTCGTTCGACCGATCAATCTCGATCGACTGCGCGAAGATCGCGCCGCAGGTTACCTGGGGGACGAATCCCGGAATGGTCGTGGATGTGACCGGTAAAGTCCCGCAGCCGGATCAAGTCCCCGGCTACACCCGGAAGGATGTCGAGCAAGCCCTGGCCTACATGGGGCTGAGCCCCGGCACGCCGATCGCCCAAATCAAGATCGACACCGTCTTCATCGGAAGCTGCACCAACGCCCGGATCGAGGATCTGCGCAACGCCGCCCGGATCCTGAAAGGCCGGAAGGTGGCACCCAAGGTACACGTCCTGGTGGTCCCCGGATCCCAGCAGGTCCGCAAACAGGCGGAGATCGAGGGCCTCGACCAGATCTTCAAAGCTGCCGGATGCGACTGGCGGGAATCCGGCTGCAGCATGTGTTTGGGGATGAACCCGGATCAGTTGAAGCCGGGCGAGCGGTGCGCCTCCACCTCCAACCGGAATTTTGAGGGCCGTCAGGGGAAAGGGGGCCGGACCCATTTGGTCAGCCCCGAGATGGCGGCGGCCGCGGCGGTGGAAGGCCATTTCGTCGACATCCGGAGTTGGCGATGACACCTTTCCGTAGTCATCGCGGACTCATCGGGACACTCGACCGGGCCAACGTCGACACCGACCAGGTCATCCCGAAGCAGTTCTTAAAGTCGATCGCCCGAACCGGATTCGGGGAATCTCTTTTCTACGACTGGAGGTATCTCCCGGACGGCCGACCCAATCCGGATTTCGAGCTAAACGCTCCGAAGTTCAAAGGAGCTTCGGTTCTCGTGACCCGGAAAAATTTCGGCTGCGGCTCCTCCCGGGAACACGCGGTCTGGGCGATCCAGCAGTATGGGTTCAAGGCGGTCATCGCTCCCTCCTTCGCCGACATCTTCCGGAACAACAGCATGAAGAACGGCCTGCTGACCGTGGAGCTTCAGGAAGCGGAGGTGGAAGAGATCTTTCAGATGGTCCAGCGCTACACCGGATTGGAAGCAACGGTGAACTTAGAGGAACAGCGGGTCACCCTGCACCTGCCGGAGGAGATTTCATTTCACTTCGAGATCGACCCTTCCGTGAAGGAACATCTGATCCGAGGCCTGGACGTAATCGGCCTGACCCTGCAGAGGGAAAAAGAAATCGCCGCCTTCGAGTCCAAACATAACCCGCAGTGGATCAGTTGAGTTCGAGGAGTTTGGGGAAGGTGGTGAGGTTCTCGCAGCCGGTTTCGGTGATTAACACCATGTCCTCGAGGCGGATCCCGCCGGCGTCCAGGTAATAGAGGCCCGGCTCAACGGTGACCACCTGCCCTGCCTTCATTACATCGGAGAGGTTGCTGACTCGGGGCGGCTCATGAATTTCCAGACCGACCCCATGTCCGGTCCCGTGAAAGAAGCCCTGCATCCGGCCGCCGATCATCCCTGTGGGGAACCCTTCCTGCTCGAAGTATTTGAGGATCGCATCATGGATTTCTTTGCCGTCCACTCCAGCTTTTAATTTTTTAAACCCGATCTCCTGCCCCTGTTGGACCGCCCGGTACATCTTCTTCACTTTTTCCGAGGCCTTTCCCCGAACCACGGTCCGGGTCATGTCGGCGAAGTAACGGCTCTTGAGCGAAACGGGGAACACATCCAGCACGATCGGCTGGTTCGCTTTCAGCGGGCCGGTGCCGATGCAGTGGGGATCGCAGGCCTGGGTTCCTCCAGCGACGATCGTCTCTCGGCCCAAGCAGTCGGAGCCCATCAGGGTCACGTGCAAAAGTTTCCGGATCAATTCGGAAGTGAGCGGCTGTCCCCCCAGCCACAGTTCCCCGTTCTTGATCTGGGATTGCTGGATCACCGTGATCGCCGACTTGACCGCCTCTTCGGTGAGCCGCTGAGTTTCCCGAATCGCGGCCACTTCCTCTTTCGTTTTGATCATCCGCTCCGGGAAGAATGGTTCCTTGCCCGGCACAATCGTGTACCCTTTCTCTCGGAGGCGGTCGGCCAAGACGATCGGGAAATTGCCGGGGACCCGCAGTGAAGTGATCTGCCGTTCCTTGAACAGAAGATCCAACACGTCGCTGAATCCGGGATGGGCCGCGCCGGAGCGTTTGGCCTGCTCCTGCAGTTTCGATAAGGAAAGGACCTCATCGACCTGGGCCTCCGACTTGGCCCGGTCCAGCTCCAGATCGGACATCACCAGGATTTTCTTTCCGTTGATCCGGGCGAGGATGAATGGGTCCGGCGCCCAGAACCGGGTTGCGTAGTAAAGGTTGGCGTCCTGCTCGCTCGCCGCCACAATGAGTGCCGCGCTATCCCCCATAGGTCCACCCAGTTTCCCGGAGCGTCAATGGATCGGCCTCCCGCTGGATTCCGGCCTCGACCACCTCGGCGACGACCAGCGCGTGATCCCCGGCCGGATGGATCTGGCGGACCTCGCACTCGGCGTAGGCCGCCGCCTCCTCGAGAATCGGAGCCCCCACCTTCCCCAGCCGGTAACGGATCCCCTCCAACTTGCTGCCGCCCGCCGGGGCCGGCTTCAAGAAATGTTGGGCGATCCCTTTTTGATCGGACCCCAAGAAGTTGAGGGTTAAAACCCGGCTGGCGGAAATCATCCCGAAAGAATGGGCCTGATTCTCGACGGCCAGCACAATGAGCGGCGGCTTGAACGAAATCTGGGTCACCCAGGTCCCGGTGAAGGCGTTGACGGCCCCTTCCTGTTTGACCCCGACCACGTAAACGCCGTAGACGATTTTCCGCAGTACCTTCTTTTTGATCTCAGGATCCACTTGTCAGAGCCCCTCGATTCCGTGGTATGATACTCGGCACCATGATAACAAAACTATTGCTGGTGGTCCTGTTCGCGGTGGTGATCAATCTCCCGCTGGGGTATTGGCGGGAAGGGCTTCGGAAATTCAGTCTCCTATGGATCGTGGCGATCCACGGCTCCATTCCGTTCGTTATCGCTTTCCGGTACGCCATCGGGCTCACCTATTCCAGCACGCCCATCTACGTGACGGCGCCGGTCGTGATCGGCTCAGCGGTAGTCGGCCAGATCATCGGCTCCCGGACCCGCCGCCGCAAGAATTCGTAGACCGGGCAGTACCCTCCTCCAGCGCTTTTTGGATCTGCCCGCTCAGTAGAGCCGCCACTTCCTTCAGATCGAACGGCCATAGATACTCCACCTCAATCGCCGGGTGAGTTTCCCTGACCTTCTGGAGCGCTCGGGGGATGTCTACCTCGGAATGGAGGCCGCCGGGGGTCAGCATGGAAGGGATGACCAAAACCCGAGTCGCCCCCTGCCGGATCACCTGTTCCAGCGCCTCCGGAATCGACGGCCGGCAGAACTCATTGTAGCCGATCGCGAACAGTTCGCTCGGCAGCATCCTGCGCAGTTCAGAGGCCAACTTCTCCAAGCCCACCTTGTAAGGGTCGTTCCCCGGATGCCGGGGCCAGTCCCGGATCTTCGCGTCCAACTCCTCGGCCCGCTTCTTCAAATCCGGCCCGCCCCATTCCAGCCCCATCAACTCCCCCACCAATTGCGGGGGGCAGTCGGTGGCCGGCGCCCCATGCCCGATTAAAACAACCGCTGTCTTTTCCTGAGAACTCACCCCGCCCCTCCATGGGTCGGGACGCCCGAGCGCTGTTGAGGATCTTCTTGGGCGTCCCGAAAAGCTCCACGAGCTCTTATTCTCTGGAGCAAGTTGGAAGTTACCTCGATGTACAATGTCTGACCTCTAATATTCGGAAGAACACACCCACACGTTATCCCCACCTTGCTCCAGAGAAACCCATGGAGGGGCGGGGTCATCGCTGAGGATTATACTCTCTTAGATGCTCCCGATAAACCGACATCATCTGACGGCGCACCTTTTTGGCAAGTGGGTGAACCTGAGCCGGGTCTGAGGAAACCAGCACGACCGGGGCAAGCAGGTGAATCTTGAGACGCCCCCCCAACCGAAAGATCCAGGTGCCTCGAGGCAAAAGCTGTCTTGTCCCGACCAGGACGACCGGCACGATCGGCGTCCCGGTCGTCACCGCGAGCCGAAAGCCCCCCGTCTGGAAGCGGCCGAACAGACCGGTATGGCTCCGGGTCCCCTCCGGGAAAACAAAGATCGAGATCCCCTCGGATAACCATTGTTTTGCCTGTCCCATACTGAGCAGGGCCGCTTTTCGATCTCCCCGCCGGACCGGAATGTACCCGGCCATCCGCATCGCCCAGCCGAAGACCGGAATCCGAAACAGCTCCACATCGGCCATCCACTTGAACTGCCGCCGAAGAAAGTAGAGGGCCGGCACATCCACATAACTCTGGTGATTCGCCATGAAGATCACCGGCCCCCCCCTCGGAATCTGCTCCTGGCCGAAAACCTGAACCCGGCAGCCGGGAGCCATGGAAACCAACCCCCGTCCCCAGAATCCCGCCAAGGAATGAACCCTCTTGCGCTCAGGGTCGATCCAGGGATGGACCAGATACAAAAGCCCGATCAAAATAGTCCAGCCCATTGTAGAAAGGCCGATCCCGATCCATGCGATCACCGAAAGAATCGCCTCCACCCCTCTTAAGATTCTTTTCGTCGGAACTCCTCCGCTGCCCAATCCAACGCCTCCGGCTTAGAGGTGAGCGTCCCTTCCAACTGCCTTTCCTCCACCGCCTTCAAGATCGTCCCGATCAACGGCCCCTCCGGAAAACCGAGCCGCAGCAAATCATGACCGTCGATCAGCCGCTTGGGTTTGAGTTCCTGGGGGGGAAGCTCCTTAAGTTTCTTCCTTAAGAAACGCCAGTTGGTCAAATCCTTGTGGGAGGCCAGGCAGTCGGCCCGGTGGAGCTTCAGTTCTTCGGAGAAAGTCGGGGCCGCCATGAACCGCTTCAGGGTGGACAGGCGCATCTGCCGGACATCCTTGAACCGCATGTGGTTCGCCACCAACGTCGAGATGGCTGACGTCTCCGCATTCGAGAAGCGCAAACGTCTGCAGACCCGCTGGGTGATCGCCGCTCCCACCCGATCGTGTCCATCGAACCGGATCCGGTCCGCCACCCGAAAGGTGGAGGGTTTCCCCACGTCGTGCAGCAACGCCCCAAGTGCTAAGATGGGATGGGGGTTCTTCAAATGTTTCAGCAGAAGGACCGTGTGGGTGTAGACGTCCCCTTCCGGGTGAAATTCCGGCGGCTGGGCAACCCCCTTCATCCGCTCCACCTCCGGCAAGATCACCCTTAATAATCCCGACTCGTCCAGCAGAGTCAGCCCCCGCCCCGGGTGCGGCCCACTGAACAGTTTCACCAGCTCATCCCGGATCCGCTCGGGGCTGACCTGGGTGATCTTCGCGGCGGCCTCTTGGACCGCCCGGAAGGTCGCCGGGTCGATCTCAAACCCCAGCGTCACCGTGAACCGGACCGCTCGGAGCATCCGGAGCCGGTCTTCCTCGAACCGCCGGACTGGGTTCCCGATCGCCCGGATCAGCTTTTTTTCAATGTCCTCCTGCCCCTTCACGTAATCAATCACCCTGCTGCGGACCGGATCGAAGAAGAGCCCGTTCACCGTGAAATCACGGCGCAGGGCATCCTTGCGCGGTGTGGAAAAAACAACTCCCTCCGGGTGCCGCCCGTCCCGGTACTTCAAATCGGTTCGGAAGGTGGCTACCTCGAACTGATGAGTCTCCTCCAGAACCAACATCACGCCGAATTGGGCCCCGACCGGGAGGGTCCGGCGGAACAGCTTCGTCACTTCCTCAGGCCGGGCGGAAGTGGCGATGTCGAAATCGGTCGGCGGCCGGCCCATCAGCAGATCCCGGACGCATCCGCCCACGAGAAACGCCTCATGACCGGCTTTTCTCAACCGCTGGACGATTTCGACCGCCCGCCGATACTTGGGACTGCGCTTAAAACCTGCTTTCAAGGAGGTCAAATTGGGAGAGCCGATATTTTCCGACCCATCGCAGGGCCGAGTGGACGATTATCACCAGCGTACAGACCATCATGAAACCAGTCAACGCGGCGTTGAGGATTCCGACGAACGCCTTTCCCGACTGCGCGGCTAAAGGAAGAAAATTCTGCCAGATGCTCTGCCACCCTGCCGTCAGAGTCGTCACCGCCACAAACACCATGGGGACCAAGGTCACCCAGGCGTAGCGGGCTTTCCCCATATTGATGAGTACCGTGGTCCCAACGCATAAAGCGATGACCGCTAACAGTTGATTGGCGATTCCAAACATCGGCCAAATGGTGGAGACCGACCCGGTCAAGATAAAGTACACCCAAGCCCCAACCACCAGAGCGCTGGAGAGGAGCGTCCCCGGAAGCCAATCGGTCCGCTCGAAGGGCCGGTAGACCCTTCCCAAAAACTCTTGGACAATAAACCGGGCCACCCGAGTACCGGTATCGATCGTTGTAAGGATAAACAGCGCCTCAAACATGATGGCGAAATGGTACCAGTAAGACATGAGATTTCGCATCCCCGGCAGAGAAGAAAACACTTGGGCCATGCCGATGGCCAGAGAGACCGCCCCTCCCGTCCTGCCGGTGACATTCTCCCCGACCTGCTGCGCCAGAACCGGAAGATTCACCGGAGTCATTCCAAGTCCTGCGAATTTCGCCGGCGCCACATTGATCGCGAAATAATCAGCCGGATAAAGCGCAGAGCAGGCCACCAAAGCCGTGATCCCCACCAACCCTTCCATTAACATCGCTCCATACCCGATCGGCCGGATGTCCCGCTCGTTATCGATCATCTTCGGAGTCGTTCCGGACCCCACCAGGGCGTGAAATCCTGAAATCGCCCCGCAGGCGATCGTGACGAAGACAAAGGGGAAAAGCTTCCCCGGGATAATCGGCCCGCCGCCGCTGATGTACCGGCTCAACATGGGCTGATGCAGAGGAGGATTCACCCACAAAAGACCGACGATCAGAAGCGCGATGGTCCCGACCTTCATGTAGGAACTTAAATAATCCCGCGGACAGAGCAGCAGCCAAACCGGCAGGACCGAGGCGATGAATCCGTACGCGGCCATCGCATAGGTGACCTGATGTTCCGACAGGGTCAGGGCCGGTCCCAACGGCGTCTGGGGGATGACGCGTCCGAAGAAGACGGCCAGGAGAAGCCCCACCACGCCAATCACCGAGGCCTCGGCGATCTTTCCCTTTCGGAACCGGTACATGTACAGCCCCACAAAAAGGGCCAGCGGAATGCTGCAGCCGATGGTGAAAATCCCCCAGGAACTTTCCCGCAGTGCATTCACCACCGCCAGACCCAGTCCCGCAAGCGCCACGATGATGATGAAGAGGACCGCGATCGCCGTCGTCACCCCCGCGACCGGACCGATCTCCTGCCGCGCGATCTCCGCCAAGGACTTCCCTCCCCGCCGAGTCGAGGCAAACAGAATAATCAAATCCTGGACCGCCCCAGCCAGCACCACTCCGATGAGCAGCCATAGGAAACCAGGCAGGAATCCAAACTGAGCCGCCAAAACCGGCCCGATGAGCGGCCCCGCCCCGGCGATCGCCGCAAAGTGGTGTCCGAAGAGAACCCACCGGTTGGTGGGATGATAATTCGTGCCGTCGTAATGAGTGTGAGCGGCTGTCTTCCGGCCGGAATCCAGCCCCAAAACCCGGTAGGCGAGGAAAGCGCTGTAGTACCGGTAGGCGATCGCCAGGACGCACAGCGCCCCCAGCATGATCGGAAAAGCGCGCAGCCAAAAACTTGTCATAAGGAAAACGTTACGCGGTTCGCAGGCAGGTCCGTTTAACCCATCTCGCTGAGGAGTTCGAGGGTCCGGTCCGGCTCGTCGGTGCGGAGGATCAGACAGCCGGCCCCTTGGTGTTCGGTGGCGGAACAGTAGGCGTACTCGATGTTGATGTCGGCCCGGGCGAGCTTGCGGGCCACCTCTCCCA
Source organism: Candidatus Omnitrophota bacterium (assembly GCA_016201735.1). Taxonomy (GTDB): domain Bacteria; phylum Omnitrophota; class Gorgyraeia; order 1-14-0-20-64-10; family 1-14-0-20-64-10; genus JACQCH01. The sequence goes on from JACQCH010000015.1 coordinate 23,542, forward strand.
AGGCCCCGGGCTGGTTGTCCAGATCCATCACGATCACATCCGATTCCAGGATGTAAAGCCCCAACTGCTCCAGGATCAGCAGCGCCTTCACCGGCCGGTCGGCGAGGAGCCGGACAATGGCATGGTCCACCGTGTCATGGATAGTCAGGGCCAAGATATTGATCCCTGCCTCGGAGAGGGTCCCGCAGATTTTCGCCAAACCCCCCGGGCGGTTCTCAAGAAAGATGGAGAGCTGCTTCTCGACCTTGACCATCTATCCCTTCGCCCAGTAGCGGGCGTATTCCGTCAGGTGCGTCAAGGTGGTTAGATCCTTCATCCGATCCAGGAATACCTTTCCCTGTAAATGGTCCCATTCATGTTGAATCACCCGCGCGAAAAAACCGGTGGCTCGGAAACAAACCGGTTTGCCTTCCGCATTATACGCCTCCACCCGCACCGAATGCCAGCGCGGAACACGGCCCCGCACCCCCTCCACGGAAAGGCACCCTTCCCAATCCATGACCTGCCGCCCGGAGGCCGGCCGGCGGCTGCGGCTGGAGGAGGCCGCACCACGGCCCTCCGGCCAGACGCGGGGATTGATCAGAACGGTCAGCGGAATCCTGGGCGCCTTGGGATAGCGGGGATTATGGTCGGCCCCAATGACCGCCACTTGCAGGGAGACATGCACCTGAGGAGCGGCGATCCCCACTCCGTCATATTCATGCATCGTCTGGATCAGATCCTGGATAAAAACCTGGATCCCAGGAGAGGCCAATTGCTTAAGATTAACCCCCCTGGCCTTCTTTCGAAGGACCGGGTTTCCCAGCCGAGCGACCTTCAAGATCATGGCGGTACTGTACCAAATTGCCATTTTTGGCGCAAGCCGTGTTAGATACTTGACAAAAGAGTCATGTTTAGGTAAATTAGATAGTGAGATGAAGATTACAGCGCAGGAAGAGTATGGGCTGCGTTGCCTACTGCAGCTTGCCCAGGCGAACGAGGAGAAAGGGCTGACGGTCAAGGAGATCGCCCTCGGGGAGGGACTTTCCCCTGCCTACGTCGAGAAGCTTCTTCGCCTGCTGGGCAAGGGGGGGCTGATCCATTCGGTCCGGGGGGTTAAGGGGGGGTACCTTTTGAATAAGAGCCCGCAAGAGATCAGCTTGGGAGCGGTGGTCCGGGCCTTGGGGAAGATCCCGACGACCCGTGAGATCTGCGACCGGTTCACCGGGAACCGGACCAGCTGCATCCATATCGACAACTGCTGCATCCGGGCTGCCTGGGAGACGATGACCGCCGCGATTCACAGTTTCCTGGACAAGACTTTCCTGTCCGATCTGGTGGGCGGAGAGACAAAGGTCCGGCAGGCCTTAAATCACCAAACCCTGCCGGTGCTGACACGATTCCCCGGCAATCGAGGGGGTGGAGGATGAGTGTTCCGTTACTGGAAATCAAAGACCTGCACGTGCAGGTGGAAGGCAAGGAAATCCTGAAAGGGATTTCTCTGAGGGTGGAAAAGGGCCAGGTTCATGCCCTCATGGGGCCCAACGGCTCCGGCAAATCGACCCTCTCGAATACCCTGATGGGACACCCGAAATATCAGGTCACCCAGGGACAGATCTTGTACCGGGGAGAAAACCTGGCGGGATTAAAGACCGACGCCCGGGCCCGGGCCGGAATCTTCCTGGCCTTTCAGTACCCCACCTCGATCCCGGGGGTCAGCGTGGCCAATTTTCTGCGGACCGCGATGAAGGCCCGTTTCGGCGAAGCGTTCCAGCCGAAGGAGTTCCGGAAAACTTTCAAAGCCGCAATGGCGGAGCTCGGAATCGACGAAGGGTTTGCCACCCGGTACGTCAACGACGGCTTCTCCGGAGGGGAGAAGAAACGGCACGAGATCCTCCAGATGAAGTTGTTAAAGCCGGAGCTGGCGATTTTGGATGAGACCGATTCCGGGCTGGACATCGACGCCCTGCGGACCGTGGCCGAGGGGATCAATCATCTGCGCGGCCCGGAGTTAGGAATTCTCTTGATCACCCATTATCAGCGGATCTTGAATTACGTTCAGCCGGAGGCCGTTCATGTCTTGATCAACGGCCAGATCATCCGCTCCGGCGGCAAGGATCTGGCGCACGAACTGGAAGCCAAGGGGTATGCCCCTTATGAAGTTTTGAAGGAACCACCCAAGGAGATCGTGTCCAAATGAGCGAGAATAAACCGTTCGAGATCAACAAGAATTACGAGCAGGAGTACGGGTTCCACAGCCCGGAGCAGTATGTCTTCAAGGCGAAGCGGGGGCTCTCCAAGGAGATCGTCGAGGAGATCTCCTGGATGAAGTCCGAGCCGGACTGGATGCGGGCTTTTCGTCTTCGGGCCCTGGAGCATTTCAACCGCAAGCCCATGCCCGCCTGGGCCGACATGTCCCTGTTATCCCAGATCCATTTCGACGACATCTATTATTACCTCAAGCCGACGGAGAAACAGGAGAAGCGCTGGGAGGATGTCCCCGAGGAGATCAAGAACACCTTTGACAAACTGGGGATCCCCGAGGCGGAACGGAAGTTCTTGGCCGGGGTGACCGCCCAGTACGAGTCGGAGGTCGTTTACCACTCTCTCCATAAAGATCTGGAGAAACAGGGGGTGATCTTCCTGGGGATGGACGATGGGCTCAAGAAATACCCGGAGCTGGTCAAGAAATATTTCGGGACCGTCATCCCCGCCGCGGACAACAAGTTCTCGGCCCTCAATTCCGCGACCTGGTCGGGAGGAAGCTTCATCTACGTCCCCAAGGGGGTGAAGGTGGCGATCCCCCTGCAGGCCTATTTCCGGATCAACGCCCAGAACATGGGCCAGTTCGAGCGAACCCTGATCATCGCCGACGAAGGATCCAGCGTCCATTATATTGAAGGTTGTTTGCCCGCCGGAGAGCAAGTCTCCACCGGTCAGCGTTGGGTCAACATCGAGTCGATCCGCCCAAAAGACACCGTGCTCAACAGCGATGGAGAGGAATCTGCGGTGCGTTCGGCCCGCGTGCGGCAATACCGCGGAGAACTCCTGACGATCAAGCCGATCTCCAGTGGAAACGCATTTCAATTAACCCCGGAACACCCTGTCTTGGCAGTGCCCCGAGAGGAAGTTCGCGTTCCTCGAAAAGCCAGAAAGAGCTGGCTTGGGGAAGTCAGCACCAAGAAACTTCTGGCGACTGAACCCCGGTTTATTGAGGCCGGCAAGCTGCACCGAGGAGATTTCCTTGTTTTCCCAATTTCCCAGATCGTAAAGGACGATCCGAAACTGACGGTCGCCGCGTTACGCCTGTTGGGCTATTACCTGTCGGAAGGTTCTACCTTTGTCCATCGAACCCTGAGAATGCCGGTGGTCACATTCTCCTTTGGCTCCACAGAGCGTCCCCTGATTGAGGAAACCAAGCGACTCATTAAAGAAATCACGGGGAAACGGGCGATGGAGGTGGCGGATCGAAAGAAACATGGCGTTTCGGTGTTGGTCTATTCAAAACCGCTGATGGATCTTTGTCTCGAACATTGCGGCAAATGGGCCGGCACCAAGGAACTGAGCAAAACGGTCATGGATCTGCCTCCGGAGAAACAGGCCCATTTATTGGAGACGTATCTCCTTGGGGATGGGAGCCGCTATCAGCGTACCCATACGATGGTCCGCGCCTCAACCGCCTCTAAAAATCTGGCTCGGCAGCTTCAGGAACTTCTGGCTCGCCAAGGACACTACGCCACGATCTCCTTGCGCAAGGGTGGGCCCGATACGATCTTGGGCCGGAAAATCAACCGCAAGGATCAATACATCCTCTACTATTCGCCGGAGAAGCAGATGGGAGAAGTGCGCCGCAGAGGGAATACTTTCCTGGTCCCGGTAAAAGAGGTTCAGCGCGCTCCCTATGAGGGGCCGGTCTTTAACATCGAACTGGATCACTCGCCGAACGCTTACCTTGCGCGCGGATTTGCCGTGCACAACTGCACCGCGCCCGTTTACGCGTCGGACAGTTTGCACTCCGCCGTGGTGGAGATCATCGCCCTGCCCCATTCTCACATCCGGTACACGACGATCCAGAACTGGTCCAAGAATGTCTACAACCTGGTGACGAAGCGGGCGATCGCCCACGAGAACGCCACCGTCGAGTGGCTCGACGGGAATCTCGGTTCTAAGCTGACGATGAAGTACCCTGGGGTTTGTTTGGTCGGCCGCAAGGCCCGAGGAGAGGTGGTGTCGGTTGCTTTCTCCGGGAAGGGTCAGCACCAGGACGCCGGAGCTAAGATGATTCACGCCGCTCCGGAAACCACGTCGACGATCCTTTCCAAGTCGATCTCCAAGGACGGCGGGCGGACCAGCTACCGGGGACTGGTCAAGGTTTACCCGCAGGCGGATCATGTGAAATCCTCCGTGCGGTGCGACGCCCTCCTGATGGACGAACTCTCCCGGTCAGACACCTACCCGACGATGGAGATCGATGCCGAGCAGGTCCAGATCGGCCATGAGGCCACCGTCAGCAAGGTGGGAGATGAACAGATCTTCTACTTGATGAGCCGGGGCTTGAAGGAACAGGAAGCCACCACGATGATCGTCAACGGTTTCTTCGAGGCCTTCACCAAAGAGCTCCCGCTGGAATACGCGGTGGAGTTGAACCGCCTGGTCCAGCTTGAAATGGAGGGGTCGGTCGGCTAAAGGCCGTCGCGACATCGAGCCGTGGCTGTTTCCACCTCTTCAAATCGACTCAAGAGTCTCCGGGAAGAAGCCCTCAACCGGTTTGAATCCCTTCCCTGGCCTGTCAAGACCGACGAGGAATGGCGCCGGACCGATCCGAGCCGGATCCCATTGTCCGGGATTTCGATGGATTCCGTTTCCCCTCCCCTGTTGGTAAAGTGGGAAATTCCTTCCCCGGAAATCATCCAAGCTGGGGTAATTCTCACGGACCTGGATAGCGCCTTACGCCAGTTTCCGCAGATGATCGAGGAGTACCTGTTTCAGACCGGGACTCCGGAAGGGTTCCCCAAGTTCGTCGCTCTGCACCAAGCCCTCTGGAAGCAGGGCCTGTTCTGCTATGTGCCGGATGGAGTCCGCGTGGAACTCCCCTTAAGGGCCTCAACCCAGATTGTCTCAGGCGCCGGAGCGGTTTTCCCCCACACCCTGATCGTCGTCGGCCAAGGGGCGGAAGTCACCCTGATTGACGAAAGATATTCCCAGGGAAATGGATCATCGGACGCCGTTGTCTCGGATGAGATGGTGGAGATCTTCCTGAAACCGGGAGCGAATCTCCGGTATGTCCACCCTCAGCAGTGGGCCCCTTCCGTCACAGAGCTTTTCACCCAGCGGGTCCTACTGGACAGGGACGCTCAATTCTTCAATGTGATGGTCACTCTGGGGGGACGGTTGACCAAAGGAAATGTGGAGACGGTCTTAAGTGGAACCGGCTGCCGATCGGAACTGTTGGGAATTCTGTTTGGCAGCGGCAGCCAGCACTTCGACTTCCATACCCTTCAGGATCACCAGGCAAAAGCAACCTTCAGCGACCTGCTCTACAAGAGCGCTCTGAAAGACACGGCCAAGGCCATTTACACCGGCCTCATCCGGATCCGGAAGGAGGCGCAGAAGTCGGATGCCTACCAGGCGAACCGTAATCTTCTGCTCAGCCAAGGAGCACAAGCGGATTCGATCCCGATACTGGAGATCGAGGCGGACGACGTCCGCTGCACCCACGGGGTGGCGGTCGGTCCCATTGATCCCGAGCAGGAATTTTACCTGATGAGCCGGGGCTTGCCTTCCACGGAAGCACAGCGTTTGATCGTTGAGGGATTCTTTGAACAGGTATTCAAGCGGATCCCTCTGGACAGCTTGAGGGAGCAGTTGATGGCGGAAGTCACAAATCGACTAAGCTCCGTTCATCCTTCGACAAGCTCAGGATGAACGGTTTTGAGAGGAGGTATTAGCGAATGATTACATTAACCGAGAAGGCGGCACAGAAAGTGCAGACGCTGCAGCAGCAAGATGGAAAGGCGGGATATGCCCTGCGCCTGAAAGTGGTCGGGGGCGGCTGTTCCGGCTACTCCTACAGCATGGATCTCGAGCCCAGCGCAGCGTCCGAAGATATCGTTTACGAAGACCATGGGGTGAAGATCCTGGTGGATCCGAAATCCCTGCCGATGGTCGAGAATTGCCAGGTGGACTGGATCGATGCGATGACCGGAGCAGGGTTCACGATCCAGAATCCGAACGCGAAGGGGTCCTGCGGCTGCGGCCATTCGTTTAGCGTGTAAGCGTTTGATGCTTGACGTCCATCGAATAAGAAAGGATTTCCCTATCCTGGAACGGCGGGTTCACGGGAAGCCGCTCGTCTACCTGGATAACGCGGCCACTTCCCAGAAACCGCGGGCCGTGGTGGAAGCCCTGGTGGACTATTACACCCGGACCAACGCCAACGTCCATCGGGGAATCCACACCTTAAGCGAGGAGGCGACGGCGCTGTACGAAGGGGCGCGGGACCGGATCGCCCGCTTTATCGGGGCCCCCAAACCGGGCACGGTGATTTTTACCCGCAACACCACCGAGTCGATCAACCTGGTCAGCCACGCGTGGGGATTAAAGCATGTCGGCCCGGGGGATGAAATTCTGCTGACCGAGATGGAGCACCATTCCAATCTGGTTCCCTGGCAGGTGCTGAGCCAGACCCGGGGAGCCAAATTGAAATTCATCCCCGTCACCGGGTCCGGGACGCTCGCCCTGGAGGAACTGCCCTCTCTTCTCTCCGAGCGGACGAAACTGGTCGCCTTGACCCAGATGTCGAACGTCCTGGGCACCATCAACCCCATCCAAGAAATTGTCCGGGCGGCCCACGCCAAAGGGATCCCGGTCCTGGTCGACGGGGCTCAAGGAGTTCCCCATCTGCCGGTGAACGTCCTGGACTTGAACTGCGACTTTCTGGTTTTCTCATCCCACAAGATGCTGGGGCCGACCGGGGTCGGCGTCCTCTATGCCAAGGAAGCGATCTTGGAGGAGATGGACCCCTTCCTGGCCGGAGGGGACATGATCCGGGATGTTTGGCTCGACCATTCCGTCTGGAATGACTTGCCCTGGAAATTTGAGGCCGGCACGCCGAACATCGCCGATGTGATTGCCCTGGGGGCCGCCGTCGACTACCTGGAGAAGATCGGGATGGACGAAATCCGGGCCCATGAGGAAGCGCTCACCCGCGCAGCGCTTGGGGCCTTACGGCAGATCGAGGGGATCACCCTCTACGGCCCGGAAGATCCGGCCATCCGAGGGGCGGCCATCTCCTTCAACGTAAACGGGATTCATCCTCACGATCTGGGCCAACTGCTCGATGAGGAAGGGATCGCCCTCCGGGCCGGACATCACTGCTGCAAACCCTTGATGCGAAAACTGGGGGTGGCCGCCACGGCGAGGGCGAGCTTCTATCTGTACAATTCGGAGGAAGAGGCGAGGATTCTGGCACAGGCTCTGCAAAAAGCAAAGGAGGTGTTCGGCGTTGTCGCTCACCGATGATCTGTACCGGGAAATCATCCTGGAACATTTCAAGAACCCGAGAAACCACGGGCGGCTGACTGCCGCGGATATCACCGCCCAGGGGGCGAACCCTTTCTGCGGGGATGAGCTGGAGTTGACACTCGCCCTCCAGGGGGACACCGTGAAGGAGGTGCGGGCCGAATGCAAGGGCTGTTCCATCAGCCAGGCCTCCACCTCCATGATGACCGAAGTGATCCAAGGCAAAACCTTGAGCACAGCCGAGGAGTTGGCTAAAAAATTTAAGAAGATGATGCTGGAAAACGGGCCGATGGATCTCCCGCCGGATATGGAAGACTTGGAATCCCTGGAAGGGGTCAAGAAATATCCGGTCCGGATCAAGTGCGCGATTCTTGCCTGGAACACGCTTCTCGAGGGGATCGAGGCCTATCGCCGCGGACAGGGCAAGGCAAGCCATGTGGAAGGAGAGGAGGGGGCCCACCCGGATTTGACGCAGCAGCTGACCCATGAATCGGTACCGGGTACCAAAGGGACAGGTAACTCGGCGGTAGGTGTCCCCTCGGTACCTGGTACCCAAGACACGCAGGAGGAGGTCCGGGCCGCCCTAAAAACCGTGATCGATCCGGAGCTGAACCTGAACGTGGTGGATCTGGGCCTGATTTACGGGATCGAGGTTCAGGAAGGATCGGTCAAGGTCAATCATACCTTGACCAGTCCTGGATGCCCGCTGGGTCCGGTGATCAAGGGCCAGATTCAGGGGGCCTTGACTCGCATCCCCTGGGTGAAGGAGATCCAGGTGAACCTGACCTGGATCCCTCCGTGGGACCCTCACACCATGGCATCCGAGGAGGTCAAGTCGGAGCTGGGAATATGGTAATGGAGTCTGCGACAACACACGATGAATTGTCATTCCCGCGAAAGCGGGAATCCGATCCCCGCCTACGCGGGGATGACATTCTTGACCAGATCGGGAACACGCCGCTGATTCCATTGCGGAAGATCGGGCGGGAAATCCCCGGAGTCACCCTGCTGGCCAAAGCAGAATGGTTTAACCCGGGCGGATCGGTCAAGGATCGGGCCGCCGCCAGCATTGTCGCTGATGGAGAGCGGCGGGGCCTGCTCAACAAAGAGCGGATCCTGCTGGACGCCACCTCCGGGAACACCGGGGTGGCCTACGCGATGATCGGGGCCGCCAAGGGATACCGGGTCAAATTATGCGTCCCGTCCAACGCCAGCCCCGAAATCTTGAAGACGCTCCGATCCTTCGGGGCCGAGGTTGTCCTCACCAGTCCCCTGGAGAGTTCCGACGGAGCGATCCGGGAAGCGCAGCGGCTGATGGAAGCGGAGCCCCACCGATACTTTTATGCCGATCAGTACGACAATCCGGCCAACTGGCGCGCCCATTACGAAACCACCGGCCCGGAGATATGGGAGCAGACCGAAGGAACGGTCACCCATTTCGTGGCGGGTCTGGGAACCAGCGGAACCTTCATGGGGACGGCCAAGCGCCTCAAGGAATTCAACCCCTCGATCCAGGCGATCGCGGCCCAGCCGGATTCACCGCTCCACGGGCTGGAAGGGTTGAAGCACATGGCCACCTCCATTGTGCCTGGAATCTACGATCCACATTTTCCAGACCTCCATGTCGAGGTAAAAACGGAAGATGCCTACTGCTTCGTGAAGCGCCTCGCGATGGAGGAAGGACTTCTGGTCGGAATCTCTTCAGGCGCCGCTTTGGCGGCGGCCCTGAAAACAGCTCGGGAGATCCGGCAGGGTGTCATCGTCATGATTTTTCCGGATGGAGGGTCACGGTATCTCGATGAACAGTTCTGGAAGTAACGAAGAGATTAAGCTCAGCCACGACGAGATTAGACGGTACAGCCGGCACCTGATCATGCCGGAGGTGGGAATCCAAGGGCAGAAGAAACTTAAAGCCGCCTCGGTCCTCCTGATCGGGACGGGAGGATTAGGATCTCCCCTGGGACTGTACCTGGCCTCGGCCGGCGTGGGAAGGATCGGCCTCGTTGATTTTGACATCGTCGACTTCACCAACCTCCAGAGGCAGGTCCTGTACACCACCGCCGACGTCGGCAAACCAAAACTCCAGGTCGCCAAGGCGAGATTGGAAGCGATCAATCCTTTCGTCACGGTGGAAACGCATGAGGTCCGCCTCTCTTCGGACAACGCCCTGGAGATCCTGAAGAATTACGATGTGATCGTCGATGGCACCGACAACTTCCCCACCCGGTACCTGGTCAACGACGCCTGCGTCCTGTTGGGCAAACCCAACGTGTACGGCTCGATCTTCCGGTTCGAGGGGCAGGCCTCGGTCTTCGACGCAAAAAAAGGCCCCTGCTACCGGTGCCTTTATCCGGAGCCACCCCCGCCCGGGCTGGTCCCTTCCTGCGCTGAGGGAGGAGTTTTAGGGATCCTCCCCGGCATCGTCGGTACCATCCAGGCGACGGAGACGATCAAGCTGATCCTTGGAAACGGCGAGCCCCTGATCGGCCGGCTCCTTTTATTCAACGCCTTAAAGATGCGTTTCCGGGAACTGAAGCTCCGGAAAAACCCCGCCTGCCCCGCCTGCGGGACGAACCGGACCATCACCCATCTGATCGACTACCAGGAGTTCTGCGGTCTAGGCCGAGGCAGCCAGGAAGCGGCGAGCCCGTCAGGCAAGATCCAGTCCTCGCCAGACGAATGGGAAATCGGCCCGGAAAAACTGGCGGAGCTTATGAAGAAAAATGGGCGGATCAAACTGGTCGACGTCCGGGAGCCTCATGAGTACGAGATCTGCCACATCGAAGGGGCCACCCTTATCCCCACCTCGGAGTTCGTTCAACGGGTGGGAGAGCTGGATTCCGCGGACGATCTGGTCCTCTACTGCCATAAGGGCTTTCGCAGTCAGAGTGCCGTGGAACTGCTGAAGGCCGCGGGGTTCCGGAAGGTGAAGTCGCTGATCGGCGGAGTGGATGCCTGGGCCGACAAGATCGATCCCTCCATGCCGCGGTACTGATAGGATGGACGATGTCAGCTGAAAAACTTAGCGATACAGAAATTCGGAAAGCACTCAATTCCCTGCAGGGGTGGGAGCTTCAAGAGGGCGAGATTAGAAAACTGTACAAGTTTAAGGATTTCAAGGAGGCGCTTAGTTTCGTCAACCGGGTCGCTGAGTTGGCGGAAGAAGCCGATCATCATCCCGACATCCTGATCCGCTACAACAAAGTGACGCTCACCCTATCCACCCATTCTGCGGGCGGTCTGACTGTCAAAGATTTTCAGCTGGCCCAAAAAATTGACGGATAAGATGACACCGGGAACGCACGTCCTACACGACGAAGTTGGGCATCGGTTTTACCTGCCCCTGGAAAACGGGGGTGAGGCCCTCTTACAATACCGGCAGGAGGGGAACGTCCTGGACTTCTACCACACGTATGTCCCGGAAGAGGCCCGAACAAAGGGGCTGGCAGAAATGGTCGTCGAGGCCGGCTTCCGTTACGCGCAAGAACATCATCTGAAGGTCATCCCCACCTGCCCCTACGTTTCAGCCGCGTTCCTCCGCAAGCGCAAAGAGTTCCTTCCTTTTGTCATTCCCGCGAAAGCGGGAATCTGATCCTCGCTTTCGCGAGGATGACATTTAGTGGGAGCGCCAGGAGTGGGCCAAGAGGTCCCGCACGGCCCGGCGGCGCTGTGCGCTGCTAAAGAGGATCAAGACCGTCAGAAAAATATAAAATCCCGCGAACAGGTATCGAATCGCCGGGGACGGCATCACCAACTGGATCCCAAACAAAACCAGCAAGATCAGCGCCTCCCAGATCGAAAAGCTGAAGTTGGCCAGTACCGAGACGCCGAGCAGGGACTGGGCGGAAGTAAGGAATATCTCCTCCACTTGCCGGCTGTCCAGATGCATTACCCCCAGGTGCCCCGCAGAAATACAGTAGGCTAAGGGAAGCATCCCAATCAGAAGAGTCCACTGGTTCACCTTGGAGGAAACCAGCGTCCCTAAGGAAGCCCCGGCCGCGGCGCGAAGGGCGAAAATAATCGCCACAATAAATTCCGGAGACTCCGAGGCCAGCGGCGCCAGCCACTGAACGAGAATAAACTCTTCGATCCCCCAGCTCCATCCGATGGAAAGAAGCCCCTCGGCAAAAGGTTTCGCGGCGAGAAAGATGGTGATGCCAGCCAGAATGAATAAACCGATCATCGCCAGGCGCCTGAAAGGAACCCGAAACTCTGCGATCCACTCCGACGGTCCTCCCAGCGTCGGCTCCACGTGTTCGGCCCGGCTCGCCCAGACCATATACCAGACAAAGAGGGCGAGAAAAACCGCCGTGTCGATCAACGACAGGGTTCCTTTGAGCGGAATCACAAAAGAATAGAGGGTGGCGGCGAACAAGGTGGCGATCTCAATCCCTTGAGCCGGTTCCAAAATAATCTGCCGACGGCGGGTGGAAAGCCAATAGGCGAATAAGACCACCGGCCAGCCGATCCCGATCAAAAGGCGGTTGGACCCGGTCATGTTCGCCGTCGCAAACGGAATGTACGAGGGATCTTTCCCCGCCGTCCAGGCGAAATAGATGTCCACCGCGTACTCCGGCAGGACGGCGATCAAAGCCAGGATCGCCAACGCCAGCGCCTGCGGAATTTCCAGCTGCGCCAGCTCCGCCCCCCAGGAAAGAAGAAACGCCGCTCCAAAGATTCCCAGACCGGGAAGGAACGCGTTCCAGGGGACCGGAAGATGGGTCCCCGTCAAGTGGAGAAAGACCCATTGGCCGGCCAGGACAAGGGCAACTCCGATCCAAAATATGTTTTTCATCTGCGGCTATCCTTCCGTGAATTGGCCCGGCTTACATTCTTCACAGGGGCAGAGGGACCGCAGAAGTTCGTGGGAGTAGATCCCGGTGGTATGCCCGTCGCTCCAGCGGATGCTCAAGGCATACCGGCCCACCGGCTGAAGCTCCAGTGGCTTCACGGATGAATCCGGCCGGGACGGAATCCCTTCCCGGCAGGCGGCGCAGGGACAGGAGGCCCGGAGATAACTCCAGGAATAGAGAGATTCGTGGCCGTCGATCCAACGGATCTTCAGGGCTGTCTCCCCCAGCCGTTCGATTCGCTCCGGATCAATGCTATAATTGGCTGACATGGCATCCGCCGCCGAGCAGGTCAAGACCGTCCGTAAAGCCGCTGGATTGTTCGATGAATTCCCCCTCAGACTGCTGGCCGTTCGAGGCAATGACCGGGTCAAATTCCTCCACAACGTGACCACCCATGATATCAAAGGGCTTTCCCTCGGACAAGGACGGCCGGCCTGCCTCCTCGATCGTCAGGGAAAGATCCGGGCCAGCTTCATCGTTCACGCCCAGCCGGAGGAACTGATCCTGGAGATGGATCCGGACCATTTCGACGCCGCCCGGAAAGGCCTCGAGCAGCTTCTCATCTCGGAGGCGGTGGAGTTCGAGGAGGTCACCGATCAGCACCGGATCCTCCAGCTTCATGGCCCATCCGCCGCCGAGATCATCGCCAAGGCGCGGCCGGAGCAAATCCAACTCCTCATCCGCTGGGATCTGTTTCACCTTCCCGGTTTCTCTCTCTGGGTTGAACCCGGATTGGAAGCGAGCGTCCGGAAAGATCTCCTTACGGAGGGAGCGCCATTCCGGCTTCAAGCCGTGGGCCGGGAGGCCTTCGAGATTCTCCGGATCGAGGCCGGAGTCCCTTGGCCCGGCGCGGAAATCGACGAGTCGGTGATCCTCAATGAACTGGGAACCGAGGAGTTCGTCAGCTTCACCAAAGGATGCTTTCTCGGGCAGGAAATCGTGGCCCGGATCAAATACCGGGCTCATCCGCCCCGCCTGCTCAAAGGGTTCCTCGTTGAGGGGAGAGTTCCAATTCCTCCCCGAAGCCTGCTCCTCCTGGGAGAAAAATCGGTCGGGACGATAACCTCCAGTTGCTTCTCGCCGACATTGAATCGGGTGATCGGGATGGGGTTCTTAAATTTCGGAGTGGAAGAAACCACCTTCGAGATCAAAACTTCAGCCGGATCGCTTCAGGCGGCGCTGACTGACCTGCCATTCGTCAAGGATCGATCACCTTGAGCTGGTCACTCCGACCTTTGAGCAGTATCGCTCAATCGGACACCGGCTGCACCAGGGGGAAATCGGCCGGCAGAGGGTCTGACCGAAACTGACCAGAAGATCGTTGTACTGGATCCAGTATCGCTTCGGCAGCTTCGCCCGCAGGGTCATCTCGGTTTTCTCAGGGGTTTTCGTTTTCACATACCCGAGCCGATTGGAGATCCGATGGACATGGGTATCCACGCAGATCCCCAGTTTCCCGAACCCGACGGTGAGGACCAGGTTGGCCGTCTTGCGGCCCACCCCGGGAAGCGTGAGAAGCTCCTCCAGGGACTCCGGCACCTTGGCCTGAAAACGTCCCAACAGATGCTGGCAGATCTGGTGGATTCGCCTGGCCTTAGTCCGATAAAAGCCGACCGGATAGATCAGCTCCCGGATCTTCTTTAAAGGAAGGTTGAGCAGCTGCTGGGGGGTCCGGGCCCGGGCAAACAGCCGGGCCGAGGCCGGGCCCGTCACTTGATCCTTCGTCCGCAGGGAAAGCAGGCAGGAAATTAAAATTGGGAATGGATCGCGGGTACTCCGGCCGAGTTGGCTGACCGAAGGGAGCACCCACTCCTTGGAAGCGGATTGGAGTTTTTTAACGACGGAATGAATGTCGGAGTCGCGCATGGAAACCGGAATGAAAGCGGAGAACTTAGGGTTAGCGAAGAACCAGTTCCGTGTCGGTCGCCCGAACCCCGTCCAGTTTCCGGATCTTAGCGACGATAACCGCCAGCTCCTCGTACGGTTCGGCGTCCACAAAGGCCACCATGTCGTGCCCGCCGGTCACCTGGTAAACGAACTGGACTCCGGACATCTTCCGGATGGTTTCTTGGGCCTCCACCTCCCGACCTGGATGCACATCAATCATGACGAATGCTTTGGGCATTAGTGTTGCCAACCGTGAGTACTCAGCCCGTTGGCTGAGGCGATTTTGGAGCGAGACAAGGAGCGAGGAGCGAAGTGTACCCACCGTGGTACAGGAGCGAGGAGCGACGCAGTCGCAGCCCAAAAGCGCCCAGCCCCTTCGGGGAAGCCCATGCTTGGTCCATTTCTTCGTTGCTCCTCCTCGACGTGTTCCAGAGAACACGCCTTCGTCGTCGCGCCTTGAACTGGCCTCAAGCCTGGGCTTCCAACGAGCTGAGTACTCACGGTTGGCAACACCATGCTATCGTATCAACTCCCGCAGGGAATCGTCAATCAGAGTTTCCGGAAGAGGCCGACCACCTTCCCCAGGATCTGGACCGACGTGCGCCCCGGATGGATGAACATCGGCTCGACCGCGGGATTCTCCGGCTGGAGCCGGATCCGCCCCCCCTTTTCCCGGTAAAATTTCTTGACGGTGGCTTCCCCCTCGATCAGGACCGCGACGATCTGCCCATTCTCAGCGTCTGGCTGAGGCCGAACCACGACGTAATCTCCATTCATGATGCCGGCGCCGATCATGCTCTCTCCATGGACCCGCACGGCGAAACAGCCCGGGCCGGGAATCCACCGGGGATCCACCGAGAGCCGTTCCTCAATGTTCTGCTCCGCCAGGATCGGCGCTCCGGCGGCGATCCGGCCAACGACCGGAATGGTGATGGCTCGAATCGGCGCCTCTTCCCCCAACAGCCGGATCCCCCTGGCCTGCCGGGACCGTTCAATGACTCCTTTGCGAACCAGCGCGTCCAGATGAACCGTAACTCCGCGAAGCGATTTCAAGCGTAAACCCTCCCTGAGTTCTCGAATCGTGGGGGGAGCCCCTTCTTCAACGACGTGGCGCTGAATCAGCTTCAGCACCTGCCGCTGCCGGTGAGTGAGTTCCTGTGTTTTTCTCATAGCGCTATCCTACAATACATATGTCTACTTCGCAAGCAAAAAAATTAGCGGGCTTGCCGTGCCGCCTGCATCTGCTGGGCGTGAAATTCAATCCTCCGCTGCGGCGGCTTGGGTGATGCCATCATCTGCCGAATGGCGTCAAACACCTCCTTAAACTGAACGTCGTAGCGTTTCTCGAGCTCATCCAACCGGCGAGAGAGGTCTTTATGGTTTGCCAGCATTTCTCGAAGCTTCACGAAAACCCGAATAACAGCGATGCTGACTTGGATTGCCCGTTGACTGTTCAAGACGGTTGAGAGCATCGCCACACCATGTTCAGTAAAAGCATAAGGTGCATACTTTGGATACTTTCCCCTACCCAGTTCTAAGGTCATGGCGATCAACTTAACCGTCGAGCACAGATTGTCGCAAGAACGTTGGACCGCCCTTGACATGCATGAACGACTTCCAGCGTGTGCGGGATACGCAAAATCTCCGCCGACGTCGCGGTCCGGTGCGATGCCGCACGAC
>JACQCH010000004.1 GCA_016201735.1 Candidatus Omnitrophota bacterium
TCGTGCGGCATCGCACCGGACCGCGACGTCGGCGGAGATTTTGCGTATCCCGCACACGCTGGAAGTCGTTCATGCATGTCAAGGGCGGTCCAACGTTCTTGCGACAATCTGTGCTCGACGGTTAAGTTGATCGCCATGGGGTTAAGCATTGGTGTTTATTTGGGTTACTGTAGCACAGCTCCGAGGGAAAGAGAAGTGGAATGGATGGCCTTTACGAGCCGTAGGTTCGAGGGGAGAGATTCTCGAAGCGGGTGAATTCTTTGAGAAAGGCCAAGGGGAGGGAGCCGACCGGGCCGTTGCGCTGTTTGGCGACGATCAGCTCCGCCTTTCCCCGGTTCTCATCGGAAGGACGATACAACTCTTCCCGGAACAGCAGGATCACCACATCGGCGTCCTGTTCCAGCGCTCCTGATTCGCGCAAATCCGAAAGCTGGGGGCGCCGGTCGTCCCGCTGTTCCGGGGCCCGTGAGAGCTGGCTGACGGCGAGCACCGGAACGTTGAGTTCCTTGGCAAGGGCCTTGAGGGACTTGGAGATGTCGGAGATTTCCTGCTGGCGGTTCTCCGACCGGAACGAACCCCGCATCATCTGGAGGTAATCGACGATGATGAGCCCCACCCCATGCTGGCTCTTCAAGCGCCGGGCCTTCGCCCGAAGCTCCAGCGCGGAGATCGCCGGGCTGTCATCGATCAGGATGGGTGCCTCGGAAAGCTTGCCCGCCGCCGTGGTCAGTCGGGGCCAGTCCGACTGGGCCAGGAATCCGGTCCGGGCCTTGTGAACGTCCACCCGGGCATGGGCGCAGAGCATCCGGTGAACCAACTGCTCCTTGGACATCTCGAGGCTGAAGATCACCACGGGAACGCGATTCACCACCCCGACATGCTCGGCGATGCAGGTGGCCAGGGCCGACTTTCCCATCGACGGGCGGCCCGCGACGATGATCAGGTCCGATGGCTGCAGGCCCGCCGTCTGCACATCCAGATCATGCAGGCCCGTGGAAACCCCGGTGACCATCTCCTTGCGCTGGTACAGGCGCTCAATCGTCTCGATGGAGTCGGTGAGCATCTCTTTCAAGAAAAAGGCGCGGGAATCGCTCGACTTGGCGGTGATTTCAAAGAGAAGCTGCTCCGCCTTGTCCAGGAGGGTCTCGACATCGTCCTGGTTCTCATAGCACTCCGAGACGATCTGGGTGGAGGTGGAAATCAAACTCCTCAGGAGGGCCTTCTCTTTGACAATCTTGGCGTAATGCTGGAGATTCGCCGCCGTCGGAACAATCGTGGTCAGAGAAGCCAGGTACGACGCCCCGCCCACCTCCTCCAAGTGCCCACCGGATTTCAGTTCCTCCGTCAAGGTGACCAGGTCGACCGGCTTCTGGCGGGAAAAAAGGGAGGTCATCGCCTGAAAGATCTTCCGATGGGTATCCCGGTAAAAGGCGGCGGGGAAAAGAAGCTCCATCCCTAGGGGAACCGCCTCCTCATCGATGAGGAGGGACCCTAAGACCGCCGTCTCGGCCTCCAGATTCTGCGGCGGCAGTTTCTCGATCAGCTGTTCGACGGTGCGCATCGTTTACTTCGAAACGGGAACGATTTGAACCTTTAAGGGGACGGTCACCTCGGGATGAAGCTTGACCGGAACCTGGACCTCTCCAAGATGGGTGATCGGCCTCTCGAGGTGGACCTGATGTTTTCCGATCTCGATTCCCTGCTGGCTTAAGACCTTGATGATGTCGGCCGCGGTGACCGCTCCATGAAGTTTCTCCTGCTCCCCGACGGGCATCGGGACGACGCAGGAAACAGCGCCCAGACGCTCCGCGATTTTAAGCGCCCTCTCCTTCAATTCCAACGCCGCCTTCACCTGGGCCACCCGGAAGGAAGCCGCTTTTGCCCGGCGGTCGGGGCTCGCCGGCAGGGCCAGCCCCTGAGGAAGCAGGAAGTTGCGGGCGTAGCCGTCCTTGACCGTCAGGATCTGCCCCGTTTTCCCGAGGGGCTCGACATCCTTGACCAGAATGATTTCCATCGTTATTCCGCCAGGTAAGGCATCAGCGAGACCACACGGGCCCGCTTGATCGCCTTGGCCAACTGACGCTGATGCTTGGCGCAATTCCCCGAAACACGGCGGGGAAGAATCTTCCCCCGCTCGGATGCGAATTTAACCAGCCGGACCGTATCCTTGTAGTCGATCCGTTCGACCCGGTCCAGACAGAACTTGCAGACCTTCCGTCTCAAGGGGCGGCGGCGATCCACCCCCGTCCCCTTAGGCCCCTTACTCTTGGAATCCTCTCGTTCACGAGTCTGACTAAAGAATGGAGGCATTTTAGAAAGGGGCCTCCCCTGAATCTCCTTCGGGAGGGAGATCCGGAAGATCTTCCGGGGAGGATACCGAGACGGCCCCGGGCACCGCCGGCCGGGCCCCTTCCGAACTCTCCACTAAATCGGCCGCTTCCCCTGCCGCCTTGGGAGATTTCCCGAGAAACTGGATGTTCTGGGCAACCACCTCGATCGTGGACCGCTTCTGGCCGTCCGGTGTTTCCCAGCTGCGGCTCTGCAGCCGCCCTTCCACAAAAACCGGAGATCCTTTCGAGAGGTATTCTCCGCACAGTTCCGCCTGGCGGGCCCAAGCGACGACCCGCACAAAACAGCTCTCCTCCCGCTTCTCCCCTGAAGCCAGGGTGTAGTTCCGATTGGTGGCCACGGTAAAGGTGGTCACCGCTGTCCCGCTGGGGATGTAGCGCAGCTCCGGATCCCGGGCGAGCCGGCCGATCAAGAACACCTTATTGAGATTCGCCATTGGCTTTCTCCTCTTTCGAACCGACTGCTTTTGATCTTGACTCCTGCACCGTGAAGAATCGAAGGACGGTCTCCATCATGCCGGAGCTCTTGCGCAACCCTTCCACCTCTGACGGCGGCAGTTGAAACCGGATCTGCAGGTAGATTCCTTCACTCAATTTCTTGATCTTGGTCGTGAGCCGCCGCTTCCCAAGAGGGGTCGTCTCGAGAATCCGCCCCCGGTGATGGGAGACCAATTCCGCGAACTGCGCCTGGAGCTTCCCAATCTGGGCCTCGCCGGATTCCGGATGAACGATAAGAATTCCCTCGTAATCCCGATTTAAACTGGACATTCCACTCTCCTGTTAAATTTATTCATCGCCGCGGAGACCCCCTGTCTCACCCAAGTTTCACAGGCGGCTTCCGCGAGTTCCAGACCTTCCTCCAACCTCTTCTTTTCCGATGGAAAAAAACGGCCCAGGACAAATGAGATCATCTCCTCCGGGCCGACGGGCTTCGTCCGGATCCCCACCCGAAGCCGAGCCACCGCCTCGGTCCGGGTCTCCTGGAGCACGGAGGCCAGACCCTGATGCCCCCCGTCGGATCCTTTGGAGCGCACCCGGATCATCCCCAAGGGAAGCGCCGCATCGTCACAAACCACCAGCAGCGAGGAAGGGTCCAGACGGAATCGTTTGAGCAGAGCGGCCGCCGCTTCTCCGGATTGATTCATCATCGTCTCCGGCAGGGCCAACCGAACCGGCTCGCCGGAAACGGTCCCTTCTCCCGTCTTCGAGTGACAGAGCGGGCTCTTTACGGAAATGCCCCACCGCTCGGCCAAGCGCTTGATCACCAGGAAACCGACGTTGTGTCGGGTTCCCGAGTAGCGGGGACCGGGATTCCCCAAGCCAACGATCAGCTTCACCCCGCCCCTCCGGTTCTATGAAAAGCCATTTGGCTTTTCATCGTGCCGAGGCACAGGCGCCGTCGCAATTCATCTTCTTCTGCGCCGATCGACGGCGCAGAACCGGCGGGGCGGGGTCACCCTTTCCCTTCCGGCTTTTCCTTCTCCTTGGCCTTTGCTTCCTCTTCCGCGGCAATCTCCTCCGGCTTCTTCTGCTTGAGAACCTCCGGCTCGGCGACTTCCGCCGCCGCCTCCGCCGCGGGAGCCGCAACCTCCTCGACCTTGGGCAGAACGCAGGAGACAACGGGAAGTTCCGGATCGGTCACCAGCCGGACTCCTTCCGGCAGGATGACCGCTTTGGCCGCCAAGGTTTGATTCAACTCCAGACGAGAAACATCGATCGGAATCTCGGGAGGAATCTGGGTGGGAAGGCACTCGACCTCCAGGTCCCAGCGGATGTGCTCCAGGATCCCGCCCGCCTGCCTGACCCCGGCCGCTTCCCCCTTGAACGCCAACCGGACGGTGATCGTGATCCTCTTGGTCAGCGAGACCCGGTGGAAATCGACGTGGATGATCTGATGGGAAACCGGATGATGCTGCAGCTCCTTGATGAGAACCAGATCTTGAGAGCCCTTCTTCGAATCCTCTTTCATCCGGAGCGTAATCAGAACGTTCCCGCCGGCCTTGGTATGAAGGGCGCGACCGAGCTCCTTCGCCCCCACATGGATGGGAATGGAGGCCGCTCCCTCTCCGTAGACCACCCCTGGAACCGAACCCTCCCGGCGTAAAATTTGAGCTCCCTGCGTCCCTTTCGGAGCGCGCGGGGTCGCCTCCAAAACAACCTTCTCTTTCTCTGTCTGCTGTGCCATCGCTAAATTTTAATCTCCCAGTGCTCATGAAAAAGAACGTTCAAGGATTCCTCTTGATGGATCCGGCGAATCGCCTCGCCAAACAAGGGGGCCACCGAAAGCACCTTGATCTTCGGAATCATCCGATCCGGCGGGATCGGGATCGAATCGGTGACAACGAGCGCCTTTAAAGTGGAAGAGGCCAGCCGCTCGCGTGCCGGCCCAGAGAGGACCGGATGGGTCACAGCCGCCGTCACCTCCCGGGCGCCGGACTCCTTTAAGACCCGCACCGCCTCGACGAGAGACCCAGCCGTGGAAACCAGGTCGTCCACGATCAGGGCATTCTTGCCGTCCACCTCTCCCATGATGTCCAACACCTCCGTCTCCTCGTGGTTGATCCGCCGCTTGTCCACCATCGCCAAGGCCGACTTTAAACGTTTGGCATAGGCCCGGGCCATCTTGATCCCACCCACGTCCGGCGAGACCACCACCAGGTCGGAGATCACCTGCTGGGTGGTGAAATATTCGATGAAGGTGTTGACGGCGAAAAGATGATCCACCGGAATATCAAAAAAGCCCTGGATCTGCCCGGCATGCAGGTCCATCGTCAAAACCCGGTCGGCGCCCGCCTTGGTAATCAGGTTGGCGACTAGCTTCGCCGTGATCGGCACGCGGGGCTGATCCTTCCGATCCTGACGGGCGTACCCATAATAAGGAAGAACCGCCGTGATCCGCCGGGCGGAAGCCCGTTTGAGAGCGTCGAGAAGGATCAAAAGCTCCATCAAGTGATCGTTCACCGGCGGGCAGGTCGGCTGAATCACAAAGACATCCCTGCCCCGGACGTTCTGGTTCACCTTCACCCGGATCTCCCCTTCGCTGAAACGCCCGACCAGCGCGTCCCCCAGGGGAACCCCTAAACAGCTCGCCACCGCGGCGGCAAAGGTCGGATGGGCGTTTCCGGTAAACAGGATCGGGGATTCTTCTCTGCTCACCCCGCCCCTCCGGAATGATGAAGCGGCATTGGCCGCTTCACTGCGCCGAAGGCGCAGGTGCCCTCGGCGAATCTCCAACCGAATCTTAGAAAACACGTCTCCTCTAAGCCGAGGGCACGATTCCGGAGGGGCGGGGTCATTTTCTTCTCACCACCTGGCCTGAATTCACCCGAACCGGACCCTGAATCCGGGCTCGGTCCTCCACCCGGCAGTCGCTCAAATCCACAAAATTGGCGACCTGCACTTCATTGCCCAGAACCGTTTTCTTTCCAACGCGGCAGAAGGGCCCGATCTGGCACCGGCGGCCGATCCGAACCTTCTCCTCGATGACCGTGTGCGGGTAGATCACCGTGTCCTGGCCGATCTTGGCCGAGCCGTCGATGTACGTGGTGTAAGGATCCACGATCGAAACTCCCGAAAACATGAATTGCTCCAGGACCCGGCTGCGCATGACCGTTTGAACCCGGGCCAGATCCGCCCGGGTATTGATGCCTAAGAATTCCCCGACGCTCCGGGTCGGGGCCGAAGCCAAGGCCGCCCCCGTCTTGACCAGAGTGGCCACCGTATCGGTCAAATAATATTCTCCGTTGGGGGCCGGTCGAACCTGCTTGAGGGCGGCACTCAACGCCTCGGCCCGGAAGCAGTAGGCGCCGACATTGATCTCTTCGATGGCCCGCTCGGCTTGCGTCGCGTCCGCCTCCTCGACGATCCGGACGATCCGGCCCATCGGATCCCGGACGATCCGGCCGTATCCCGTCGGTTCGTTCAGCTGAGCCGTCAGCAGGGTGCAGGCAGCCTTTTCCCGACGATGCACGTTGATCAATCCCCGCACCGTCTGGAAAGTCAAGAGGGGCGTGTCCCCATAAAGAATCACGACATCCCCCCGGAACCCTTTGAGACGGGGGAGGGCCTGCCGGACGGCATGCGCCGTCCCCTGCAGGGATCGCTGGACGACCGTCTCCACTCCCGGCCCCAGATGATCCCGCACCAGATCCGACCGATAGCCAACGACCGCGATGATCCGATCAATCCCCGCCCCCCGGACCGCGTCCAGCACGTGGCCAATCAACGGCTTCCCGTAAAGGGAGTGGATCACCTTCGGGATCTTGGAAAGCATCCGGGTCCCGTCCCCCGCCGCCAGGATGACCGCCGCCAGATCCTTACGCAACGGCTCTCTTCCCATCCCGGTAGATCAGAACCGGCGCCGCCCGCTGCGTCACGCACTCCGGCGTGACGACGCATTCGACGACATCCCTCTGGCTGGGAAGATCGAACATCACCTCCAGCATGATCTCCTCCAAGATCGCCCGGAGCGCCCGGGCCCCCGTCTCCTTGGAGATGGCCTCCTGCGCGATCGCGGCCAAGGTTTCCTCTTCGATGGTGAGCTTAACGTTCTCCATCTCGAAGAATTTTATGTACTGCCGGACGACGGCGTTCTTGGGTTTGACCATCACGTCGATCATCTGGCTCATGTCCAGCGGGCGGAACGTCGCGATGACCGGGAAACGGCCCACAAACTCCGGAATCATCCCGAACCGAATGAAGTCGGCCGGCTCCACATGAGCCAGCAAGGCCCCCAGGTTCGAGTCGAGTCCGATCCCGACCCCCTCCGACTCCGCGTGGAACCCGATCACCTTGCGTCCGATCCGACGGCTGATGATCTTATCCAATCCCACGAAGGTTCCGCCGCAGATGAACAGGATGTTCGTCGTGTCCAGCTGCAGGTACTCCGACTGAGGGTGCTTGCGGCCTCCCTGCGGCGGGACATTGGCCGTGGTCCCTTCCAGGATTTTAAGAAGCGCCTGCTGGACCCCCTCTCCGGAAACATCCCGGGTGATGGAGACGTTTTCCTGGGTCTTCCCGATCTTGTCGATCTCATCGATGTAGATGATGCCGGTCTGAGCCCGTTTCACATCAAAATTACAGCTCTGGAGCAGCCGGAGGAGAACATTCTCCACATCCTCCCCCACGTACCCCGCTTCGGTCAAGGGGGTGGCGTCACAAAGAGCAAACGGCACATCCAGGATCTTCGCCAGAGTTCTTGCCATCAAGGTCTTCCCGCATCCGGTGGGCCCGACCATGAGGATGTTGGACTTCTCCAATTCCACCTCGTCCGGCGACGAAGAAGCCCAGATCCGTTTGTAGTGGTTGTAGACCGCCACCGCCATCTGGCGTTTCGCCCGCTCCTGACCCACGATGTACTGATCCAACTGCCCCTTGATCTCCGACGGAGGGAGCATGTCCTTGACGGTCGTCGGGCGTTTGGGAGCCCGATTCATCTCCTCCTCTTTGGAGAGGATCTGGCCGCACAGTTTGACGCACAGATCGCAGATGTAAACGCCGCTGGGTCCGCTGAACAGTTTGCGGATCCGCTCCCGGCCTCTGCCGCAGAAGGAACAACGTTCTCGCATCGCTGTGGACATGGACGCTCCTTACGTCTCGCTTCGGGTCATACTTGGAAACTCCTGCTCGTCGTTTCCAAGTACTTTTTTACTACGGCCGCTTTAAATGAAGCGGCAAAACATTTTTAGTGGTTTGTTGCCCCGCCTGGGCTCGAACCAGGATAACCAGACCCAAAATCTGGCGTCCTACCATTGGACGACAGGGCAGATGGCGAGCCGCTTTGCAATGCTCATTTTGCTCGCTCATACGCGGCTCGCTTTAAGGGGAAAACCCAGGTTTTCCCCTTAATATTCCCCTTTCCTGAACCACTGTCTTATGGCACTACTGCGGTCTTGTTGGGGGAGATTTCCCATCTCCCCCAACACCCCCCTCTTCCAGAGGAAGGTTACTGCTGTGCCTGGGTGGAACCCTGAGTCCGGGCCGCTTCGTACGCCTCGAGGACCTTGCGCTGGATCACCTCGCGGCATTCCACCGTGATCGGATGGGCAATGTCCCGGTGCTCGGTCTGGCCGTCCGGGGGAACCTGCCCCCCCTGCTCCGAAGATTTGGGAGCCGTCGGACTCAACGGAGATCCGCACTGATTGCAAAAACGGCTCCGGACGGCATTCCGGTGCCCGCATTTGGGGCACGCTTCCTTGGCTCGTTCCGACGGCATCGCGACGAAGAGCCCCTTCGTCCCCTCAATCACCTTGACGTTCCTGACCACAAAGGCATGATCAAAGGTGATCGTCGCGTAGGCCTTCAACTTGCTGTCGGCCGACGATTCCCGAAGGAAGACCCGGACGTCCGTGATCTCCATCTCTGCCTTTCCTATCCTCTCGTCCCAGCAACAAAGAGCTGCCACCCGGGCTCCTGCTCTCTCAGAAACCCAGCCGCAAAAGAGGCCTCTTTCTGGGAGGCACAGAGGGCCATCACCGTCGATCCGCTCCCGGAAACGATGGGCCGAGCCAGCCCCGCGCGCCTCAAGGCCGCCTTCACAGACAAGAGCGCCGGATAGAGGGCTTCTACGGTAGGTTCCAACGCATTAAAGAGGAGGTCACAGATCCCGGGCACGTGGTTGTCTCTCAAAGCGCGAGTGAGCAGTGTAACATCGGGTCCAGGGGCTGTCAAGCGATATGCCTGGTAAACGGCCTTCGTCGGGATCGGAAAACTCGGAAAGACCAGAAGATGCCAAAGAGAAGGGCGAACCTCCAAAGGATGCAGCTCGTCTCCCCGGCCCCGCCCCAAAGCCAACGGCCCCGGGCTTAAAAAGAACGGGACGTCGGCTCCCAGCCCTCCGGCCAGACGATGCAGTTCCTCCTGAGGGAGCGGATTTCCATTCAATTCCTGGAGCCCTTTCAAGGTCGCCGCCGCGTCGGAAGATCCTCCCCCCAGCCCGGCGGCGACCGGGATTTTCTTCTTTAAAGAAATCCGGACCCCCTGGGAGATTCCCAGGGCCCGGCGGTAACTGTCCGCCGCCCGGGCCGCGAGATTGCTCCTATCCCGAGGGATTTGAGGATCGTCGCAGCGGATTTCAATCTCCTTCCCCGGAATCGGCTCGAGGGTCAGCTCGTCGGCCAGATCAATCCGTTCGAACAACGTCACCAACTCATGATAGCCGTCGGGACGTTTGCCCAAAACATCCAGGTACAGATTGACCTTCGCGTACGCCGGCAGCGTGACCGACTTCATCTCTCTTCCCAATCCCGACCATTCATCTGGCAGCCGTAGGTGCTAATATACACTCGTCTGAGCATACCTCGCTTAACTCCTTATCTTTCTTCTCCTTAAGGTCGATAAGAACTTCATTGTACATCCGCTGGAACGGCTCGTACATCTCGAAGCGGACGATCTTCCTCCCATCGATCAGGACCCGTTTGAAGATGAGGCGCAGCAGCTCCTTTTTCCTGACGATATCCAGGCCCCGCTCCACCGCCTCAAAATCGTCCACCACCCTCTGGAGAAGTTTCCGATACTCCGCCGAGCGCTCCCGTTCAATCAGCTCCATCTCCAGTTTGGCGATGGCCCGCTTGAGATTCTGCTCCTCCTCCCTCAGCGTGGCACCGAGTTCCTTGAAGACCTCGGGGGCGATGGACCCACCCAGATAAGCCTCGGTCAGCTTGCCCTGCTTGCCGAGATTCTCCCGCAGAGCGGACTTGAGACCGTTTCTCTGCTGCTCCAGGTGCTCGTCATTCAGTTGAGCGTGGGACTGGATCAACTGTTCGATCCGGCCATGCTGAATGGCCGGATGCCGAAGGAGAGTTTCAAGGAGGGTGAAAATCTGAGATTCCGTGACCTCCGCCTTGATGGCCGGATTCGGGCAGTGAACGCCGTGCTGCTCCCGGGCCACACAGCGGTACCATCGCTTCCGCTCCTTCGTCCGATGGTTGGAGGTGCCGGAGGTTCCCAGGTATTTGCGGCTGCACCGGCTGCAATACAGGATGCCGGAAAGGGGGTATTCCTTGACGTTCCTCCTGTGCATCTTCCCCCTCTGATTGTCGGCCATCCGCTGCTGAACGAGGTTGAACTCCTCCTCAGAAAGGATCGGCTCATGCTTACCCTTGGCCTCGATGACATCAGACGGCTTATTCTTGATCGCTCGAAGGTGCCCGCCGCGGGTTTTCTGCCTCGGATCGTAATGGCGCTTGTTCCATACCACTCTCCCAATGTAGATCGGATTCCTCAACGCCCAACAGACGAAGTGATTGGAGAATGGGCCACCTGCCCGGTTGCGGTACTCCTTCCTGTAAAGATAGCCCGTGATTTGAACGGTGCTCTGGCCCGACAGGTACATGGTGAAGATCAGCTTGATGAGTTTGGCTTCCTCCTCAGCAACTTCAAGGAGCTGCTTTTCCTTGTTGTATCGGTATCCATACGGCGCATACCGCGCTCCGTGCCAATTCCCTTCCTGGACACTTCTGATCATTCCAGGGAAGACCCGCTCGGCGATCCGGGTCCGCTCAAACTCCGCAAAGCTTCCGAGCTGCTGAAGCATGAGCTTGCCGCCGCTGGAAGTCGTGTCGAAAGGTTCGGTGGCTGATTTGAAACCGACTCCCCAGGACTCCAGATCCTCGATGAGGGTCAACAGATCCTTCAGCTTCCGGCTGAACCGATCCAGTTTGTAGACGAGCACCAGGTCGAACCGCTTGGCCCTGGCGTCCCGAAGGAGCCGTTGGAGCGCCGGGCGCATCAAGCTGCCGGCAGAGAAACCGTCGTCCTCGTAAATCTCCCCTGGCTCAGGATACACGACCTGCCAGCCCTGCTGCCTGGCGTAATTCTCCAGAAACTCCCGCTGGGTGGTAAGGGAGTATCCCTCCCGCGCTTGCTCGTCTGTGCTCACCCGTATATAGAGGGCAACGCGAATGTTCATGCTTCTCGGAGGGTATTCCGCCATTTCCGGATCTTCTTGAGGTCTTCAGGGGTGAAGACCCGCCGATTCCGGTAATCGAGCTTCGCCTTCACCCAGCCCTTCTTCAGCCAGTAGTTCACCGACTGCCTGTGAACGCCCAGCACCTTCGCCAGCTCCGACACGCCGTACACCTTCATCCCTCGCCTCGCCTAAGGTGAGCGTATTATACACCGTTATACAGGCCCTTGTCTTTTGATTTCCGGCCCTCAAGCAAGGCACTCATCCGTTCCAAGTCCACCTCCAACAGCAGCTCCAGCACCTTGCGCAACCTGTCCTGCGCCTCAAGCTCATCCAAGGGCAAGGATTCAAGAGGCGGGTTGTCCGTCTTTCCCTTCATCGAGCCACACCACACGCTCTGGCCCAGCCGGAGGATGGCAGACCCCGCACCGGGTGACCCCATTCTCGCTGCGCCACAGATGCCGACTGCCGCACCACGTACAGGAGGGGGATTCTGGTGTTAATGGTGTCAGTGGTGTCAAAGGAGGGGCTGGATTGGGCTCAGCGTTGACAGCATTGTCAGCATTGACACCATTTTCCCTGACCCGCTGGATGGTGATGAGCCGATCCGGCACCCTTTTGCGGTCAATCTTCAGCCCCATCGCCTCCAGGTTGGTCTTGGACTCCATCAGGCGCCGCCAGACCCAGTTGGGTTCCTTGGGCCATGCTTTGCCTCGGGTGTCGATCTGGAGTTCCTCCGCCAGATCATTCAGGTCTCCCAACAGAGAGGAGGAGGTTCCTATCCACTCCGGGCGCTCCTTCATGAGGGCCAGGACGGCCAGGGCCACCGGGCTGGAGGCGATGGCTTCCTCGTGTTGTTGGGTAATGACCAGGCGGTAGGCTTCCAGGAACTCTGCCGGTCTCTCCCCCAAGGCGAGGGTCACGGCGACTCCCCATTTGGTGAAGTCGGCCATGCGGGGCAGCCGAGACAGTTTCACTTCGGGAAACTGCCGGATCGCTCCCGCCACTACGTCAAAGAGGGCCCCCAGGAGCGCGGGTTTCGCCTTCTCGAAATCGGCCCAGAATTCTTCCTCCGGTATGCGCCTGTCCTCCGGGATAGATTCCAGCTCCAAGATGAGGCAGCGATCCAGCAGGTCCGGCCTGTCCACCACCAGGTTGATCCCGTTGATGCCGACAGTCCGCATCAGAGCGATCACCACCTCATCGGTGTCGGTGAACAGCTCCCGTTTGGAGAATCCCTCGCCCGTGCAGACCCGACAGAGGGCGTCTGAAAGCCACGGCGGAATGAAGCTCAAGTTATCCAGGGAGAGGAACCAGTGGCTCGACGCCTTCAGGACGAACTCCCGCAAGTTGTCTCCAGGGTCCACCACCTTGGTGAAGGAAGGATCGACCAGCTCCTTGATGAGTTTGAGGAGCGTGGATTTGGCCGCCCCTTGTTGCCCGTGGATTGCTTTGAGCGGATGGGGGAAGCCAGGAATCAGGTCGGTGATGATCGACACCAGAAGCAGGAGGAGGCGGCTCGTCTCGTGCTTCGGAAGATTTGCGAACCTCAGAAGGTCCCGGACGTTCCCACCCGGGACCGGGATGACCTGCGGCTTCTGGTGCGGGTAGCGGCGAAACAGGATGGGAGGGTCATTGACGATCTCCCACCCCTCGCCGGTGATGCGAACCGCCTGCCCGTTTCCAAGGTCATAGAACAGCGTGCCCTCGTGCCAGGCAGTCCGCACATGCAGCTCGATCTGCTTCCCGTCGAATTGGGCCTTCCCGCTCAAGGTCTCGATGGCGCTTTGGATCGCCTCTCTAGGGACCGC
Source organism: Candidatus Omnitrophota bacterium (assembly GCA_016201735.1). Lineage (GTDB taxonomy): Bacteria > Omnitrophota > Gorgyraeia > 1-14-0-20-64-10 > 1-14-0-20-64-10 > JACQCH01. Next base: position 13,065 of record JACQCH010000004.1, read on the forward strand.
CTTCTTCAGCCGTGCCCAGCCCAAACGGGCCAGCCACCGGCGGAAAGACTTGGAGTTCAGCTTGAAGACGTGTGTCCCCTCCTCCCGAAGCGCGGCGTGAGGTTCCCCGAACTGGTCGTGAAAGAGAGTCAAGCCGCTGTCCTCCACCAGCCGGACGAGTTTCGTCGCCAGAGAGACTCTTTGTTCCTCGGGTTCCTGCGGTTCGGGTGAAGCAGCGAACTTCTTCTCCTGCTCAAGCTGCTGTTCCAGCGTTTGAAGGGGGTAGCCGGTGACGGACTTCAACTGGGTGAGGCACTCCCGTCGGTCTGCGGGTTCCTCCAACGAGGCGATGGCCTGGACGAGGTACTTGATTCGGTCACCTTTTCCATCCGGAGGCAGGGTCGCCCAGCCGTCACGAAGTTTCTCAATACTCCACAAGACGGTGTTCCTGGCCTCGGATGACTCAATAAGAGATGACACGCTTGTATTCCTCCTCGATGTGCTGGCGGCGCAGTGCGATGGTCTCCTCCAGCAGTCTCCGAAGCGGCGCGGCCCGACCGGACTCCATCTTGTCCAACATACGGGCAAGGCCGGCCTCGATTTCCATCAGGGTCGCCTCGTACCGCCTCAGCTCAGCAAGCCGATCCAGAAGGGTCAGGCCGAAGATGTCCCGGTCCATCCGCTCGCTCATCGCTCCTCACAGACTCCGCCTGTTGCCAGCGCCTCACCATCTTCTCGATGTCGCGCCGCCTGAACAGCAGCCCTCCCCGCGACCCGCCGCCTACCCGGATCGGGGTCACTCCCTGCCTGGCCCACGACGGCCACGCCTTGTAGACGGCGAACCGGGTTCGACGGATCAACCGCGCCACCTCATCTACCGTCATCAGTTCCGCCTGAATCTCCATGGTTACCACCTCCTCGCTTTGAAGTGATACACTTCTCAATGTGTATTCTACCCGACAAATGCCCGCTTGACAACATATGTACTTTCGTGCTACACTTCAGCTGGATACGCAGAACGACTTGTAATGGAGGCGCTATGAATAAAATCGGAAAGATGAAACCCCCGGGGGTCCGCTTCGGGGAGTACCTGGGCAGACTCCGAAAAAGCCGCGGCGTGTACCAGCGGGACCTGGCCTGGAAGCTGGGCTTAAAGAGCAAGCGATCCACGCAGGCCGTTTCCAATTGGGAGACGGGGCTGGCTCTCCCGACTCCGGAGAAGCTCCCCCGAATCCTGAAAATCCTGAAGCTGACCCAGGGCGATTACAACGTCCTGTACAGTCTCTACGACCAGGAGAAACGGCAAAGGGACCGGGACAAGGCTTTCTCCGGCACCCTGCGGAAAGAGATTAAGGGCGAACTCAAGCACCAGGAGCTACTCAAGGTACCCCTCTACGGCACGAAGGACGCAGTGAGTCCCCTGGATGTCGTGGAAAAACACCGAGAATGGAAAGGCAAAACGGTTGACGCGCCCCCTGCCCTGTTCGGGAGCCATGTTTTCGCCTTCAAGGTCGAAGACAGCGCCATGGCTCCCCGGTACAATCCAAGAGACCTCCTGTTCTGCGACTTGAATCTGGCACTGGAAGAAGACAAGCCGGTGGTGGCCTGCGTCAGAGGCCAGGTCTTCTGCCGAATCTATGAGAAGCAGGGTGGGCTTCTGGTCTTTAAGGGGATGGACCCCAAGGTGAAACTGGTGGCGGCATCCAAACAGAACGTTAAGTGGCTCTATCGGGTTTCCAGGAGGGAGAGCGATGAACGGTAAACGGATGAGACCCAAGCGGTACCAGGAAGTGATGCGTCTGACCCCGGAGGAAAAAGATCGGTTCCTGAAGCTCCTGGATCAACGCAAAGACGCAGAGCGTGCTTCTCTCATGTACCACCTGATGCTGGGAACAGGGTTGCGCTTGAGTGAGACGACGGCGTTGAACGTCGGGGGTGTGGAGGGCAAGGAATACCTGGAGGTGGTCGGCAAAGGAGACAAGCACCGGCGGATTTATCTGACCCTTGATCTCCGGAAGCGGATCGCCCACTTCCTACGCTGGAGGAAAGCGCAGAAGGAACCGATGACTCCAGACGCGCCTTTGTTCCTCTCACGCAATCACCGGCGGATTTCCAACCGCCAGGTGCAGCGGGACCTGAGCAAGTGGCTGGCCGAGGCAGGAATCTCAGCCACCTACACGCCTCACGACCTCAGGCACACCGTCGGATCGGAATTGGTCGCCAAGACCGGGAATCCCAAGGTGGCGCAGAGAATCTTGGGCCACTCGGATGTGTCGGTAACCCTCCGGTACTACTGCGGAGTGACCGACGATCAAGTCAAGGAAGCCCTGGAGTCGGTCTCTGCTTGATCTTGTAAAGCCAATGGCCCTGTGATAGACTACAACTTAAGAAGTGTAGTCATGGGGCCTGGCATGGAAGAATCCGCTATTGAACAACCCGTTCTCTCACCGGAGGCGCAGGACGCCTGGAATCGGCTGAACCGGCGCCAGCAGGCGTTCTGCCTCGCCTACTTCGAGTGCGGCAACGGCGCCGAGGCTTACCGGAAAGCCGGCTACGAGGCGGAAGCGTTCAACGCCGCTGCCGCGGCCTCCTGGCGCCTGCTGAATCACCCGGATATCCGCACGGTGATCCAGGCGATGCTGGAACTTTACCGGCTGACCCCCGAAACGGCTGCCCGGAAACTCCATGAAGCCCTGGAGGCCACCGAGACCAGGTTCTTCACCCACGAGGGCCAGGTCCTCGCCGAGCGGGAGCTTATTGACTGGCGCACCCGGATGATCGCCCTGGATATGCTGAACAAGATCCTCGGCAAATACAAGATGAGCGCCCCGCCGGACGGATACACCGGCCCACTCATTTACCTGCCCAAAGGATTTGAGCCGGATGAGAATGTCAACGGCTCCGTCCAGCCCTAATTCCCTCCGTCCGCAACCCTGGCGTCCCCATCCAGGCCCACAGGAGTTTTTCCTCAATCTCTGGCAGGTCTGTTTTGAAGCTCTGTTCGGCGGAGCCAAAGGGCCGGGCAAGACCGACGCCATCGTGATGGAGGCGACTCGACAGCTCGACCATCCCCGCTACCGAGGTGTGATCTTCCGCAGAACCTATCCCCAACTCCAGGAGATCATGGACCGCTGCCACCGTTGGTATTCCTCCCTGGGTGGTATGTTCAACTCCCAGGAGCGCCGATGGCGGTTCCCTTCCGGGGCCACGATCTTCCTCGCCCACTGCCAGCACGAGGATGACAAATACAACTACCAGGGCCACGAGTACCAGTTCATGGGATTTGACCAACTGGAGCAGTTCACAGAGAGCCAGTATCTGTTCCTCATCTCCCAGGTCCGAACAATTGATCCGTCCATCCGATGCTACGTCCGGGCCACCGCCAACCCCGGCGGTGTGGGCCACGCCTGGGTCAAGCGCCGGTTCATCGAGGGAAAACGACCCAACCAGATTTACAAGGAGAGCTTCACCCTCCCCAACGGCCAGATCCTGGTTTTAACCCGCTGTTTTGTGCCGGCGACGATCCATGACAACCCCACCCTGGTCAAGAGCGATCCCAGATACCTTGCCTGGCTCCAGTCGTTACCGGAGAAGGAGCGGAAGGCGTTCCTGGAAGGAAATTGGGACGTGATGGAGGGGCAGTTCTTCGATATCTGGAACTCCTCCATCCACGTGATCCCCACCGTCAGGCCGCCGGAGGGGTTCCAGAAATTCATCTCCCTGGACTACGGCTACTCCAAACCGGCCAGTGCCGGGTGGTGGTACACGGACTACGACGGCAGGATGGTCCGTTACCGGGAGGTCTATTCGGAGCGTCTGATCTACTCAGAACTCGCGGAGTTGATCCTCTCCGTGACGGACCGGAACGAGCAGATCGCCTACTGCGTGGCCGATCCCTCCATCTGGGATGACCGGCAGCATCACTGGGGGACGATCCACGGCGAATCAGGAGCTGAGACGATGCAGAAAATCTTTGGCCAGAGAATCCGGCTCATCCGAGGGGACAACCGGCGGATCATCGGCTGGAACCGGATGCGGGAACGCTTGAAACCGTTTCAGGGACAGGGAGGAATGTGGACAGCCAATCTCCTGGTGATGGACTCTTGCCGGGATTTCATCCGCACCCTTCCGGGACTCATCCACGATGAACATAACCCGGAGGACCTGGATACCTCCGGGGAGGATCATGCTGCGGACGAAACCCGCTATGCTGTCATGTCCAGACCCCAGGCGACCCCTGCGCCGACCGCCAAGTCACCCGAGGAGCGGGAAACCCAAGAGTTCTGGGATGCGGTGAGGAAAGACCTCTCGCAGCTTCAGCACCCGCCGCAGGATGAGGAAACCTGGGAGGAGATCAACGCCTGAAGCCGATCCGAACGTCGCTTTTCGTCAGCCCTGCCCTAACACCTTCCGTCGAGAGCCGCCCCGTCCCCAACCCCTCAACGTCGCTTTCGTTCTAATAAAGCGACGTTGGCAGTGAATTTGCTCGGGTCAAAAGGAAATCGGAAATTGAACCTGACACCACTTACAGGCAAACTGCTTCATTCTCATCCTTTGGCTTCGATTGAAGCTGATCACTCATGCATTCGGCGACCAGGCTGCCCCGATCACCCTCATTGATGAGATGCAACGGTTGGCCTGCGTATTCACAGATGCTTTTTGAGTTGTATGACGGCGAGTGCCGGTAAATTTCAAGCGCCTCGACATCGGCGAGGAGCCGCTTCCAGTCCGGCCAATCCGGAGGTTCGTGAGCATAGTCTTCGCTGGCAATCCGTCCTATCCTGACGAATACTCCTTCTTCGTGATTAAGCCATTCCTTGACATGCTGTCGAAATCGTCCTCCAAACGTCTGCGCCTCGGCTTTACCAATGTACAACAACACGCCAGAACCATAAACAATTTGCTGCCCATAGATTTGGTATAGGCCGTAATCATCACTATTGTCGTTATTGTCGTTCAGTCTCAGCACATCTTCCACGGGGATCGGCCCGTCCCACCTAATCCTGACCCGGCGCATTTAACCTGCCCTCCATAGTACGATTCAAACCTTGAGGCCGGTAATCCGTGGACGCAGCGCCTTCTCCAATCGGACCACAGCATCAATCATTGCATCCTGGAGCGTGGGCCAGCTTCGCTTATCCTTAAGACCACCGATCATAAATCGTTTAGCGATGCGGCATCCTCTGCGGTGATCCAATCGCTCCCAGTCCATCGCTCCACCAAATTCCTGTTCAATCACTTTTCTCTCAGAGAACAGGGCGTCGAAGACTGCTTTATTCTCCTCCCCCCTACCCTTGCCATGATCGATGTAGAGCTCAACCACTCCTTGATCCTGAAGAATTACATAGGTGAATCTGGCGCCTGATCGTCCAGCTCCGGTGGCCAGCCAGTGATTTCTGCCTGGCTTGATGTTTTGAAAGAGCTTTGTTTTCCCCTTGCTCCGCTCTAACAACGTCCTCCAGAATTCCACCCGCAGATAATGACGCTCCTTCCATTCTCCCTGGCCTTCTCCTTGTCCATCTTCATCCTCTTCTCGTTCCTCGAACGGAGTGGATTTCTGCATCACACCGGAGGAATCATCCACTGGGGTGCTGACCGAGTTTGATCTACGTGTCGTCAGATCCTCCATACCCGTCGCCTCCTCCAACGCCTTAAGAATCAACTGCTTTCTCTTTTCGAGGAACTCGTCGAAATCATCCTTCAGGAGTGGGTTGTCTGAGCCCGCAGGCAACAGATGGGACTCCAGAATGACCTCCAGAGTAATCCCGGCCGTTTGGCCCTTTCGAAGTTGCTCCCCTATATTCCGCATGTACTCCGAAGGAGGTCTCATCCCGATACTTTTGTTTGTGCGGTGGTCAATCAGAGTCCGATTCAGAACGCAATCGGCTGAACGCCCTGAGACAGAACGCTCACGGAGGTACGCCCTGGGAAACACGTGATGATCGTTCATCCGCTCCTCCGCCACGAGTTCTGGCGTAATCTTCCTGCCCAGATAAAAGTCTTTCGCTCCATGGCGAACGATAAGGGCAATGACTCCTCGATACACCGCGCGCTGACGAGGAGTGACATCTGCCAGTTGGTCTCGGTCAAATGTGAACGAAGCGACGCTCTGAGGTGCGGGTCCGCCCCTGAACCACTCAAGTAATTCACCATAGTCCCTGGCTGCCTGGCTGTTCGGCGCATTCTCGTAGGATTGCCCGAACACAGAACACCAAAACCACTGCGTGAGTTTCGACCTGTATACCGCTTGCTCCGCGCCAAGCTGGGAAGGACGCGAAGCCCAAACGGCAGACATAGTGACCAGCATAGGGGCATACGGAAGCCACGCTGCTGCCAGAACACCGCACTCTTGGGTAAGGATCTCCAGAACCTCCCGGAGACCGACGACAACGGGTTCCCAGAATGTCCGAACTTGTTCTGGTTTCAAATTGAGCACGTCGCTTCGCTTGCAGGTCGGCGCATCCCGGTGAGCACATAGAGCGATTGCTTGCAGCAGGTAGTAAGGCTCAATCTGAAATTGCTCAACTGCGTCGTTGGACTCTAACGCCTGCTCCCACCGCTCACGCAGATTCAAGTCCTTGGTCCAAAAACGGGCCGTCAGCAGCTCAAAGACTGTGAGCGTTACCCCGGTACGGTTTAGTGTTTCAAAGATCGTACAGACGGCTTCGACCGGTGTATCGTCTGAGAGAGTAATAACAGGGAAATCGTAGTCCTCGATGGCCTTAATCCATTTCGCGTAAACAGCCCTTAGGTGGGCTCGCAGATCTTTCTCCTGCTCTCCTGTCTCTCCGCGAACGCGGACGATTTCATCAAGCCACTCAAAAAATCCACCCGTTCGCCCAAAGACTGCCGCGAAAGGCACCACGAGTTCTCTGGCTTGTCTCTCAATGGAATCATATCCGCGTCTCTCCGCCTTCGTTGCCCGCAGATGAAAGAGAGCTTGCTCAATGTCTTCGGCCTCTAAGAGGCTCTGAAGCTTCACGTAATACCGATGATCCCCCACCCCATACAGGGCCTGATACAAAGAGGTGAGTCTCTGCTGGCCATCCAAAATGAGAAAGGTCGGTTGGTGACCATCCAAGGCTGGGGCGCCTTCGAACTCCCTGACAGCGAACAAATCACCCCTGTTTCGCACCTCCAGCAAACTTCCAGCCGGATACCCCATCGCAATGGAAATGAGGAGCTCCTGGGTGGCTTTCGGGTCCCAGACAAAATCCCGCTGGAAATCGGGGAGAGCCCGCTCACGATTGTGAATCGATGAGAGGAGGTGCGATAGCGAATGTGGATCGGCACTAAAACGTTTCATCGTATCATTTGACTCCCAGGGCTAAGTGACCACACTGCCGCCAAAATCTCTCTTCAGTTTCTCCATGTCCTCACTAAAATAGATGTGGCATCCCGAGTCCCGCCTCAATTTCTTCCAACAATCAGGGCAACGCCGGTTCTTGAATACGGTGAGTTCGGGATCGCCATCCGGCGCATTACCCAAAAACCAGAGTTCATTATCAAACGGCTTGCCGCAAACAAAACAATCCGCCACCCTAGCTAACCCCGATATCTTTCCCATGTCGGCCTGAGGAAATGGAACCCTCGGCGGCCGTAAGTGTCGCAGATCTCATCCGCATCCTTTTTGACATCAGGGTCATTCTGGCCGACCTTGTATAACTTCTCAACGATGATCTGAACGTTCTCCTGTTCAAACGTCGGTGTCGTCCTCTCCAGAACCTTCCGATAAATTTTGCCAATGCGCTTAATGCTTTCTCCATCCTTAAATTTAGTCAGGTATTCCAAGAAGAAGGAGCTGCCGTGGTGCTCGTCAATGTGCGGAGCACTCAACAGAAGCCATCCTTCTCTTTCCTCATCGATCCTGTCCAGAAGGATGGTCAAGTAAGCCATCTGGCCAAGGAATTTACCGTATTCATCTCCCAGTCGCGTCTTAACAAACTCCTGTTCTTTGTAAGTCCACGCCCAAAATTCCAGGATTTTCCTCATTACATCCTCAGACGGCTCTTCTTCGAGATCCTTGCCCTCTTTCTTGACCCTTTGGCTCGTGCACCGCCAGAAGTGCTCCGCTACTTCCACCCATCTGTTCCGCTTCTCCGGAGTGCTCGCCTCCTCCAGCATCTTCTGGAATAAGCTGGGTTGCCCATCACTGTTGCTCTGCTGCAACGACTCCATCCCCCACAGATAACCGATGCAAAGGTGGTCAACGAACCTTTCCTCTACATTCCCATCAAAAACTTTACTCTGGAGGGCCTTGACATAATGGGGACGCATCAGGGAATACAGCTTCCCATCGATCTGGGAGCCGGAGAGATACCCCTCCATAAACTTTCGCCACTCACAGTCATCGAATGACCGTTCTGAAAAAGTCCGGACCTTACCCTGCGTGTACCCCTCGTCCAGATACCTCAGATTGGGCAAATGACACCCAAACCAGATGGGCGCCTCGATGAGACCAGCGTTGAAAAATCGCTCATACCTACGCGAACCCCAGTTTTCCTCTCTTGCTCCGGTTGCCCTGGCCACCCGAAGGGAAAAGGAAACATAAGACCGGATCGTTTTACCGGCTGTGGTGTTCAACGCATAAGTCAATGCGTCTCTCTGTACGTCGGAGCACTTTTCACTCCTGAGCAACGGCAGCACCGCATCAAAGATCTTTCCTGCGGCGTCGAAATGCCTCGGATCAAAGGCCCGCTTGTCATCTCGACAGCCGTCCGCGATGAATTCAACGATTGTCTCCGCAAGATAAATGTATCGTCCGCCTCCGCTGTCTTCACCTTGTGCTTGCAGCGCTTCCTTGAGAAACGCCTCTTTATCACGGCTTAGATACGCCAGGCAGAAGTCCAAGATCCTGCCCCAGTCGCCCGAATCCAGATCCTTCCCCTCATTCCACGCCGCTTTGAGTCCTACCAAGATTGCGCCCACATAAGAATAATTGGCATGGTGGAATCCTTCCAGAGCTTCGATAAATTTCTTCGGTTCCACTTTAACCGCGGCGTGCAACTCGCCAGCAAGCCCTTCTTTGTCCGGTTCTCCCTCGAATGTCCCGTGCCAGGAATCCGTCCCTTGGAATTCGTTCAGGTATTTCACCAGCTCACCGGCAGCGAGTTTTCCCAAGATTGACTCTTTTGAGATCGGCGATTTATGGCCAACAAACCCACCTTTAAATGCCGAGCGGTCCGGCTCATACGGTTTATCGCCCTTCGGCTTGACCTTCTGTTTGGCTTCGTTATAGGCCCCTGAGAAATCAGGGTGATCCTTGAGCGGGGAAAGCCACTTGTACTTCCACTGAGCTACCGCCTGCTCGCCTTCCTTGGCGTAATACTCGGGTACGTTCTCAATGAGCGTTTTCAATCTCTCCAGGAGAGGTGGGCCAATCTCCTCCCAGTGATGGCGCAAGGCATCTTGCAGCTCCACTTCGTAGTCGCTGTCCCGGAAGGCCCTCGGATTCATCTCCAGGAACCGCTCAAACAGCCCCCTGTAATCGCTCCAGTGTCGATCAACGCAGAGCAAGACCAACTTTCTAAAGATGGGGAAACGGTACTGCTCTCCCAGAAAATCGCCCAGAATTTTCCGGCCCTCTTCACGCTTCGCCTTGCATCTCTCCATCACAACATCTCGTAAAATAGCCGTCAGAATGCCCTCGGCGTCGTGTTTATGATCGGGGCCGTTCCCGAGCGACCGGCACCAGACGCTAGTGTGGTGTCCCTAACGCTTCTTTACATTTGGAGATCTTGGTCATAATGCGCTCCACCGAAGCGCTCCAAACAAAAACTTTCGGATTCTGATTGTGCGTATGAATATAGCTTGCGATGGCGGCAACAAGTTCCGGAA